>DJEN01000032.1:8133-24664 GCA_002431345.1 Megasphaera sp. UBA5897 | reverse complement strand
TCCAGTGTATCGACACGAATCGTCGCACCCAATGCAGCCTGGGCAAAGGAAATCGTTTCCTGTGAAAGAATATCATTGCCTTCACGGGCAAATTTGGCATCTTTGCGTACAAAAATGTATACGTACAAATCACCGTGTCCGCCGCCGCGAACGCCCGGTTCCCCTTCACCGGCTACACGGAGCCGTGCGCCGTCATCGACACCTGCTGGAATCTTGATTTTTAATTTTTTGCGTACTTTGACTGTTCCTGTACCATGGCATTTCGTGCATTTCTTCTTAATCAGCTTGCCTGTACCGCCGCAGTACGAACAGGTACGGACATTGACCATCTGGCCAAAAGGTGTGTTCTGTACGACACGCTGCTGGCCTGTGCCGTGGCAGTGCGGGCATGTTTCCACGCTGCTTCCCGGTTCAGCGCCGTTGCCGTGGCAATGTTCGCACGTTTCATCTTTCGGTACCTGAATTTCCATTTCTGTGCCAAAAGCAGCCTGTTTGAAGGAAATATCTACATCAAACCGCAAATCGGCACCACGCTGCGGGCCATTGCTGGATTGACGACTGCCCTGGCCGCCAAAGAAGGAATCGAAAATATCTTCGAATCCGCCAAATCCCTGACCGCCGCCCTGGCCAAAACCACCGAAGCCGCCAAAACCGCCAAATCCCTGGCCGCCGAAGCCGCCGGCACCGGCAGCATTGCCGTTTTGGAATGCGTCGGGGCCGAACTGGTCATACTGCGCGCGTTTTTGTTTATTGGACAATACGCTGTACGCTTCGTTGACTTCTTTAAACTTTTCTTCAGCAGCTTTAGGGTTGTCCCGGTTCTTATCTGGATGGTACTTGATAGCTAATTTACGGAACGCTTTTTTTATTTCAGCATCGCTGGCATCTTTTGGAACGCCAAGTACTTCATAATAATCTCTTTTACTCATAGTGGGCAGCCCCTCTTATCTATCTTACTTCTGGTCGTCATCGACTACTTTGTAGTCTGCGTCAACTACTTTTTCGTCTTTTGCTTCACTCTGCTGTGCACCGGCCTGTGCGCCTGCGTTTGGCTGACCTTGTGCAGCCTGCTGCTGTGCACCGGCTTGTTTGTACATTTCGCTGGTCAAATCATACAGCGGTTTGGTCAAGGCTTCCGAAGCCGCTTTGATTTTATCGACATCATCTGTTTTTACGGCTTCTTTCAGTGCAGCAATCTTGTCTTTGATTTCAGCAACTTTTGCTGCATCTGCTTTGTCGCCTAATTCTTTTACTGTTTTTTCAGCCTGATAAATCAAGGAATCGGCGTTGTTTTTAGCTTCAATGCCTTCTTTGCGTTTCTTGTCTTCTGCTTCATGAGCAGCAGCTTCTTTGACCATGCGGTCAATTTCGCTCTTATCCAAGCCGGACGAAGATTTGATCGTAATCTTCTGTTCTTTGCCTGTGCCGAGGTCTTTCGCCGAAACGTTTACGATACCGTTGGCATCAATGTTGAAGGATACTTCAATACGAGGTACTCCGCGCGGAGCAGCCGGAATGCCTGTCAATTCAAAACGACCCAAGGATTTGTTGTCAGCAGCCATTTCACGTTCGCCCTGGAGGACATGAACGTCAACAGACGGCTGGTTATCTACGGCTGTAGAGAATACCTGGCTGCCGGATGTCGGAATCGTCGTGTTGCGGTCGATAATTTTAGTGAAGACACCGCCAAGTGTTTCAATACCCAAGGACAACGGTGTAACATCAAGGAGCAGTACGTCTTTGACATCGCCTACGAGAACGCCGGCCTGGATAGCAGCACCGATAGCAACGCATTCATCCGGGTTGACACCTTTGCTCGGTTCTTTGCCCAAAATCTGTTTGATGGCTTCCTGAACAGCCGGGATACGGCTAGAGCCGCCGACGAGGATGATTTTATCAATTTCATCGATGGAGAAACCGGAATCAGCAATAGCTTTCTTCGTCGGTTCCATCGTAGCATGTACCAAATCTTCCGTTAATTCATTGAATTTAGCACGGGTCAGTGTCAAATCCAAATGTTTCGGACCTGTTGCGTCAGCTGTAATAAACGGTAAGTTGATGTTGGTAGACATAACAGTAGACAATTCAATCTTAGCTTTTTCAGCTGCTTCTTTCAAACGCTGTTCAGCCATTTTATCTGTCGAGAGGTCAATGCCTGTCTGCGATTTAAATTCGCTGATCATCCAGTTCATAACTGCATTATCGAAGTCATCGCCGCCGAGGTGTGTATTGCCGTTGGTAGCTTTTACTTCAAATACGCCGTCGCCCAATTCAAGGATAGATACATCAAATGTGCCGCCGCCAAGGTCAAATACGAGAATCTTGCCGTCGCCGCCTTTATCAAGGCCATATGCCAAGGCAGCTGCTGTCGGTTCGTTGACAATACGAAGAACGTCCAAGCCTGCAATCTTGCCGGCATCTTTCGTAGCCTGGCGCTGGCCGTCGTTGAAGTATGCCGGAACAGTAATAACAGCCTGTGTAACTTTTTCGCCCAAATAGCTTTCTGCGTCTTCCTTCAATTTCTGAAGAATCATAGCAGAAATTTCCTGCGGCGTATATTTTTTGCCATTGATGTCTACGGTGTAATTTTCACCCATATGACGTTTAATAGAAGAAATCGTGTTGTCCGGGTTGGAAACAGCCTGACGTTTAGCCAGCTGGCCTACAAGACGTTCGCCTGTTTTGGAAAAGCCGACAACAGACGGTGTCAAACGAGAACCTTCCGTGTTTGTAATAACCGTAGGTTCGCCGCCTTCCATGACAGCTACTACGGAGTTAGTCGTACCTAAGTCAATACCAATTACTTTACTCATAATTAATTCCTCCTCATTATTTCTACGATAATTAACCGTTAAATGCTACTTTTACCATTGCCGGGCGCAGTGTCTTATCTCCCAGCAAATAGCCTTCCTGCAATACTTCTACGACGACATCGTCATCGTATTCATCGCTGGGCACCCGCATGACAGCCTGATGATAATTGGGGTCAAATGGTTTGCCTACGGCATCAATTTTCGTGACGCCTTCCTTTTCGAGAACGCCTACGAGCTGTTTGTAAATCATGCTGTAGCCGTCTACGAAGGATTTCAAATCATCTGTCAGCTTATCCTGCGGAATTTGCAGTGCCCGTTCAAAATTATCAATGACAGGCAGAACGTTTTTCAGCACATCCATTTTAACGACTTCAGAAATCTGAAGTTTTTCATTGGCTGTACGTTTTTTAAAGTTTGCAAAATCGGCCTGCAGGCGCATATACCGCTGCTGCATTTCTGCTGCGGCTGCATCTGCCTTTGTATCGGCATCCGTTGAAGGAGCTTCCTGCGCTGCGTCTTGTTTCGCTTCGGCTTCTTTTCCATCATCTGCCGTTTTTACATCTTCAGCCTTTTTAGCATCTTTTTCTGCGTCTTCTGTCTGCTGCTTTATTTCTTCTTCTTTTTTATTATGTTTTTTATCTTTACTCATCTGTATCAATCCTCCTACGTGTCATCGCGGTAATGTTCCAAGATATGTGTGACATGCTGTTTCATAAAATCCAGCAGGCCGATGATTTTAGCATATTCCATACGTGTCGGCCCCAACACGGCAATCTTTCCCAAGACGACATCATGTGCTTTGAACGTTGCCTCGATAATACTGCAGTCGTTAATTGATGAAAGTTTCGTTTCATCTCCGATTCGTACGGTTACCCGCTTGTCCGGCATACTGCCGCCGTCGTGCAGCAGATTCGTGACGACATCTTGTTCTTCCAGGACGGTAAACAAGTTTTTAGCTTTGGTCACGTCTTTAAATTCCGGTTTATTGAGCAGTTCCATGGCACCGCCTTGATACAGCTGGTGTTCTTTGCGAAACGCCCGTTGAATAGACCGAAACGCCAAGCGGTACAGTTCCACTTCATCAATAATCGATTCATGGAATTGTTCCAGCATGTCTGCATTAATCTGCGACATAGGCACACCGGCTAAGTAGTGCGTCAATTTTTCAGCAATGACGTTTAATTCGTCTACGTCAATGGTTTCCGGCTTCGGATAGATACAGTTTTCGATTTTGCCGGAATCAGCAACGACGATCATAATCGCCCGCCGGCTGTCCAACGGCAAAAAACGAATATACTTTAGTTTAGAACCAAGCTGCTGCGACGCCATTACCAACGTTACGTTATGCGTAATCTTTGCCAGTACTTTGGCCGTTGATTGAAAAATCTGATCGACATCGCTCATCTTGTCCTGAAACCAGTTTTGGATAAACCGTTTTTCTTCATCCGAAATCGCTGTCGGTTCCAGCAGGCAGTCTACATAAAACCGATAGCCTTTACTGGAAGGAACGCGTCCTGCCGAAGTATGCGGCTGTTCCAGATACCCCAGCATTTCCAAATCGAACATTTCATTGCGTATCGTCGCGGCACTAACGCCCAAATTATATTTGCGGGCTATAGTACGTGACCCGACCGGTTCAGCAGATGTAATATAGTCTTGAATGATTGCTTGCAATATTTTTTGTTTTCTCTCATCCAAATCCACATACATCACCTCTGCTCATTTGACTATTGTTAGCACTCTTTGTGTATGACTGCTAACAACTATATACAAGATAGCATGATTGCCTTCGTTTGTCAATGATTTTGAGGCAAAAAATCGCTAATTAGTCAAAAAGTCAAAATAAATGCAAAAAAGAGACTTTTAAGGGCATCATGCCATATAAAAGTCTCTGCCGTTCTATATGAATTTCTCTGCTTATCAGCCGTCAGCATCTTGTTCGGCTGACTTTTTTCACCGTTGTTTTAAATAATCTGTACGGTGAACGACTTGACCGTCTTTTATATAAATGCGCGGCACGCGCCGGTTGATATTGCAAAGGATTTCATGGTCAATCGTTCCTATCAAATGGGACAGTTCTTCCAGCGGAACCGAGGCGTTTCCCTGTGAGCCAAAGAGGACGACTTCATCGCCTACGGCTGCGTCCGGTACGTCCGTCACGTCAATCATACATTGATCCATGCAGATATTGCCGACCTGCGGCACACGGCGGCCATGAACCAATACGCAGGCTTTATTGGAAAGCAGGCGGGAATAGCCATCCGCATAGCCAATCGGCAGGGTCGCGATTTTTGTGCGTCTTTTCGCCGTAAAATGTCTGCCGTAACTAATCGTTTCACCGGCTTCTACAAATTTTACATGAGAAATGCAGCAGCGCAGCGACATGACCGGCTGCGGCACAAAGGCCTTGCTCACGACTTCATCAGACGGCTGGCAGCCATACTGGATAATTCCCGGCCGTACCATATCACAATGAAAATCAGGAAATTCCAACGTAGCCGCACTGCTGCTGCAGTGGCAGACCGGAACAGAAATATGTTCTTCCTGCAGCCGCCGATAAAACCACTGCAGTTTTCGGTATTGTTCTTGGGTATAGGCAACACTTTCCGCATCTGCCATATCCGACACCGAAAAATGGGTAAACATGCCGGCTATCGTAATATTGGGCAGGGATGCAATCCGCTTAATGGCTGCAATACTTTCTTCTTTGGGAAGAAATCCGATACGTCCCATACCGGTATCCACAGCTATGTGCAGCCGCGCATTCCGCTGCTGCCGCACGGCTTCTTGAGAAAAGCAGCGGGCATCTTCTTCATGAAACACAGCCGGATCGATTCCATGGGCAACCAGTTCCGCTGCCCGGCAGCCATCAGTATGCCCTAATATCAAAATGGGAGCTGTAATACCAGCCTGCCGCAGCTCGATTCCCTCATCCAAATACGCCACAGCCAGCTGATCTGCGCCGCTTTCTAAATATGTTTCAGACATTTCGACAGCGCCATGTCCATAGGCATTGGCTTTGACAACAGATGCAATCAACACATCCGGCCCAACCAGTTTCCGAAGCTGGCGCATGTTGGCAGCTGCCGCATCCAGATTAATTTCTGCCCACACCGGGCGCTGCGTAAACTGTTCCGTTATTATTTGTGCATCCAAATTCATGGCTGTCTCACTCCTTTTCGCTATTTTATATACAAGACGCTGTCTATATCAGACATCTGTATGATTATTTTTTTCTTCATACCGTGCAAATTCAACTTGAGTCTGGCGTTTGTTTAGTCCCAAGACATAATATACGCACAACAGCACGCCGACCCATATCACGGTCGCAATAATCCCAATCAGCGTATTAAACCGCAGGCATGCCGAAGCCAGGACAACTAAAAAGAAAAGAAGCGTCGCATAGTTGGAATACGGCGACCAAGGCATTTTATACCGCAGCTTCTGTACCTGTTCCGGCGAAAGGGTTTTCCGGTATTTCATCTGGCAGACCAGAATCATAAACCACGTAATCATGCAGGCAAACGAACTAACCGACGTAATGATTTCAAAAATAGACGCTGGCAAAAAGTAATTCAGGACGACGCCAATCATCATGCACGATACAGACAAGGCTATGCAGCGGTATGGTACTTTGCGGCGGCTGAGCTTGGAAAGACCGTGCGGTGCCGAGCCCTGCAGGGACAAATTATACAGCATGCGTCCCGTACTGTACAAGCCGGAATTGCACGAAGACAACGCGGCCGTAATGACTACAAAGTTAATAATATTGGCCGCACTGCGAATTCCTAAATGTTCAAACACCATGACAAAGGGGCTGCCGGCATGCCCAAGCTGATTCCAAGGATAAATCGCCATGATGACCAATAAAGACAATACATAAAACAGCAAAATGCGGTACAGTACTTTATCAATAGCCGACGACAGCGTCTTGACCGGATGATTGGCCTCCCCTGCCGTTACACCAATAATTTCAATACCGACATACGCATAAAGTACCATCAATAGCGTACTAAATACGCCGGTTATGCCGTGCGGAAAAAATCCGCCATAGGCTGTTAAATTATCCAGCCCGACAGGAATACTGCCGTTGCCCAGACCGAAGAAAATCATGCCGCATCCAGTGACAATCAAAACGATAATCGTCACAATTTTAATCAACGCAAACCAAAATTCAAACTCCCCATACGCTTTGGCAGAAACCAAATTGGCGCAGGTAATGCAGACCACAGCCGCAAAGCAGGAAATCCACTGGGGCAGATCTGGCAGCCACAAATGGACATATACACCGACTGCCGTAATTTCAGCTATGCACGTCACAATCCAAAAATACCAGTAATTCCAGCCGGAAATATACCCGGCCAGCGGGCTCATAAACTGATAAGCATGTGCGCAGAACGAACCGGATACAGGATATTCAATCGTCAGTTCTCCCATAGCCCGCAGGACAAAAAACAATGCGATACCGGCAATCAAATATGCCAAAACAACTGCCGGGCCTGCTTTTTCAATCGCTGACGCTGAACCAAGGAACAAGCCGACACCAATGCATCCGCCCAAGGCAATAAGCTGTATATGGCGATCTTTTAAGCTTCGCTCCAAATCTTCCTGTATTATTTTTTTATTTGTATCATTCATTATATGTCTCCCTTCTGAAAAAACGCCAATTAGACAGCCGCGTCTGCAGGTATTTCATAACCGCCTATATCGGATGCAACATCTAATTTTCGCATGATACATCTCCATTTTCATTATCAGAAGCATGTACTATAGTATATATCTATCAGCTCATTTAGTAAATAACTTTATATACTTTTTAATTATTTATGAAATATTTTCTTATTTTATTGTATTTTGTCTTACTTTCTTTCTTTTTATTTGCATTTTTTACTTGCAGCCAAAAACAAGCATCGATGTATCCCCGTCCATAGATGGAAAAAGAGACAGTCTCAAAAAGACCATCTCTTCACCAACATACATTACACTATCGTATTTAAATTGTACTATATTTTTTTACAAACCGTGACATACGGCGCAGTGCTTCTTCAATCGTTTCCATGCTGGCTGCATAGGAAATGCGGACAAAGCCTTCTCCATTATCACCAAATGCCGATCCCGGCACAACGGCGACTTGTTCTTCCTGCACCAGTTTTTCGCAAAATTCAGCCGATGTCATACCTGTAGCCCGGATATCCGGGAAAATATAAAAGGCGCCTTTCGGTTCAAATACAGGCAGGCCCATTCCCTTCAAGCCATGGTATATCACCTTGCGCCGGCGGTCATATTCCTGCCGCATCATTTCTACCTCTTCATCACAATCGCGCAGTGCTGTAATACCGCCAATCTGTGCCTGCGTATTTGCACACATAATAGCGTATTGATGTAATTTTAAAATCGGCGCCAATCCTTCCCGCGGCGCGCATATATAGCCCAAACGCATCCCCGTCATGGCCCATGCTTTAGAAAATCCATTAAAGAGAATCGTCCGTTCCCGCATGTCCGGCAGTTTGGCAAAGGACGTAAATTTAGCATCGCCATACATCAGCTCACAATAAATTTCATCCGTCATGACAATGAGATTGTGTTTTTTGGCAAATGCCGCAATCGGAAGCAGTTCTTCTTTGGTCATGACCGTTCCTGTCGGATTATTGGGATACCCAATTACCAACATTTTCGTCTTAGGCGTCACCACTTTTTCCAGTGCCGCTGCTGTCAGTTTAAAATCGTCTTCCGGATAAGTCGGCACAAACACGGGCTTGCCGCCAGCCAGCTCCACCGATGCCGGATACGCAACATATGCCGGATCGGGAATAATGACTTCATCACCTGGTTCCGTATACGCCAAAAGTGCCATTGCCAAGGCTTCAGACACGCCTACAGTCACTAAAATTTCATCTTCCGGATCATATGTCAGTCCATAATGCCGCTTCACATACCGGCTGATTTCCTGCCGCAGTTCCAACATGCCGGCATTGGCTGTATAACTCGTCTCTTTACGTTCCAAGCTTTGTTCCATTGCCTTTAGTACGCGGTCCGGAGCAGCAAAATCCGGTTCACCAATACTCAGGGACAAGACCCCTTTTACCTGTGCCGCAATATCAAAGAACTTACGAATCCCTGAAGGTTTAATTCCTTTGACGTTGCTTGCCGTTCTTTCTTCCCAGTGCATACACATACACCTCCTCTGGTCGTGCAGCTGCTAGTTTTCCTTGATGATAAAATAAGATACGTATCTTGCGTTTCTAATATTTTTATTTATTATACTCCACTTGTAATATTCTGTCTACATGTGAATGTATATTCCGCTTGAGAATAGTATAGAGTAAATTATTTTCATCCATTTTATGTAATTTTTCACTTCTATTTCCTATGTAATGTATCTATACATGATATAATAAGAATACTATATAGATGTAATACATTCCATGTGTTTTGAAGGGAGTTATGGCTATGTCTCTATCCGATACACCACAAGACATGCTGCAGTTTATTCAGCACGCATCTTCACCCTATCATACAGTTCAGTACAGCATGCAGGCATTAAAAGCAGCTCAGTTCACACCGCTTGCATGGGGAACACCGTGGCATTTGCTTCCCAACCATGCCTATTATGTTCCGATTTACGGCTCTACGTTAATCGCATTTACAGTCGGTGCCAACCCGCGCCGCCATTTGCGTATCGCTACGGCTCATACCGATTTTCCCTGTCTGCGTGTCAAGCCTGCCGCAGCCATGACGACACATACATATAGAAAATTAAACACCGAAATTTACGGCGGCATGATTCGGGAATCGTGGCTTGACCGGCCTTTATCGCTGGCCGGAAAAATCGCGCTGCGCGGCAGCGATCCCTTTCATCCCATCGTCCGCCTCTTCGATGCCCGCCGTCCGCTGCTGACCATTCCGCGTCTGGCCATCCATATGAATCCTAAAACCAATGAAGGCATTGCACTGAATCCGCAAAAGGACATGCTTCCTCTCATGGCCCTTGACGGCAAACAACCTGACTCTTTCTTCATGGAATTTTTGGCAGAAACCTGCCAGTGCGCACCTGAAGATATTCTTTCTTATGAATTGACCGTATATCCTACAGAAGAAGGCTGCCTAATGGGCTGGCATAATGAATTTATTTCATCCCCGCGTCTGGATAACTTGACTTCAGTATACGCCTGTCTGACAGGATTAACGGCTCCTGCCTCGCCGGAAGGTATCCACGTCATTGCCCTCTTTGACAACGAAGAAGTCGGCAGCCATACCAAACAAGGGGCTGCATCGCAAATTCTGCCGCAGGTACTGACAGCTGTTTATGAATCCTTAGGATATACAGCAGCACAATGCTGGGAAGATGAAAGCCAGGCATTTATGTTGTCTATCGATGTCGCTCATGCCCTGCATCCCAATGTCCCGGAAAAATGCGACCCGACCAATATGCCCATACTGGGGCAAGGCATTGCCATCAAAACAGCCTGCAGCCAGTCGTATGCCGGTGATGCAGAAGCCGTCGCCATTCTCACTGCGCTCTGTCAGGCAGCCCATGTTCCCTATCAGTATTTCGTCAATCGTTCCGATATGCGGGGCGGCTCGACACTCGGTTCGCTGCTGTCTGCCCAGCTCCCCATCCGCACCATAGACATTGGCATTCCTATTTTAGCGATGCATTCAGCCAGAGAATTGATGGGAACTGCTGACCAGCAGGCCCTGCAGCAGCTCACGGCAGCTTTTTTTACAGAAGCATAATTGATTTTAGGTGCTGTCCCGCATGGCAGCATGGTATTTTGCCAGTTGTTCATATATGCAATTTGGCTTTTTATCCAATAAAACGTATATAACAACATTCAGGGATATATAGACAAAAAATACAGTAATTATGTAATATTAGCATTGCATTTTTCGTGTATTTAAACGATATCATAGAATATTTAAATTTAATGTTGACTCGAATTTATATTCACATTATAATTAATGATGATATATTATATCTTAAATAAAATGCATCATGATGTTACATCACAGGAGTATGAATTATGACATTAGGACAAGAAATTAGATTTTATCGCAAGAAAAAAGGACTGACACAAACTGAATTCGGGTCCTTATTCGGCATGTCAAAACAAGCGGTGTATTCGTGGGAAACAGGCCTGTATTCACCGGATATTTCCGTACTGTTAAAAATGGCCGATTACTTTCAGATTCCCATTTGTGTTCTAGTAGGCAGACCGGGCATGTTCTGTCAAGGCGTAGAAAATAACCAGCATGACTGTACCTCTTGTGCTTCTATTTCCGAAAAAGACAGCCGCATCATTCGTGCTATTCATGCCCTTTCAGATGAAGACCAACGGGCTATTGAAACCTTACTTCATATAGATGCATGAAAAGAATGTACATCTTCGCTTTGTCAAACAGCAAAGATTGCGGTATGATAGAAGAAACATTTATACTAAGGAGATACGTATATGACTGTTCCTTTTATCACATCAGTTTATGGAGAAGCCACTGCGGAATATGATGTCAAAAAGTCCCGTTTTATTGCGTCGCTGAAAGAAGTGCATACCGAAACGGAAGCCGCTGCATACGTTGCCAAAATCCGCAAACAATATTGGGATGCCCGGCATAACTGTTATGCGTATCAAATCGGAGCTTCCGGTCTGATGCAAAAATCCAGCGATGACGGCGAACCATCCGGCACAGCAGGAAAACCCATGCTGGAAGTATTGAAAAAACAGGGCATTACCAATACAGTTGTCGTCGTAACCCGCTATTTCGGCGGCATCAAACTAGGCGCAAGCGGCTTAATCCGTGCCTATGGCCACGCAGTTGTGCTAGGACTGGAAGCTGCCTCTATTGCAGACTATAAGCCTTACGATGTACTTGCCGTCCGCATGGCTTACCCCTTTGTCAGCATGATGGAACGTTTGGCACCAACGTATCATATCCGCATTGCCCAGCGTGATTTTGCCGATGCAGTTACGTTTACGCTGGAAATTCCCCAAGAATCGACAGAAAAAGTAACCGATCTGCTCACAAACAACACAAACGGCACAGCCGTATATACCGCACAGGGGCAAAAAACGATTCCCATTATTCGGTCTCATACATAATATATGCACGGCAAAAAACACCCAGCAGCATATCATAAGAAGCGATACGCTGCTGGGTGTTTTTTTAGTTGCTGGTTTTTAGTTTGTAGTTTTTAGCAGCTTCAAACATTTCTGCAGCAGGCATTCTCTCTGTACAATGCCTGCTTATTTTTTATATCCCGTTGCAAAATCCACTTGGTTTTCCAATGGCTGTCCTGCCAAAAAACGTTTCAAGTTGTCGGCAGCAATGCGTACAATCCGGTCATGCGTCGCCTGCAAATGATACCCGCCGGAAATGTGCGGCGTAATATACAGATGCGGCGTATGCCATAACGGGCTTTCTTTCGGCAGCGGTTCCGGCGTCGTCACGTCAACAGCCGCTCCGGCCAACTGACCGTTTGTCAATGCCTGACACAAATCGTCCTGCACGACATTGCTGCCCCGCCCTACATTGATAAAATAAGCATGACGCTTCATGGCAGCAAATCGCTCTGCATTGTACAAATGATACGTTGCCTTGGTTTCCGGCAGGCTGGAAGCAATAATATCTGCCCGGGCCAAGTACGTATCCAGACGATCCATCGTCCCCATTTCGTCTGCTTCCGGCGGTACGTCACCGCTGCGGCGGCGTATGCCAATGACATGCGCTCCCATCGCTTTCATGCGTTTGCCAAATTCTTTGCCGATATTGCCAAAACCAATAACCAATACGGTTGCGCCATATATCGAGTGGACTTGGCCCTCATCATGCCATATTCCTTCTTTTTGATTATCATGATACGTATATAATTTCTTCATCATAGCCAACAGCATCGCCGTCATATGTTCTGCAATCGCCAGGCCATACGCACCGGTAGCATTCGTCAGCTGGGCTCCCTTAGGCATGACGCCGGGGACGCAGTATGTATTGGCACCGGCACTGTGAAGCTGCATCCACTGCAGACGCACAGCATATTTCATCAAATTTGTAGCTACATTGCCAATAATGACGTCGGCCTTCGCCAGTTCTTCCGGCGGCACAACAGCACTGCCAGCCCCCTGAACCGGCCAGTATACGAGTTCATTATCTCCAGCCGCTTCTTTTAGCCAAGCTTTATGCGCAGCATTCACATCCATAGCAACCAAAATTCTCATAACCAAAGCACTCCTTTCTTTTCTATAGCGTACTGGATAGCTATGCCGCTGTCAAGAAAAAGTCCTGCATGGAACATAAAACGTCCCATATGACCGCTTTCTATGCACTATCCCTTCGTTTTAAACATTGCTCGTTTTTTATTTGCAGTTTGCAGAAAATACGTCATACTGCGGCAAACTATGCCTGCAGCACAGTATAGCAAAAGAGCTGCAGCAAAATGAATAAACATACTCATTTTGCTGCAGCCCGAATGTATTATCTATCGCCTGATTACCAATCTAATTTTCCAGTTATCAAGTATACCAGCAAGCCTTTTTCTGCATGGCGGCGGTTTTCGGCTTCATCCAAGATCGTTTCCAAATGCGCATCCATGACATCCTGCGTAATTTCAAAACCCGGATGAATCGGCATATCATGGAAAACCATCGTATCCGTGCCAGCCATCAAATCAGCATTAATTTGATACGGCATCATCATGTTGATAATAGATTCTTTCTTTTCGGCATACGCCGGATTGGTAAAGAATTCCATATCAACCCATGTATCCGTATATACACAGTCTACATCAGCGACGACTTTTTTCAATTCTTCCTGTGAAATATCCGTCGGCAGTTCCATATAATGACCTGTTTGTTTCAAATCATCATAGAAATCCTGGCCGACAGCCATGACCTGGCTGAACGGTGTCAAACCGTACATCGTACCGCCCAATTTGGTAACGATTTCACTGAGGGAATTGTACGTGTTGTTTTTGGCGCCAATATATAATACTTTGGTTTCAAAACGGCCCAATTTTTCATACAAGGTCAGCATATCTGCCAAAGCCTGCGTAGGATGAAACGTATTGTCACAGCCGTTAATGACCGGTACAGTGGCATTGTTCATAAAGCCCCATGTCGTTTCTGCCTTTTTGAACCGGCCCATAATGCAGTCTACGTTGCGGCAAACATATTTGACTTCGCTGCCTAAATCGCCAATGGTAAAGTTGCTGTCCGCCCATTTTTGATTATACGAACGGCCGCCCAATTCTTCCATGCCAATCGAAAAAGACAAATACGTACGGTTTGATGTTTTTTCAAACAATGTATACAATTTCTTGCCATCCAGTACATGCGCATAAGCACTCTGGTTTTTCTTAATTTTTTCTGCCAATAACAATATGCCTTTCACTTCATCTACCGTAAAATCAGCCAAACTGTTTACGTTCTTCATTTTTATGCATCCTCCAAACTATGAATACCAATATCTACGTTTCTTATCATAGCACAATCATACATATTTTTCAAGTTTTTATGCATTGTTACGGCACATTTTTCATTGTACAGCCTTACGGGCTGTCGCAACAGCTGCAGTGGAAAGAGGCTGTGAAACTGTATATTTTTTTACAAACAATGCACGAATCGCATTGAGTACAGCCAACACCATGACACCGACGTCGGCAAAAATAGCCAGCCACATATTGGCAAAACCCACAGCACCCAGCACGAGGCAAAGCACTTTGATGCCAATGGCAAACCAAATGTTGGTATGCACGATTCCCATGCATTTGCGGGCAATCTGAATGGCTGTCGCAATGCTCAGCGGATCATCATCCATCAGGACGATATCCGCCGCTTCAATCGCTGCATCAGACCCCATGGCTCCCATAGCAATGCCAATATCTGCGCGTGATAAGACCGGTGCGTCATTGATACCGTCGCCGACAAACGCCAGTTTAGCTTTTCCTTCTTTTTGGAGCAAGGATTCAACCTTGTCCACTTTATCGGCAGGAAGCAGCTCACTATAGGTTTCATCTATATGCAGGGCAGCTGCTACGTGCTGTGCCGTTGACGCCGCATCGCCCGTCAGCATAACCGTCTTTTGGATGCCGCACTGCTTCAATGCGGCAATAGCCTGGTAAGATGTCGCTTTAATCTTATCAGCAATGACAATATGCCCTGCATAGGCACCATGGACAGCAATATGAACAATCGTCCCAGTCTGATGGCAGTCTATATACGGAATATGCAGCCGTTTCATCAGCTTGGCATTGCCGACAGCAATGGGCACGCCGTCTACGTCTGCCGTCACGCCGCAGCCGCTGATTTCTTCTATATGTTCCACGCGTTTTCTATCTACAGCCAGTCCGTACGCTTTCTGCAGGCTCTTGCTAATCGGATGGGACGACGCGCTTTCGGCAATCGCCGCGTACTCAATCAACTTTTCTTTGGCAAGCGTGTTGTGGTGTACGGCATCGACTTCAAATACACCTTCTGTCAGCGTACCGGTCTTGTCAAAAACGAGGGTCTTGACTTTCGCCAGCGTTTCCATATAATTGGAGCCTTTGATAAGAATACCGGCTTTGCTGGCACCGCCGATACCGGCAAAGAAACTAAGCGGCACACTGATAACAAGCGCGCAGGGACAACTGATAACTAAAAACGTCAGCGCGCGGTATACCCAGTCGCCCCACAGCGGCTCTATTCCCAGTGCAAACATGCGGACCAGCGGCGGGATAAGTGCCAATGCCAAAGCACTATAGCAAACAATAGGCGTATATACGCGGGCAAATTTAGAAATAAATGCTTCCGATTTGGATTTGCGGGAACTGGCGTTTTCTACGAGATCTAAAATTTTAGATACTGTCGATTCATCGAATTCCTTCGTCGTCCGGACATGCAGTACGCCCGTCATGTTGATACAGCCGCTAATAATTTCATCGCCCTGGCATACATCACGCGGTATACTTTCTCCTGTCAGAGCACTCGTATTCAGGCTGGACGTACCCGACACCACGACACCGTCAATAGGAACTTTTTCACCGGGCTGCACGACGATCGTACTGCCGATTGCTACTTCATCCGGATCTACTTGTTCCAATGTGCCGTCTGTTTCTATATTGGCATAATCGGGGCGGATATCCATGAGTTCACTGATATTGCGGCGGCTTTTTCCAACAGCATAACTTTGGAACAGTTCGCCAATTTGGTAAAAAAGCATAACGGCAATCGCTTCTGTATAATCACCGTCTTCATAGACAGCCAGTGCCAAGGCACCAATCGTCGCCACGGCCATGAGGAAATTTTCATCAAACACTTGGCGGTTGCCAATCCCTTTAACGGCTTTGCGCAGTACATCATAACCAATCACGGCATAGGGAATGAGATACGCTGCCAACCGCGCCGTGCCGCTGACAGAAAGCATATAAATAATGCCTAGCAAGACAATCGTCACGATAATACGCACCAAGGTCTTTTGCTGTTTTTTGTTCATCGTTCAGCCTTCTTTCTGTTATATGAGTGTTTGTTCATATGTGTAGGTAAAAAAAGACGCTGTCTGCTATTTTTTAGAAAAAACAGCGTCTTTCAAGATTCTTACAAATAAATTTCAAAATCATCATCAATGCGCTTGCAGTTTTGACGTACCCGTTCCATGACTTCCTTGGCATCCTGTCCGTCTTCAAATTCTACTTTCATTTTCAAAAGCATAAAATTGACGATGGCATCTTTGACGCCTTCTGTTTTTTT
>DJEN01000032.1:0-8024 GCA_002431345.1 Megasphaera sp. UBA5897 | reverse complement strand
TTTCCTTTATGTTATGAACATATGAGTATTTGTTCATTTATTTGCCTATACTATATCAAACTATTCCTTGCCTTGTCAATATAAAATAAGAAATCCTATCAACGTATAACAAAAAAGTATATCTGCCTTTTCGCTATACGCCGATAGGATATGCCTGCTCATCGTACGTTAAAAATCGAAGCGGGTACCAATACGCCACGACCAATCTTTTTGGAAATTACTGCCGTCAGCACGTTCAGCATCCATATAAATATGCGTTGTCTTGCCGATCTTGAAGTCTGCACCCAAACCGTATTCCCACCATTGGCGGTTACTGCCGCTGTCACAGAATAACGACGTATCGTCCTGCTGCAGCGAAGCGTGCACTGTATCTCCTAATTCTTTATTATACCGTACTTTCGCATAGATTTGGCTTTGCTTAGAAAACATTTTGCCTGCATCCACGCCTAGGCTGACAACGGCACTGTTTACATGCCCGGCTGCCACATGCACGCCATGAGACGTAGTAAAATCCCTATTATACAGTCTGCCAAGCGTGAGCTGCGTGTTGGGAGTGACAAAGATTCCTTTTTCATCTTCCCAGCGGTATCCGTACTCTGCCCCCATTTGGAGGCCGCGGCTCTTCACAGAACCATTGACGCCGTCAAATTTGAAATCATTGTCATAGGAACTGTAGCGCGCCGTATAGTCCCTGTAGAGTCCCGGATTTGAAATATGCGTATGGTACACCGTGACAGCACCGCCGCGAATATCGCTGGTGCCGCCGTTTACGCGCAGATCGTCATACACATTGTATCCATTCATATCACTTTTGCCGGATGTATACGAAAAAGCCACCCCGCTAAAATCAACATTCTTTTTGCCGTCCGCAGTATCCTGCTGATCTGCTGCATGATGTTTGAAATCGTATCCCAGCGTATACGTCTTTACCCTGGCATCACTGCCGTATATACCGCCACTGCCAATGCTGGAACTGCTTATTCTTGCCCACAGGCCTTCTCGGTCTTCATCAAAGCAATACATGCCCAGCCTTTTAGTAAGCCGTTCATTTTGATCTCGCCATAAATAATAATTGAGACTGCCAGCCTGCAGGGCAGCTGCGACGGAACGGACAGGTCTCTGCGGAGTCGGCGACGGTTCGGGCGGATTCGGTGATGGTTCGGGCGTGCTTTCTCCTTTTTTCAGATACCAGTCTACCTGATAGCCTTCTGTGTCACTTGTCTTGCGATCCAGTGCGTACGTGCGCCATGTCAGGGCATCATCAGAAGCCGCTTTGAACACCCCGCCTTCATTGACGACACTCGCCAGTACCGTACCTTCCGCATTTCCGGTTAAGTGTTTCCTGTCGTTTGCCTCATGGAGATATAGGTAATGCGTCCCGCTATGCTTGTTAATGAATAATTTGTCAGCTGTAGAGCCATCCCTGCTCGTTTGGCTGTCATCAAAATCCATCTTAATCGTACCCGTGCCGGAAAGCGTATTGATTTTTACCTTTTGATATCCCTTGGCGTACGTCAAATCCATCAGGCTGCTGCCGTTCATATCCACGGCAGATACTTCACTGTCGCCGGTGACATACCAGGACGCATCGTGCATGTTCAGCTGCGTGCCCTTGTCAGAAAAATTCGCATCCTGAAATGCAAAATCCTGTTTTGCCGACGCAGCATCCAAAATCGCACCGGTCAAAGATGACTTGCCCTTTTTGCCCTTTTGTGGAGCATCGCTGCCATCGCCCAGATTCAGCTGGACCGTATTACCGTTGTTCGTATAAATATTGCCGGTCACGTTGACAAGAGCCGTTGTATTGTTCTCGTTGATGACGACCGAATTGCCGTTCGCATCTTCCGGTTTGGCATCCATCCACACATCCCCGTCGACCTGCAGTTTTTTGTTGGCATCGATCCGAATATTACCGGCCGTATCTTGCTTACCGCCATATTCTTCCTGCAGGTCTTTACGGGAAGGATTCACCTCACCGCCGCCTGCAATGGCCAGTTTTGCATTTTTGGGTGCAGTCACTTCCCCTTGATGCATATAATTTTTATTATGATTGGTAATAGAAATATCTTCCCCAATAATGGTTACTTTTGAGCCGCCGCTGGAGCTGACAGTCGCCACGTTCCCATACTTATTATTAATATCCGCTTTCGTGGCATTTACGTTGATGCGGGAATTGTTCCTGGCATTGATTGCATTGGTATTGGCATGGAATTCAGCATCCTCAGCATGTACGTCAATCGTGGCAGGGTGCAGAATGTAATCATCGGCGGTCTTTCCCGCCGCAATGGTATCGCTGTATCTGGCATTGGCAGTGTTGTTTCTTTCCTCATACATATAGGAATCACTGTACAGGTTCATATTCGCCCCTGCATCTTCAGCAAAGATGAGTTTCTTGATTTTTCTATCCTCGCTTCCCAGCTGAACGATCCCGCCGGCATCACTGTACACAGCCGCCGCACTCTCTCCCTGGGTAGCCGCTGCAATGGTAAGGGTATCGCTCAAAATTTTGACGACAGGAAACGGCGTATCCGTTTCCCACGATCCTTCAGATTCATTAATAAAATCCGCATTACCTGCTGTAGCCAAAATCGCACGGCCATTGGCTTTTATCAGGATGTCTTTGGCGTCGATGTCGACTTTACTGCCATAAGTACAGAAAATCGTATTATCAATCGTTGCATCGCCAGTATAGTTATCATATTTGGAATCTGTCTTACGATTAATATCAGAGGATAAAGACAAATTATCGATACCTGTCAGTTCTACTTTAGCCCGGACATCCCCATAGACAGCCCCTACTGTTCCGGAAATATCGACATTTTTGACATTGCTAATATAAATGCCGCCATTACTATTGTCATTGCCATATGTCGCATCAAGACCATATGTGCCCTTAGTAATTTGTAATCCACTTAAGTTTTTAATCGTTATGCCGTTCGCATACACAGAAACTATATCCCCTGTAAGCGTCAGTTTTTCGTTTCCTGTTGCTCCTGCAACTGAATAAGGAAGAAACGAAACTAATGAAATAAAGTGTCCTTCCTCTTTATGAGATTGAAGTCCAACATCTTCTGCCCAAGTATAGCCACGTCCTATATTTCTATCAACCTGTAAAATTGCCGTCGAACTGGCATCATCCCATTCTGTAGTAGAGTCATTTGCCATATCCCAGCCATAAAAGTACCATTCCGCCGCTGATACATAGGACTGTTGGCCGCTACATACAGTCAAAAGCAATGCCGCAATCACTGCAGCAGTCAAATTTTTTTGTTGCTTTTTGTCTACTTTGTTTGTTTGTAATTGTTTGATTGCCATTTTATGCCACACCAACTATTCAACAACTTGTACGTCTTCATTCCGCCACACCTCATCGTCTCTTATTTCGATGTTAAAAAAACAGTGCCTTCACAAACCGGAAGACACTGTTTTAGAGCTTTTGGTCTATCCACGGACTACAAAATCCAGCAATTATTTTGTAATAACAGCTAATACATCGCCAGTCTTTACGTTGTCGCCTACGTTGACGCGGATTTCGTGCAGTGTGCCGTCTGCAGAAGCCGTAATATCGTTCTGCATTTTCATGGCTTCCAAGACGAGCAGCACGTCGCCTCGTTTGACAGCACTGCCGGCTTCTGCTTTGAGTGCTGAAATTTTACCCGGCATAGGTGCTTTGACTGCTACGGCACCAGCCGGAATTGGGCCTGCAGCGACAGGAGCGGCTGCGGGCTGTGCTGCTTTAGGAGCCGCCGTCGGTGCTGGTGCTGCTGCCGGCTGCGGAGCGGGAGCCGGTGCGGGAGCTGCGACAGGAGCAGCCTGCGGCATCCCTACTTCTTCAACTTCTACTTCATAGGATTGTCCATTAACGGTTACTTTAAATTTTTTCATTCTATATCCTCCTGGATAATTCACATAGTGATGGGTATTGTCTATTTCATATTAGCCAAACGGCCTGCCATAATCCAATGCTGGCTGCGGCGCTGAACCGGGCGAATCGAGCGAATGGCAGCGGGAGAATAGCCGCAGGCTGCCACAGCCGCCATAATGACAGCGACTACTTCCGGCGGCGTCGTGCCGGGTACTTGTTCTTCCTTGGGAACTACTGTCATGGGCCGTGCCGGTACAACTGCCGGATGACGTGTCCCTACGGGCACAATCGGATGCTGTACAGGAGCCTGCGCCGGTACGGATGCTGATGGTTTGGGCGGTGCAGATGCCGTGTTTTCCTTGGCAGGCTGGCATGTTTTTTCCAAAAGGCTGCGCAGTCTAGCATTTTCTTCTTCCAGCTGCGTCATGCGCCGGTCAAACTCATGCGTGCGATTGGATACAGCATACCAAACAATTCCCAGCAAGACAGCCAATGCAATGAGAGCTACCAAGACAAATTCCATCGAAACAACTGCTGTTTCTTCCATATCGTATCCTCCCCTTACAGCGGCATGTTGCCGTGTTTCTTCGCCGGTCTTTCTTCCCGTTTGCTGTACAGCATAGCCAGCGCGCTGATGATGCGCGGCCGTGTTTCCTTCGGTTCAATAATGCAGTCTACATAGCCATGTTCAGCCGCTTTGTACGGGTTGGCAAAATCTTCAATATATTCTTGCTTTTTCTTTTCTTTTTCCGGATCGCGCTTGAAAATAATATTGGCTGCACCGTCAGGCCCCATGACAGCAATTTCAGCTGTTGGCCAAGCAAATACCATATCGGCGCCAAGCTGACGGCAGCACATGGCAATATACGCGCCGCCATAGGCTTTACGCGTTACAACCGTAACCTTGGGAACCGTTGCTTCGCAGTATGCATAGAGCATCTTGGCACCGTGGCGGATAATGCCGCCGAATTCCTGCGTCGTGCCCGGCAAAAAGCCCGGTACGTCAACAAACGTAACCAACGGAATATTAAAGCTGTCGCAGAAGCGGATGAAACGAGCCGCCTTATCCGATGCATTGATGTCCAGGCAGCCAGCCAGGAACTTCGGCTGGTTGGCAATAATGCCTACAGGCTGGCCGTCAAAGCGGGCAAAGCAGGTAATAATATTTTGCGCGTAGTCTTCCAATACCTGGAATATTTCGCCGTTATCGACACAGGATTTCAATACATCCAGCATATCATACGGCATGTTGCTGCTGTCCGGAATGACCGTGTTCAAACTTTCATCAGCACGCTGCGGATCGTCGCTGCTTTCAGCCAGCGGAGCTTCTTCCATATTGTTGCTGGGCAGGAAATCCAAGAGCATCTTGATTTTTTGGATGCAGTCCATTTCGTTTTCGCAGGCAAAATGCGTTACGCCGGATACGGTACTGTGTGTCACGGCACCGCCTAATTCTTCTGCCGAAACTTCTTCCGCCGTTACGGATTTGATAACCGATGGGCCTGTAATAAACATATTGGACGTATTTTTGACCATAAAAATAAAATCCGTCAATGCCGGACTGTATACGGCACCGCCGGCACAAGGCCCCATAATGACAGAAATTTGGGGAATGACGCCGGATGCAGATGTATTATTCATAAAAATACGGCCAAAGCCGGACAAGGCATCGACCCCTTCTTGAATACGCGCACCGCCGGAATCATTGATGCCGATAATCGGCGCTCCCATTTTCAGAGCCATTTCCTGTACCTGGCAGATTTTGTGGGCATGCATTTCCCCCAGTGAACCGCCTTCTACAGTGAAATCTTCCGCATAGGCATACACTAAGCGTCCATGTATCGTACCATAGCCGGTAACTACGCCGTCACCGGGAATTTCTTTTTCCTGCATATTAAAATTTGTGCAGCGATGACGAATAAACTGGCTGATTTCCGTAAAGCTTCCTTCATCAAAAAGCGCTGTCAACCGTTCTCTTGCTGTCATCTTACCTTTTTCATGCTGTTTATCAATACGTTTTTGACCGCCGCCCATCTCAATTTTCGCGAGTTTTTCATGGAACTGGTCAATTTTTTCCTGAACTGTAGCCATAATGCACCTCCATTACTACGTGTCACATAGAGTTATATTATATCATAAAAATTCTTTTTTGACAGTTTCATACTTTATATATTATAGTACATTTTTTGCATAGATAAAAGAGCCTGCCCGATGCAAGCCGCGCATAAGCAACGTGTCTTTACATTTTTATACAGATGGATATGTATGCCTAAATAGTTTACAATGTCTTCTCGCATTATTTTCAATTCTAATTTACTTTTTTTACTTGTGCTGATTATGGTATCAGCTTTTTCTTTCTGTACGATCAGAGTGTCCGGGAACCGTCCCAGCATCTGTCCGCGCAGAAAGAAAAAGTACATAGCATAACGTTTACAAAATCATATGAGGGCATAGGGGTACTTCCCTACTGCCAATGTAAACGGCTAGTTTACTATAAAAAAATAGACATATTTTTCCTCTATTTTTCATGCATCCTGTAGTATAATAAAGAGCAGAAAGGCAGGAGATATATATGACAGCACTTCCACAGCTGATTGAAAAAGCCATCGCTTTTGATCATGGCGATGCGCGGCGCATTCAGCATTTTCTCAAAGTATATACGTATGCTGACCTCATCGGTAAATTGGAACATATACCCGCTTCTACGCAGCATACGCTGGTCACGGCAGCAGTTCTTCATGACATTGGCATCCACGCAGCCGAAAGAAAATACGGCAGCACCAGCGGCAGTTACCAAGAAAAAGAAGGCCCGGCTCCGGCTCGGGATATTTTGACATCCCTTGGGTATGCCGAAGACGTCATTGAACGCGTATGTTTTCTCATTGCCCATCATCATACGTATCATGATATTGACGGGCTGGACTATCAAATTCTCTTAGAAGCCGATTTTCTCGTCAATGCCTATGAAGACCAACTCGGCAAAGACGCGATTCGCCAATTTTGCCAGCGCGTATTTCGTACAGCCAGCGGCATTCGGCTGCTTAAAGAAACATTTGACATATAATCACAAGGAGGTTTGTTCATTATGACAGCAGTAGAACAATTCGCAGATATGGTACAGCATTCTGACAACATCGTCTTTTTTGGCGGCGCCGGTGTTTCAACTGAAAGCGGAATTCCTGATTTTCGCAGTGTCGACGGCCTGTACAATCAAACATATAAATATCCGCCGGAACATATTTTGAGCCACACCTTTTACAGAGAAAATCCGGAAGAATTTTATCGGTTTTACCGTGACAAAATGCTCTGTTTGGACGCCAAACCCAATATGGCTCATATCAAACTGGCTGAACTCGAAAAAGCAGGAAAATTAAAAGCCATTATTACCCAAAACATCGACGGCCTGCACCAAAAAGCCGGCAGCAAAAACGTACTGGAACTGCACGGCAGCGTACACCGCAATTTTTGCGAACACTGCCACAAACTGTTTGATGCAGAATATATGCTCCACTCCACCGGCGTCCCCAAATGCGATGCCTGCGGCGGCCCCATCAAACCCGATGTCGTCCTTTATGAAGAAGGGCTCGACAACGATGTCATCGAACAGTCTCTTTATTATATCAGCCACGCTGATATGCTGATTATCGGCGGCACATCCCTCGTCGTCTATCCGGCAGCCGGACTCGTACGCTATTATAACGGCCACAAACTCGTCCTCATCAACAAATCTTCAACTGACATGGACAGTTCAGCAGATTTGGTCATCAAAGAACCAATTGGCCAAGTATTCAGCCATATTACGATATAAACTAAATTCATAGAATACCAAAAACCTTGCCGAAGTACGTTCTTCAGCAAGGTTTTTCATTTTTTCGAGCTATTCTAGCCCCCATGTATTTGTTTTTTCTTGTAAACGTGCCGTTTACATCGGCTACTCACTTTTTCTTTCTGTGCGGACAGAATGCCGGGACGTATCCCGATACCTTCTGTTATTCATTCTTTTTCGTACTACACGTAACGTAAAGGAGTATCCCTTTGACCCACAGATCATTCTGTAAACGTGCCGTTTACATTGGCGTATGTACTTTTTCTTTCTGCGCGGACAGAATGCCGGGACGGTTCCCGGACACCCTCTATTATTCATTCTTTTTCGTGCCGC
>DJEN01000033.1 GCA_002431345.1 Megasphaera sp. UBA5897 | reverse complement strand
TTGGTTCGTTCTTTTTCGGCGGCTCGAAAAAGAATGGACATATACGAGGGTATCGGGATACGTCCCGTCATTCTGGCCGCACAGAAAGAAAAGTATATTGCATATGTAAACGGATACGTTTACTGGAATAACGATTAATATAATAAGGTTCAATGGTTCAATTTAAATCCGTAATTTAACCTTATTATAAGGGATAAAAAAAGGAAGGTACCGCACAAAACTTTGGTTTTGTACGGTACCTTCCTTTTTATGATAGACAGCTAATAGCTTATATTATTTATTGGCGTTAGCAGCCATTTCTTTTTTATAAATGTCGGCTGTAATAGCATCGGAGCAGCAGACTGCAACAACGTCAGCAACGTCTTCAGAGGAGCAGCCACGAGACAAGTCAAGAATCGGTTCTGCCAAGCCTTGAACCAATGGGCCAAGGGCTGTTGCATTTGCAAAACGCTGAACCATCTTGTAACCAATGTTAGCAGCATCGAGGTTCGGGAAAATGAGGACATTGGCATGACCAGCAACTTTAGAGCCTGGAGCTTTGTGTTCGCCAACTTCAGGAACCAATGCAGCGTCGGCCTGCAATTCGCCGTCAAATTCAAAGTCAACATTGCGTTTTTTCAATATTTCAACGGCTTCACGAACATTGTCAACAGATTCGCCAGCGCCGGAACCTTTTGTGGAATAGGAAAGGAAAGCAACTTTCGGGTTCAAAATCTGAACTGTACGACGAGCACGTTCTACGCAGATGCAGGCAATATCTGCAAGCTGTTCGGCTGTCGGATTCGGAATAACGCCGCAGTCACCCAATACGAGAATACCATTGTCGCCGTACTGCGGAGTATTTGTCAACAGAATAAATGCAGAAGATACGGTTTTATTGCCAGGACGAGGACCAACAACCTGAAGGCCTGCGCGGATAACGTCTGCAGAAGTCGTAGCAGCACCGGATACAACGCCGTCTGCTTCGCCGAGAGCAACAAGGCCGGCAGCAAAGAATGTATAGTTTGTCGTCATGATTTCATGTGCTTTTTCAACAGTCATGCCTTTCTTTTCACGGCGTTTTGCGAAATATGCGCACAATTCATCCATGCGGTAGTATGTTTCCGGATCGACAACTTCTACACCAGTAAGGTCAATCTGGAATTTAGCAGCATCTTTTTTTATCTGTTCTAATTTACCTACGAGAACAATTTTAGCAAAACCGTCAGCTAAAACACGTTCAGCAGCTTTCAATACACGGCGGCTGTTTGTTTCCGGAAGAACGATTTTTTTCTGTGCTTTAGATACACGAGCTTTTAAATCATCTGTAAATCTCATTTGGGGACCACTCCTTAAATAAGTTTCTAAA
The DNA here is from genome assembly GCA_002431345.1 of Megasphaera sp. UBA5897. Lineage (GTDB taxonomy): Bacteria > Bacillota > Negativicutes > Veillonellales > Megasphaeraceae > Megasphaera. The sequence goes on along the minus strand of DJEN01000033.1, from coordinate 8,093 downwards.
TTCAAATTCCAACATGTCTATTATAATACAAATCCCTGCCGAATCAAATATATTCTTTCCATTTATACCTGTTCTGCCAAAATTTCGGCATACAAATTAATCATTATGTCATAAACCTTCATGCATAATTTTTTCTGATGTATCTTTTCTGTATATCTTTGGACCCCTGGACAAAACTACTATACTATCATGTTTTTTGTTATCATGTGCCATGCGCTGTTCTTACATATTTTTATTTTTGCTAAAATCCCAAAAAAATCAATCGCAATGCAGCAAACTATGCACGGCAAACTGCATAGGAAAAGGGCTGCAGCAAAATACTTATTTTGTTACAACCCTTTGTATACTATTGCTGTTAGGCAAAGCGATCCATCATATCCCGTATAACAGAAGTTGAAAAGCCGCGGTTTTGCAAAAATCTGGCAATTTTTCTGCTGTCTGTCTCTGTATCTGCAAACCGTTTCGCAACCAGCTGTTCTGCTAGTCTGTATTCATCCAGCGGTTCTCGTTCTTCCGGGACGGGCAGCTGTCGGTGCCGCAGTTTATTGACAATATAAAGATGTCCATACTGTCCCTTGCGCGCGTAATAGCGGTATACATCGGCAGCCAGCCGTTCATCATCAATAAAGTGTTCCTTTTTCAACATCGAGAGCACGTCATCAATAATTTCTTCTGATACATCACGGCTGCGCAGTTTCTGACGCAGTTCTCCTTCACTGAGAAACCGGACATTGAGCAGGCGTAGTGCTTTAGCATAAGCTTCTTTATAATTCATGCTATATTATTCTTCCGTATTGGCTGCCCCTGTGTCTTCCGGAGCTGCCGTAATCGGTTCTTCTTCCATGACTTCTTCAAACTTTTCCGGTTCCGCTGCCAAGGTATCCCGAATAATTTTTTCCACTTCATCAGCAATTTCCGGATGTTCTTTGAGGAATACTTTGACATTTTCCTTGCCCTGTCCCAAGCGTTCGCCTTTATACGAATACCAAGTGCCGCTCTTTTCGATAATGTCCATTGAGGCGCCTAAATCGAGAATAGTTCCTTCACGGGAAATACCAGTACCGTACATAATATCAAATTCGCAGTTTTTAAACGGAGGGGCCACTTTATTTTTAACAACTTTGACGCGCGCTCTATTACCAATGACATCGCCGCCGGATTTTATGGCTTCGCCCTTGCGAATTTCCATGCGGATAGACGCATAGAATTTCAAGGCTCTGCCGCCGGTTGTCGTTTCCGGATTGCCAAACATGACGCCAACCTTTTCACGAAGCTGATTGATAAAGATGACAATCGCTTTTGATTTGGAAATAATCCCAGTCAATTTGCGCAGTGCCTGGCTCATCAGGCGGGCCTGCAGCCCTACATGGGAATCACCCATTTCGCCTTCAATTTCGGCTTTAGGTACCAACGCCGCTACAGAGTCCACAACGATAATATCCACAGCACCGCTGCGCACGAGTTCTTCTGTAATTTCCAGTGCCTGTTCTCCGTTGTCCGGCTGCGAAATAAGCAGTTCCGCTGTATCTACGCCGAGATGACGGGCATACACCGGATCCAACGCATGTTCAGCATCAATAAAAGCCGCAATGCCGCCTGCTTTTTGTGCAGAAGCGATGGCATGCAAAGCCAGCGTTGTTTTACCGGAAGATTCCGGGCCGTAAATTTCGATAACACGGCCGCGGGGATAACCGCCAACACCGACAGCCAAATCAACTGCCAGGGAGCCTGACGAGATAACTTCCAAATTCATTTTATCAGCTAAATCACCCAGACGCATAATCGCGCCTTTGCCAAAATCTTTTTCAATTTTGCGCATTGCATTTTCAAGTGCGGTTTGTTTTGCTTCCATAGCAGCCTCCTAATGTATATGTTCTAAAATATATTTCACAGCATAATAAATGGCTCCGGTTGCAGCCCGGCGTTTTATTTCCGTGCGGTCGCCCAAATACACATCCCGATGCGTCAGCGTTCCCCACGGGCCGGCAATACCTGTATAGACAAGTCCTACAGGCTGCGCCGCACTGCCGCCGCCGGGGCCGGCAATGCCTGTCGTGCTGATGGCTAAATCCGAACGATAAAGTCTGCGACTTCCTTCTGCCATTTCACCTGCTGTCTGTGCACTGACCGCCGTATAGGTTTCCAGCGTATCATGCGAAACACCGAGTATATGTTCTTTCATCTCATTGCAGTATGTCCCGGCAGAACCGCGGAAATACTCCGATGCACCGGCAATATCTGTAATGTATGAACCGACCAGTCCTCCTGTACAGGATTCAGCTGCGCTGACAGTCAGCTGCTGTGCCAGCACGATGCGTCCCAGCAAGGCGGCAATCGGTTCATCGTCATACGTGACAGCGACGCGGTGCAGACGTTTCTGCAATTCTTCTTTTAATGGCTGCAGCAATGCCGTCGCTTCGTCTTCATTGGCTCCTTTCGCCGTCAGGCGTACTTCAACAAAACCAGGACGTGCATACATGGCAATCGTTGGATTGCTCTGTTTTTTTACTAAATCCATTAATTTTTCTTCAATAAACGCTTCTCCCATGTCATAAATCTTCATGTACAAAGATTTGATGTATCCCTGAGAGCCAAATGTCTGCAGCAGCCAAGGACGCAGACGATGCGTATACATCCAGCGCATTTCCATCGGCGGTCCCGGCAGGTGGACAAGCACTTTGCCATGATGCTGTATCGCCACGCCGGGAGCCGTACCTGCCCCATTGGCAAATATTGTCGCTCCCTTAGGAATCATGGCCTGCCGTTTTTGGTTTTCTGTCAATCCTCTGCCAGGATGATGGGCTTCGACCCACTGGGCAATCGATTCTATAATTTCCGGATGCAGTTCCATCGGCAATCCCAACACCTTGGCACCTATGTTTTTCGTCATATCTCCCTGAGTCGGTCCCAAACCGCCTGTCGTAATCACCATATCTGCCCGGCCCAATGCCGTCCGCAGCACATCTTCCATCCGCTGCGGATTGTCTCCTACCGTCGTATGATAAACAATCGAATAGCCTAAGGCATTTAGTTTTCGTGACAAATACTGCACATTTTCGTTGACGATTTCTCCCAGCAGCAGCTCGGAGCCTGTCGTCACCAATTCTACTAACACATGCTCACCTCATTTAGACTTGTTCAGCAACTAAATCATACGCAAATCCCTGAGCGATACGAACGGGTATCATATCTCCTTCTTCTACACCCTCTGCATTTTCCAAATACGTCAGTCCGTCTACATCCGGTGCCTGAATTTCAATCCGGCCGACAGCCTGGCGCACGCCGTCTTCTTCCGTTACTTTTTCGACCAGCATGGTATGCAGCGTTCCTTCCAGTTCCTGATTGCGGTGTTCCGATACTTTGGCTTGAATAGCCATCAATGTATGATACCGTTCTTCCTTCACGTCTTCCGGAATCTGATTGGGCATCTTAGCCGCCGGCGTGCCGTCTTCCTGCGAGTACGTAAAGACACCGACATCATCAAATTCGGCTTCACGGACAAAATCGCAAAGGGATTGGAATTCTTCTTCTGTTTCACCGGGGAAGCCGACAATAAACGTCGAGCGCAAGGTCAGCTTGCGGCCATGACTGCACAGTTTTTTTACCAGCTGCCGCACATCATCTTCACTGTCGCGGCGGTTCATACGCTGCAGAACAGTCTGTGAAATATGCTGCAGCGGCAAATCGACGTACGGACAGATTTTATCTTCTTTTACAATGAGATCCATCAATTCATCAGTAAAATAATGCGGATATAAATAGAACAGACGAATCCAGCGGATTCCTTCAATTTTGACGAGCTGGCGCAGCAGTTCCGGCAGGAGAGAATGGCCTGCCAAATCGACACCGTAGCTTGTCGTATCCTGAGCAATCAGATTGATTTCCTTTACGCCGTCAGCAGCCAGTGTCTCTGCTTCTGCCACGACGGATGCTACAGGGCGGCTGCACAGCGGGCCGCGGACATGCGGAATAATGCAGAACGTACAGCCATTATTGCATCCTTCTCCGATTTTGACATACGTACTGTATGCCGGTGTCGTCCGCAAACGGCTTGTGTTTTGGTCGTACAAATGGCTCACATTATCCATAAAGCAGGCTTTTTTGCCATGCTCTACAGAATCAATGGCTTCCCAAATACGGTCCCATGAACCAGTTCCCAAAAGTGCATCAATTTCAGGCATTTCTTTCAGCAAGTCTTCTTTATACTGCTGGCTCAAACAGCCTGTCACAATGAGCATACGGCAGCGGCCGTCTTGTTTGTATTTAGCTGCCTGCAAAATCGTATTGATGGATTCTTCTTTTGCTTTTTCAATAAACGTACACGTATTGACAATAATAATATCTGCTTGTGCCAAGTCTTCTGTAATTTCCATATGGCGGTCTTTGAGAATCCCCAGCATTACTTCTGTATCAATCAGGTTTTTTGAGCAGCCTAAGCTGATAAATCCAATTTTTTCCAATCTATTCGTCCTTTCCAAAGCGCACTGATTTTATCCACCAATGTTGCAAATCTCGGCGGCCTGCATCAGTATATTGTTTTTTTATCGGGAACAAGACAAGTTCTTGTCCTTGTGAATCTAATATTTTTCGTGCCGTTTCACTAGCATACGTAAAGTATAAATGATTTTTCCGCAGCACGGCATCTACATCAGGAGAATACAGCCATTCCACAAAATCTGCTGCCAATTCTTCATCCTGGCACTGCACGGTCACAGCCGCGCCAGTCAGCCAATAAGATGTCCCATCGCGAGGGTATAGAATATAAATAGGTGCGCCGTCCTGTCGATACTGCCGCGCCGTCACTGCGTCAACAACCCCTAAATTGACTTCCCCGCTGGCTACGCGGCGTACACTAGAAGCCATGGATTTGGAATAGGCTGCCACATGAGACTGCAGGGCCCGCAGATACAACCCCGCTTCTTCGCTGCCATTGACTTCAACAAGAGAACAAAGAAAATCGCCGGCCATGTCCATAGATGCCAAATCCGGAAAGGCAATTGTCAGCATCGGATCGCGCAGCAAATCATCCCATGTATGTATTTCTATACCGCGTCTAGCATGGTATTCATAACTGACAACAAAAACCATCGGGTTGAGCCAAAGGCCGTTCCAATACCCGTCTGCATCTTTAAACGCATACGGTACGGTTTCCGTCTGTATCGAAGCATATGGTTTCAGCTGCTGTATGGCTGCAGCCTGCCGCAGCACCGGTTCAGCGGCTATGAGTACATCCGGCATTTCTCCGTCATGTGCCATTTTCATCTGTTTATGCAGTTCATCATCTGTTTTACTGATAATCTGCACATGCATGCCTGTTTTTTTATAAAAAGCGGCAGACAACTCAGCATTGACATCAGCCGGCATATCCGAAACGGCCACAATATGCCGCTCTGTTTCATAGGAAGATTGTTCTTCCTGCTGGCGCTGCTGCTCATACCATATATAATTGCTAAACCCCAGCAGTGCCACAATAAAAACGATGACACAAGCTAATGGTATATATCGTTTCATTTTTTACCTCGTCCAGCCCTTCTCTGTTTGCTTCTTCCCGGGCTGCGCCATGCATGATGCCCGGATACCGGATGCTGCTGTCTGCCCCGCTCTTTTCGCACGCTGCGCGGCGCAATCAGGCATTTGGGTCCAAAACCGATTAAATCCCTGCGTCCGGCCAGACATAATGCTTTATAGACAATATCGTAATTAGCCGGATTTTTGTACTGCATCAAAGCCCGCTGCATTTGTTTTTCTTCCGGCCGCCGTGCCACATAAACGGCTTCTCCAGTCAGCGGATTCATGCCCGTATAATACATCGCCGTCGAAAGACTGCCCGGCGTAGGAATAAAATCCTGCACCTGTTCAGGCTGCATATGCATATCCCGCAAAAATTCCGCCAGCGCAATGGCATCGTTCAATGTGCATCCCGGATGGCTGGACATGAAATATGGCACCAGATATTGTTTTTTCCCCAATTTACGATTGGCTTCATCAAACCAACCCTTAAATTTCAAAAAGGCATGTATGTCGGCTTTTCCCATTAAATCCGTTACATGTTTGACGACATGTTCCGGTGCTACTTTCAGCTGGCCGCTAACATGATACTGACACAATTCTTCAACAAATTTCTTGTTGTGATCTGCCAGCACATAGTCATATCGAAGTCCTGAACGTACAAACACTTTTTTTACACCGGGAAGGCTGCGGATTTCTCTGAGCAGCTGCTGATAGTCCTCATGGGACGTGTCCAGATTGGGACAAATTTCGCTGCCAATACAATGCCTGTTTTTGCAGACACCTGCCTTTAACTGTTTTTGACAGGCCGGATGGCGGAAATTGGCCGTTGGCCCCCCTACATCATGAATATATCCTTTAAATCCCGGTAAATGCGTCATATACTTGGCTTCACGCATGAGAGATTCATGACTGCGGCTTTGGATAATCGGACCCTGATGGCTGGTAATTGCACAAAAATGACAGTGTCCAAAACAGCCGCGCTGACTCGTCAGGCTGAACTGCACTTCCTGTAACGCCGGTACTCCGCCAGCTGCATCATAATCCGGATGCCAACGCCGTTGAAAAGGCAGTTCATAAATCGCATCCATTTCTTTGGTTGTCAGCGGCAGCGCCGGCGGTGTCTGAACCAAAAAGCGATTTTCTGAAGGCTGAATGATAGTCTTGCCGTAAAATGGGTCTTGTTCTTCATATTGTATTTTAAACGCCTTGGCAAATGCTTTCTTGCTGGCTTTGACTTCTTCATATGACGGACACATGACAGTGTGCGCAGACACAGGGGCATGACTCGTCACATAGCAAATGCCGCGAATATTGTACATTTCTGCCACGGTCTTGCCTTCTGCCAGTGCATCGGCAATTTCCACGACGGAATGCTCACCCATGCCGTAGCTCAAAATATCGGCCTTGCTGTCCAGCAAAATAGAATGGCGCACTTTATTCGACCAGTAATCATAATGGGCAAACCGGCGCAGGCTGGCTTCAATTCCGCCGATGACAATCGGTACGTCTTTGTAGGCTTCACGCATGCGGTTCGCATAGACAATCGTCGCCCGTTCAGGCCGTCTGCCTGCTTCACCGCCGGGAGAATAATTATCTTTACTGCGAAATTTTTTAGCCGCCGTTTTTTCATTGAGCATGGAATCCAAATTGCCTGCCGTAATCAAAGCCGCCAGTCTCGGTTTGCCCAATGCCTTAAACGGTTCGGCACTATGCCAGTCAGGCTGTGAAATAATGCCAACACGGTATCCCCGGCTTTCCAGCACCCGGCCAATGACAGCGGCAGCAAAACCGGGATGGTCTACATACGCATCGCCATTGATATACACAAAATCCAACTGCTCCCAGCCGCGCCGCTTCATATCCGCACGGCTTGTTACTAAAAAATTATCTGCCATATATTTCCTCTATACTAAAATCCAAATAATAAGCAGCAGACAAATGACAATGCCGGCAATAATCGTAATTTCCGGCCATTTGCCCTGTTTCGTTCTTTTTTTACCATCTTTTTTCAGTTTTTGAGGCGTGTGCTGCACTGCAGCCGGCCGTACATCCGGCTGGGGAACCGTAGCAGCAAAAGATCCTTTATACTGCTGAACCAAAGCAGCTCCGTCTAAGCCCAAATAATTGCCGTAGTTGCGAGTAAATCCTTTTACAAAAACAACACCTGGAATATCATCATACGAGTCTTTTTCCAAGGCCTCTAAATACGCTGTTTTTATGTTTAACGCATCAGAAACTTCTTTCAGTGTCCGTCCCTGTTTTTCTCTTTCTTTCCGCAAAACTGTTCCTAACGATGACACTGCCAGTCCCTCCTTTCTGCGTTTTGTATCTTTTTATTATATAACATTGCATCCCCTTTCAGCAATGAAATTACTGTTTTTTCACAGTGAACCGCTGTTGTCCTATTTCTGTGTCCATACAGCACTATTGACTTTTACTGCGCGGCATGTTGCTTGTTTTTACCGGGCCATAGAAGCACCTATGATATGCATACTCCTTAGAGCCGCTGTACGTACAGAAAAAAGGCATACACATTTGTGTATGCCTTGAAAAAAGATTTTGGTGGGCGATAACAGGATCGA
>DJEN01000079.1 GCA_002431345.1 Megasphaera sp. UBA5897 | reverse complement strand
CTGTACGACCAGAAAGAAAAAGTACCCAAAATAAGCAGTGAGCCAAAATTTTTAATTTTGTGCGAATCGCTTATGCAAAGCTAAAGAAGTCGCCGCCTAGAACAGACGAGCCTTACTGCGTTTGCTAATGACGGCGCGGCAAATTCGCTTCGCTCAGACGCCGCTTGATTCCGTCATTAGCAAAATTCGTATCCGGTCTTTGACCGGTCGGCCCGTCTGTAATAGGCGGTATTGTTCGTCATGTATAAGAGATTTCGTACAGTTAAAAAAAAGTTAGCCCCATAGGAATACCCCTAACACTTGCACTTCCATGTCGATTTGCATGCCCGTATTGGTCTGTGCCAAAATATCCAGTTTTCTCAGTTTTTCGTGTTCAAAATGAGGATTTTGGTCCTTATCCAAGAAAAATACATCTGTAATCTGCGTTTCCTCGTTATCATAGAGGACGGCATTGAGAAACTGAATCGTCAAATGCTTGCGCTGTTCGCTGCCCAGCAGATACTTGAAATAAAAATCATTCATGCGGTTAATCTTGAGGGTATTCATCGCTGCATTTCTCCTTGTATTGTATCATATTTATTGCGCCGGCACTATATGGGCAGTATAGCATACGAAGATTAAAACAAGATTAAAAAATCGCTGATAAAGATTAGAATTAGATTAAAATTGCGAAAAATTCATGGCAATACAGTAAAAGTGCAGAATAAAAAGGCTGCCGCAAAATGAACTAAAAAATCATTTTGCGGCAGCTTGTGTTTTAGCTACTGTTGAGAAATCATCGTGTAAGGCGCATAGCCTGTCGTGTCTGCGTAGTCGCCGTTCAGTACTTTGACGGGCACAAAGCCGTTGGGTTCAGTGGGCCCGGAGACTTGGACTGGTGTCGGACCGGCAAAGACAAGCACTTTATCGGCGCGTACCATCGTGCGGATTTTTCCGACATCTTGGTTTTTGACAGCCTGCAGAAAATCCGGAATGTGTTCTTTATTGGGAAGAATGTAGGTACCCCGCAGCATGATATAGGAATGGGCCGTATCCAAATCGGGAAGTTTGGCGGTTTCTGTATCCTGAGAGGGCATTTCTGTAGTAGAATAGGCAGAAAAATCTACTTCCGTTCGCTGCAGTTCATGGTAACGGTGCAGATAATAACCTGTAAGGAGTGTACATAATATGACAAACGGAATAAAGCATACTTTCGTATAATGCACCCAACGGGTGTATTTTTTGTCTTCGGCTTCACGTCTGGCTTTTTGTTCTTCCGGAGATGGCGGCCGCAGCGCACCGGCCATGATGGAAGACAAGGGAATGCCGTAGCTGCTGACGGGAAAAAGACGTTCCAGCCAGTTGAGACCGCAGGCGCAGCCCATGGCACGGCTGAGGGCATTATCCAAATCAACAGGGATTTTCATGTAATGCATAATTGAGGTAAAGGAAGGATTGCCTAAATCAGCTAAATAGGTCACAGCCAAAAACTGCAAATCCCGTATATATACATCTTCCATGACAAACGGTCTGCCGCTGGCCTCGTAGCTGGCTTTGATTGCTAAAAAAAGATGTTCGGAATGATAGGCTGACAGCAGCGATTCATGGAGCAGGGCACTGATTTCACTGTCCCAAATGTCCGCAAAAGATGGCCTGTCAGCGACCATATCCGGCGTAACTTTGCGAAAGGTAAACTCGTCTGTAGGCGGCTTGATCAAGTAAGAAAGCCCTTGTACTTTGCCGTTGTTAATCCATGAGAGGGCAAAACGGCAGATGCTGTTTAAGTTGTCATTTGCCAAATCGGCGGCAATAGAAATAGTGGCATTGGTTTTTCGCTGTACCAAGGACTGCAGTGCCTGCAGCGTATCGTCTGCTGCCATACCGATTCCCTCCTTTAGTATTTTTTCGTATCTATTATTGTACAATATGCGCCAAATCGGTGCAAATAGAAATTATGGGGCAAATCCGTTCAGAACCTTTGCAGGATGGTTAGCGGTAATGTTTGTGGAATGTATGGGGCATAGGACGTTTGCCGGTTTGGTACGCAGCAGGCTTTAGTTTGAAATAGTTGTGTTTGACTGTTCTGTTTTTATCATCTGTAATCGTATTGACATCAAAAATATGCAGTGATTCAATAAACGGCACGAATTTCTTGTAGCCAAAATTACGGACATCGAAATCGGAAAACTGTTTACTGAGCAGATTGCCCAAGGTGCCGGAAAAAATCCAACCGTTGTCATCTGAATTTTCTTCAGTCAGCTTAATAAGAGCTTGCTTAATGGTATAGAAATCTTTTCCTGGTGTTTTTTCATGCGTATACGTTCGGGGCGCAGCAGCTGCTTCACCTGTTGTGATTGGTTTGGAGATCGTATCTTCTGCTTCATTTTCTTCTGCTTCTTCGAGCAGTACGTCTAAATAGAGAAATTTATTGCATGCAGAAATAAAAGAACGAGGGGTCTTGCTTTCTCCCATGCCGAGAACATATTTCTGCGATTCCCGCAGCCGTGATGCCAGCCGTGTAAAATCACTGTCTGACGAAACGATGCAAAAACCGTCCAAATTACTTTGATATAATAAATCCATTGTATCAATGATGAGTGCGGAATCGGATGAGTTTTTGCGAATCGTGTTGCTGTACTGTTGTACAGGCTGAATGGCGTTGTCCAAAATCGTATTGCGCCACGATGACATTTGCGGTGTTGTCCAGTTGCCGTAAATACGTTTATAAATTACATCGCCGAGGTTGTTGGCTTCCGATAAGATGACATCGATGTATTTGTTGGAAATATTTTCCGCATCGATGACGACGGCGAGTTTCATTTCATGTTCCATAATGCGATATTGTCCTCCTGCATATGTGTGTGATTAGAGTAGTTGTTTAAGACGCTGGGTAATTTCTTTGGGCTGTTTTTCCGGACTCAAATCGACAATGGGCTGGTTGCCTACGCATAATACGTTGCTGTTGTTGACATAGACATTGTTTTTAGGCGTTTGTGTTTGATGGTATACGGCAGAGAGATTGCCGGCGATGAGATAGGCGCGTTCCTGGCCGCTCATGGAAGATATGCTGGCCGGTGTGTACCAATCTTTGCCGCGAATGGAAATCATGCCGGTTTCATCATTGACTTTGACGATGCCGCGGCTCCATTTGGTAACCATGCTGCTGTTGGTATTGCGGCGGCTGATAGTAGTCGGATGGTCGTTAAAAAGAGCCATGACGCCGCTGGTTTTGACATCGCCGCCCTTATCGAGCATGCGCTGCCAAAGTGCCGCGCCGCCGCCGGGATTATAGCCTGCGCTCGTGGCATAGTCAAATCCCAGGGCATCGGCTTCTTTTTCCATCGGTTTGGTAATCAGGTTGGCTGAGCCGATTTGGGAAATAATGGCGGCACCGACTTGAGATGCGCCAGAGCCAGCCAAAGAAGTCAGTACACTAAGGGGCAGTGATTTTTTGACGCCTTGAATGGAATGATTTTTTTGCCCATGGCCCATTTCGTGTCCTAAAACAAAAGCAATTTCATTTTCGTTATAGTTGAGTGGTTCAAACAAGCCGATATTGACGCTGATGTTGTGGCCGATAGTGCAGAATGCATTGAAGCTGGTATCGTTATTGACAAAATAATGATACGGCTTTTTGGTGATGGACGGATCGGTCTGCGCAATGGCTTTGGACAAGTTGCCAATAACACGGCTGGTCATGGCATTGGCCCGCGCGTCGGTGTTGACGCCGTACTTTTCTTTCAGCTGATTCATAAATTCGTCACGGCCTTCGTTGTCCAAATAATTGAGTTGTTTATTCAGCTGGGCATATTCGGCACCGACACCGATAATAGTCCCAATATCAAACGCTTGGGCAGGTATGGCCGGCATGCAGGTGGTCCCTATGCCCAGGCAGATTGCTAAAGCAAGTATACGATGTGCTGCAAATTTACAGTGCATGGTAAACCCTCCTTTTGACCTAAGAAAATGAACAAATTTGCTTCTATTATAGCATATTATTCCTGCGGCCGGAAAAAGAATATATTTACAATATATGAAAAATTATGTACGATAACACTAATGGGCAACAAAATGGATACCTTGTCATGACCGGTATTTTTTAGACATGAATGGGTATCTGGCAAAAAAGAAGGGAAAGGTTATGAAAGGTATTCATAGTCAGACAGCTCCGCTGCTTGTCATAGGAGCCGGTATTTGCTGGGGAATTATTGGTCTATTTTCCAGACAGTTGGCGGCGTTGGGATTTTCGCCGCTGCAAATTACGTTTGGGCGCTCTGCCGTCACGGCAGTCGTCATGCTGCTGTCCGCACTGTATCAATCGCCGCGAAGCTTAATTGTTTCCGTGCGGGACAGCTGGATGTTTTTGGGAACAGGCTTGTGCAGTATTGTATTTTTCAATATTTGTTACTTTACGGCGATGGAATGGACGACGTTGTCTATGGCAGCTATTTTGCTGTACACGGCGCCAAGTATAGTCATGATTTTATCTGTCATTTTATTTAAAGAAGCGTTTACGCCTGTTAAGGCAGTCTGCCTGGTGTTGTCCTTTGCAGGATGTGTGTTGGTCAGCGGCTTGGGTGTAGGCACTATCAATGGTATAGGTGTTTTGGCTGGACTGGGAGCCGGGCTGGGCTATGCGCTGTATTCTATTTTTGGACGCTATGCGCTGGCTAAATACAGGCCTTTAACCGTTACGACGTGGACATTTCTTATTGCATCCATTGGCTTGGCTGGATGGGCGCACCTGCCTGCTATGGTGGCGGTTTGTTTGGCATCGCCTGCGGCAGGGATTTTGTTTCTGTGTTTAGGTCTTATATCGACGGCGCTGCCGTTTTGTCTGTATACGATTGCATTAAGTCATATGGAAGCAGGGAAAGCGTCTATTTTGGCGTCTATAGAGCCGCTGACTTCGACGATTATAGGGATTACCGTATTTCATGAAAGTCTGTCTGTACTGAATGGCTGCGGGATTTTATGTATTTTAGGTGCTGTCATGCTCCTTAATAAAAAGAATGGGTAAACGCGTCAAAAGGAAAACGTATACGATGTTGTTTGTATGATTGGAAAATGGAATTTTTCTTAAAAAGCTGGGAATGCAGCCTGCAATGTTTTACTTCATGATGCGGGGATATATGCAGTCATTTCACGAGATAAATAGAAACAGTACAGAATGTTTGAGTCTGAGTTGTAAAAAATGTAAGCAAATGGGGCTTACCGTACGAAGCGGCAGCCCCATTTTTTGGGTATTATCGAACCCATTCCAAACGAAATTTTCTGCCTGGTGTAATATATGGCAGTAAAAATTGTTCTTCCGGCAGGATATGGGCAGCAATATTGGTGCGTGGTTCTGCCGGCAGCGGTTTTTGTATGATTTGTATTTCCCCCATATAGCGCTGAAACTCATGGTTGTCAATGGTAATATCGCCATACTGCAGCGGGCGCTGCGGCCCGTCGGCGGTAATGATATGACTGCCGACGTGGCTGCGGCTTTCCTGCGTGCGAATGACATCTTGCGCAGCGTCAAGCCGTGCCGTAAACGTATAGGACAAGAGGTCGCGGATAAAAGGGTCTTGACTCAGCAGGTGGGCTTTGAGGACGACGACATGTTTTTCTTCTCTGCCCGTACGTGCCAGTGATTCCAGCTCGGCGGCTGAGGGATGAGAGTCGCCAATAAAAACGGACTGCATGCCCATGGCTGCTAAATGACGGCTGGCGAGACTGACATCCATGCGGCGGTGCATTTCCAGTGTCGGCAGTCCTTCATAGAGCGGCCCGCGGCGGCCTGTCTGGCTGGCAATAAAGGCGCCGACAGAAAGCCCTTTTTCCTGCAGCCAATGTGTCTGTTGTGCGGCATATGCCGGGCTGAGACCTGTATGCGGCCGCGGATAGAAGTTGTGCAGGCAGTCTATGTGTGAAAAATCGGCACCGGCATGCTGCAGGGCTTGGAGGTAGGACGGCTGCAGGGTAGAGGCGTTGAGCTGGATAGGCATGATACGGCTGAACAACGCCGTTTTTTCTACACTGAATCCATAGTCCAGCCGAGCTGTTGTAATGCCTAAATCAAGCAGTACTTGCGGCTGCAGCCTGTCGATTCCCAACAGAGCCGTTGTCTGGGGAGAAATATCGGCAATGACGTCCATATCATGTGCGCGGGCAGCAGCAAGAAGTTGGTGCAGTTCTTGCCGCTGCGCGCTTTTGTTTGCTTCTGGAATATGAAGGGACGTAAACAAGCGGCGGATACCCAGCGCAGAAGCTTGCTTTAATAAAGAAAGGTGTTCTGCTGCTGTTCCGTCTAGTCCGGGATAAAGCGAAATACCTGTATGCATGTATATCCTCCTTAGGATTCCGGGTCGTCGAAGCCGACAATCCAAGTAATGATAAACCCGACGACATATGCCGTCAAAAGTCCGGCGAGATAGATGAGCATATGGTTGGTGCTGAGCGTTAGCGGCAGGCCGGAAATTCCCATGGATGTAGAACCAACCATATAGGCTGCCTGTACGGCACCGCCGGCAGCTCCGCCAATGCAGGCACCAATAAATGGCTTGCCCAAGGGCAGTGTAACGCCGTAAATCAGTGGTTCGCCGACACCCATGATACCGACGGGCAGGGCCGAGGCAATCGTTTTGCGCAGGGCTTTATTCTTGGTTTTGACATATACGGCAAGAGAGGCACCGACTTGGCCGCCGCCGGCCATTGCCAGAATCGGCAGCAGTATGTTGACGCCGTAGCGGGAGAGCAGTTCGGCATGAATTGGCGTCAGTCCCTGATGAACGCCGCACATGACCATTGGCAGGAATGTGCCGCCGAGAATACAGCCTGTCACGGCACCGCCGGCATCAATGGATGACATAGCGGCTGTGCCAATCGCTTCGGAAATTACGCCGGCAATAGGCTGAAAAATGCAAAGCGCAACGAGTGTAGAAACCAGGACTGTTAGAAGCGGCGTGACAAAGAGATCCAGCATGACGGGGACTAGCTGATGCAGCTTCTTTTCGAGATGTGATGAAAACAGCACGACCAATAGTACCGCAATGATACCGCCACGGCCGGGAATGAGCGGACTGTCCAAAAAGGTAATCTGCGTCAGCATAGGATGACTGATAACCGCTGCCATGACGCCACCGAGCATAGGCGAGCCGCCAAAGGTTTTTGCACCGTTAATGCCGACGAAGATGTTTAAGCCGAAGAACACGGCATTGCCGGCGACAGCCAGCATTTGGACGAGCGGCAGGGATGATAAGGCCGGATCTGCCTTTATCATTATGTTGAGGATGCCCGTAATCAAGCCGCAGGCAATAAATGCCGGGATAATCGGCGTAAAAATCTGGGCAATTTTCTTTAAAGCCAATTTGACCGGCGTGGCATTTTTTTTGCGAATGGCTTCGTGCAGAGCTTGACCGTCACCAACAGCGGCTTGTTTGGCAAGAGATGCCACAGACGAGGAGGGTGACGCAGCCGGCATGGCAGGCTGAACCATCAAGGTTTTAAAAGCCGCAGTAACTTTTCCTGCTTTTCCAGGCCCGACGACAATCTGCCATTCGTCGCCTGATTTATTAATGCCGAGTACACCGGGAATGGCTGAAAGTTGTTCTTTGGTAAAATGTTCTTCCTGGACATGCAGACGCAGCCGGGTCATGCAGTGATATACCTGTGTAATGTTATCAGCCGGGCCCATCAAATCATATATATCACGAGCCAGTTTTTCGTAGTCCATCAGTTATCCTCCTTTTCAGTACGCTGCAGTGCCTGGCGGAGATAGCCGTCTGCGTTTTGCAGTGCTGCAGCAGCATCAGAGGCAGAAAGATGATTCTTTACCATAACGATGGCTGTCTTGGCATGCCCTTGGCATTGCTCTAAGGCCTGTATGGCAGTATGGCGGGCACAGCCTGTGGCAGTCATGACGATGCGTCGTGCCCGTTCTTCCAGTTTTTTGTTGGATGATTTGACATCGACCATGAGATTGCCGTACACTTTGCCGAGTTTGATCATGGCACCGGTCGAAAGCATGTTGAGAATCATTTTTTGAGCTGTACCGGCCTTCATGCGTGTCGAGCCGGTAATGACTTCCGGGCCGACGAGCGCACACAAGTCGATTTGGGCGTGGGCTGCAATAAGCGAGTGAGGTGAGCAGTCTACGGCAATCGTCGCGGCGCCGACAGACTGCGCATACGACAAGGCACCGACGACATACGGCGTACGTCCGGATGCGCTGAGCCCGACGACGACGTCCTTGGCGGTAATATGATGAGCTTGTAAGTCGGCTTCTCCGTTTTGCGGCGAGTCTTCTGCCCCTTCGCGGGCACGGAAAATGGCATCATAGCCGCCGGCAATAATGCCCTGGACGAGTTCCGGCACTGTGCTGTATGTTGGCGGACATTCGACGGCATCGAGAATCCCCAGCCGTCCTGATGTGCCGGAGCCGATATAAAATAAGCGGCCACCGTCACGCAGATGCGCGGCAATGAGGTCTACTGCTTGGGCAACAGCCGGAGCAATCGCGCCTACTGCCGCAGCGACTTTCGCATCTTCTGCATTGATAATCCGCACCATGTCCAGCGTTGACACGGCATCAACCGCCTGACTGGCCGCATTTGGCTGTTCTGTAGCAAGTGTATCTAATTCAATCATGTAAATCCTTCTTTCATACAATATCGCATTCATAGCTACCTGAATATACCTCATTATATAGAAGGCGGCTCGGTGATGCAAGAATAGAAAATATCTTTATTTTTCCCGTATTTCATGGTATCATAAGTAGCGTACAGCATTATTGTGCGCCCATAGCTCAGCTGGATAGAGCAGCAGTTTCCTAAACTGCGTGTCGGATGTTCGAGTCATCTTGGGCGCACCATTTTTTTTATGAAAAAGTCGGTCTGCATAAGCGGCCCTGTCTGTTATTTTCGCAATACTACATATATTGAAAGGCGGTATATGTCATGTCTAAGACAAATAATCCCTTGGCTTCTTTCCACGAAGAAGTCCTTCATGATTCAGATTATATATTTGCAGAAGCAGTTGCAGAAGCGAAGCGCTGTCTCAACTGCAAGGTGCCGCAATGCCGCAAAGGCTGCCCGATTCACAACGAAATCCCGCAGTTTATACAGGCATTGAAAGAAGGAAACCTGGGTAAAGCAGCAGAACATATTTATCATCAAAGCGATTTGCCGGCTATCTGCGGCCGTGTATGTCCGCGGGAAAAACAATGCGAAGGCGCTTGTGTTCTCGGCAAAAAAGGACACCATATGGAAATAGGCAAACTGGAACGGTTTGTAGCGGATATGGCCATAGACGGCGGCTTCCTGCCTCTCCACGTCAGTAAGAAAACAAGCGGCAACGTGGCATTGATTGGCAGCGGCCCAGCCAGTATCGCAGCAGCTCGTGAATTGGCTCTTCGTGATTACGATGTGACCATATTTGAAGCATCTTCTCATGCCGGCGGCACGACGACTTACGGGATTCCGACATTCCGCCTGCATAAGGAAATCGTTTGGCGTGAAGCGGATATGCTGGAAAAAATGGGCGTAACTATTCAATATAACACTAAAGTCGGTACGGATAAAACGATGGATGAACTGCAGCAGCAGTTTGACGCTGTTTTTGTCGGTGTTGGCACGATGGATGCCTGGAGCCTTGGCGTAGATAATGATACGGTAGAAGGCGTAGTCAATGCCGAACAATTCCTTGTGCAGGTGCAAAATGTGCAGCTCGGTGAAGAACAACTTGAAAAACTGCCGATTCAAAAAGGCGATCAAGTCGTTGTTGTCGGGGCAGGCAACGTGGCTATTGATGCTGCGCGGACAGCGCTGCGGCTGGGAGCAGATGTAAAAATCGTATACCGCCGGGCAGAAAAAAATATGAAATGCCTGCCGTCGGAATACGAAGAAGCCAAAGCAGACGGCGTACAGTTTCAGTTTTATTCGGCACCGAAAGCCGTCGTCGGCACGACCCATGTAGAAGGTCTGCAGTATGAAAAACAGCAGATTTTGGAAGATGCGACCATGGTGCCGACTGGCGAATTCGGCGTTGTACCGGCTAATAAGATTATTGCGGCGATTGGCAACAAACCGGAAAAGAGCGTCATTGATTCCTTTGGCGTCGATGCAAATGAGGATGGCTATATTGCCGTCAAAGACACACCGTATGGCATGACCAGCCGGGGCGGTGTGTTTGCAGCCGGTGATATTGTCCATAAACCGCAGACTGTAGTCTTAGCAATGCGGGAAGGCAAGAAAACAGCAGTGGCAATCGATGCGTACGTTCGTGCCGTCCGTCTTCTCCAATCAGCTAAACAATAGGAGGTAGCCATATGTCTCTCTTAGCAGACCAAATTACCAAGGCCAATCATGCGTTTGTAGAAAAAACATTGATGCACGGCGGCTTGGAAGTCGTCAGCAAATATCCCAATCGTAATTTAGCTGTGCTGACCTGCATGGATACGCGGCTTCTCGATTTTCTTGAACCGGCCATGGGGTTGCGGCGCGGCGAAGCCAAAATCATCAAAGTAGCGGGCAATACGGCCTTTGAAGACTTTGACAGTGTTATTGGCAGCCTGCTGGTTGCTGTTTACGAGCTTCATGTCCATGAAATCATTGTCATGGGTCATGACGACTGCGGCATGCTCAAGACGACGTCAGACAGCCTGTGCCAAAAAATGGCAGAAGAGGGGATTGACGCCTCGGCGATAGAAAAAGTTCGCCCGCAGCTGCAGGCTTGGGCAGATCCTATTGGTGATATCGACGAATCTGTGCGCCATACCGTGCAGTGCCTGCGGAATAATCCGTATTTGCCCGGTACACTTTCCATTTATGGCATGGTGATTCATCCGCATACCGGCGAAATCCGAGTAGTAGACGACAACAACGTTTAAAGCCGGCATGCAGATGGTATGAACTACGAAGAAAGGAAGCATATCATGACGATTGCAGAACAACGGATACAAGAACATGAAGCGGTCCTGACAGCGACGAAAGCCTTGCTGCCGGATATCGAAAAAGCAGGAATGATAGTAAAAAAAGCGCTGATGACAGGCCATAAGATTCTCTTTTGCGGCAACGGCGGCAGTGCCGCTGATGCGCAGCATTTGGCAGCCGAAATTGTCGGCCGTTTTCAAAAAGAACGGCGTGCCTTTCCGGCTATTGCCCTGACGGTAGATACTTCAATTTTGACGGCTGTAGCCAATGACTATGGTTATGATACCGTTTTTAGCCGGCAGGTACAGGCTTTGGGAGAAGAAGGCGACGTTCTCGTCGGCATTTCTACATCCGGCAATAGTGCCAACGTCCTGCAGGCCATTGCCGAAGCCCGTGCCAAACACATGACAGTCATCGGTATGACAGCCATCGGCGGCGGCAAAATGAAAGACCAATGTGATATCTGCTTGGCAGTCCCGGCAAAAACGACGGCGAGAGCCCAGGAAATGCATATCATGATAGGACATATTCTCTGTGAAATAGCAGAAGAAGACATGTAAGA
>DJEN01000095.1:4256-70614 GCA_002431345.1 Megasphaera sp. UBA5897 | reverse complement strand
ATATGTCTTTTTTACTTTTGCTAACAGGCATGCCTGTTTCAAAATCCCAAGGATCTTGTTGAATGAGTCTATCGGAAAAGGGAATAAAAATAGATATAATCGCAGAAATCCCTAAGAGATATAAAAACCACGTATACGGCAATACATCTAAAGGAGAAACATTGCCCTTGGTAAAGCTCATAAGGACGAGCATTTGCGCCCCATAGGGAATCAGTCCTTGAAAAATGGTAGAAAACGTACTGAGCAATGCAGCACTTCGTCTAGGATCGACATGAAAGGTATAGCAAATTCGTTTGGCAATTTCACCGTTTATAATGATGGCAACCGTATTATTTGCCAAGGCTAAGTCTGTAATGGATACCAGTGCAGAGATTCCTAACTGCGCCGATTTTTTGCCACGAATATACCGTTCAATTTTATGTAACAAGAAGGCGACGCCACCGGCTTTGTTTACCATCGTCGCCAATCCGCCGGTCAGCATGGAAAAGAGAAAAATATCTGTCATATTCAAAAAGCCTTCATAAATGGCTTTCATGAACGTCATAATCGTCAAATCGCCATACCCTAATCCAATGGCACCGGCCAAAAAAATACCGCCCACTAAGACAATAAATACATTGACGCCGACAACAGCAGCAACTAAAACGAAGATATACGGAATGACTTTCACGATATCAAAGGGATAATAGGCATCCGCTACGACTGCTTTTTCACCACAAAGAATGAGCAATATAATCGTTACGATTGCCGGAAACAAGGTCAACCAAAAGTTGAGTTTGAATTTATCTTTCATGTCACATTCTTGGGTACGCGTAGACGCAATGGTCGTATCGGAAATGATGGATAAATTGTCTCCCAGCATAATGCCGCCAACAACACAACCCAAAATCAACGGTAAGGAAATACCGGCTTTGTCAGCAATCGCCACGGCAATCGGGCCTACGGCGGCAGCACTGCCTACGGAGGTTCCTGTCGCCGTCGCAATAAAGCTCGAGATAATAAAAATACCAACAGCTAAGTATTCTGACGGAATATAGGTCAATCCTAAATTTACCGTAGAATCAATACCGCCCATGGTACTGCAAACTTTGGCAAATCCACCGGCCAATAAAAAGACGATACACATAATAATAATATTGGCATCGCCACACCCTTTGACAAAGGTCGTAAACTTTTCTTCAAACGTTCCTTTTAGCAATACAAATGCTGCAATAACACCAATACTGACAGCAATCGGAGGGGGTATCTGATAAAACGCCATGGGAATTCCCTGCCAATTCATAATCAGACCGCTTCCCAAATACACGCCGGCAAAAATGAGAAAAGGAAGCAATGCCTTACCGTTACCCTTATCTACAATTTCTTTTTCTTGCCCTTTCGTTTCTTCCATCTCGTCACGTCACTCCTTTTGTTCCACAAAAATTTCTTCTACATCGATACATTGACTTCTATACATAAAAAGCCTTTCATTTCAAACCAATATAGAAATGAAAGGCTCTTATGTATATATTACACGATAGTTATCTACTATGTAATTGTATTTCTTATTTTAAGACCAGTTGTTTGCCCGGTTTGACAAAAATCCATGCCACAATAGCAACGATGCCAAACAAAGATGTGGCAACAAAGGCATTATTCCAGCCATAGTTTGTGACTAAATAAGCCGTAACGACAGGTGCCAAGACGCCGCCGATATTGCCCCAAAGGTTCATCCAGCCAGATACAGAGCCTGTATATTTGCCGCCCAGCGAAATAACGGTAGACCAGCTGGCACTCATGGAAAAGCCCAAGGCACCGAGAGATACGGACATCCAGAAGATGTTCATGCCGGCACTTGCCGTGTGCGCTGCAATATATAAGCCAATAGAGGTAACAGCTACACCAGCCATAGCCGTAATCGTGCGCATGGTATACTGCCGTTCGCTGTGGCTGCTGTTTGCCATTCTATCAGAAATGAAGCCGGCTACAAAAACCATAGCCATCAAAGCAATCCAGGGGAAGGAAGCCCAAACCCCCATCGATTTCAATGACAAATTATGTACTTCTGTAAGGTACAGCGGCAGCCAAGCCAAGAAGACGTACATAATGTAGTCAACGACCATGAACTGAATGCCTACAGCCCAGAATTGTGCCGAACGGAGGAATTTGCTCCACGGCGCTACCGATTTTTTCAAGCTGTCAGCAGAGCGTCCTTCGTTAATATGCGCTGCTTCGGCTTCATTGACATACGGACTGTCTGACGGGTTGTCATACGCGTAATGATGCCAAGCCCATGCCAAGATACATCCTACAACGCCAAAGCAAATAAATACGGAATGCCATCCCAGTGCCGTCATCAAAGCAACGGTAACAACAGGTCCAATGACAGGGCCGAAGAATGTCCCTAATAAAATAGACGAGCTAGCCTTCCCTTTTTCACGGTTATTAAACCATTTAAACGTTGCAGAACCCAATGCAGGAAATACAGGACCTTCGCCAAGGCCAAAGGCCAGGCGAATAACGGAAAAACTCATTTTCCCTTTGGCCAATGCAGTTAATACTGTAAAAATAGACCACCAAAGAATGGCAAAAGAACCGGTTTTCCGCATACCAAACTTTTCTGCCAATATGCCGCCCGGAACCTGCATAATCGCATAACCGGCAAAAAAGAACGTTTGAATAAATCCCATGTCAATTTTAGTAAAGCCAAATTCCTGCATAATAACCGGTGTTGCAACCGATAAGTTAACACGGTCCATATACGCAACAAAACTAATTAAAAAAATTAAAAATGCAATTTTCCATCGAAAGCCTGTCATGGATTGACATTTAGCTTTCGTTTCCATTACTCTTTCCATACGCTCTCCTCTTATCCATAGAACCATTGCGGTATTGTTCTATGCCGCAACGAATATTTTAGTATGCATACTTTTCGTTAACATTGCTAATTATCTATGCCAGGAGGGAATTTGTCAAGGATATTTATTTACTTTTTTTATTTTTATCACAGTTAAACGTTATATTTATAAGTGTTTTGTCTACTAATAATGCTAAGGATTTCTTATTTTGCTATGTAATAATGAACTATGTCGGCAACCACTTTTTTCTCCAACATGCCATGATGCAGCAAATATTCCAAATGAGCCAGTGTTTCGCCCATGGCAAACCATTTCTGCGTCGGCGGAAATTCATGCCATTGTTTTCCCCGCATCGACCATGTCATATGCGGCGCAATTTCAAATGCTGTCGCGCCGGGATGGGCTGTCACGATAGCGTGTACTTCCTGCAGGCGGCGCGCATGATGCACCTTAATGGCGGCAATCCGATTGATAATTTCCGTACTGCCTTTGCGATGCCCCGGCAGTGCCAGACGCACAGGCAGATTGCGGACTTTGTCCAGACTTTTAAAATATTGGTCCAAAGAATCTTTCATATTAGACCAGACCTGAATATTGGGGGTAATGTCAAACAAAATATGATCTGCCGTAAAAAAGATTTGCTGCGCAGGCAAATACAAGCAACACTGTCCCTTGGTATGTCCCGGCGTATGAATGACCTGCAGCTCCGTATCTGCCAAATGCAGCCGTTCACCGTCTTGTACAGCATGGATGGGAAAATCGATTTTGGGAGAATACGTGCGTGCCTGATTGGAAAACTGCATTTTGATATCCGCTTCCGGCATGCCTTCCCGCATAAAATTTTCTTCGGTAAACTGCCACGTCGAACCGTCTTCCGAATCACATAAGTACTGGTAATCGACAGGATGCATATAAACAGGGCAGCCTTGTCCGGCAAACAGTCCTACTAGTCCCGTATGATCTGCATGGAGATGTGTAAGAAATAAATCTGTCTTCTGCAAATCAATATCCAGCGCCTGCAGGCCGGCACACAGCGAGGCCCGGCAGGCAGGCCGGTTGAATCCTGTATCAATGACTACATTGCGTGTTTTACCTTTTATGACATACGAATTGAGATACTGCAGGGGATTATCGGGCAGTACTACTTGAATGCGATATATGTCCGGGCATGTATATACTTTTTCTATCATGCAGTTCCTCCTCAAAAAAAAGAGGGGCGCATCGCTTCATGCGATGCCCCTCTTGATTATATTGCTTATTTAGTTTCAGCTTCTGCCGGTTGTTCCGTTTTAGGAGCTGTTTTCTTTTTCTTGCGGGGATTGTAATAATTCATCCCTTTGTCAACGCCAAGGCGCAGACAGCCTTCTACGGCTGCTGCTGCCGCTTTCAAGCCTTCTTCATAGGCAGGCACTAGTTCCGCAGGGAACGGCGTCAATACGTGATCTACCACGTCATGATGAGGCAATGGACGGCCGA
The DNA here is from genome assembly GCA_002431345.1 of Megasphaera sp. UBA5897. Taxonomy (GTDB): domain Bacteria; phylum Bacillota; class Negativicutes; order Veillonellales; family Megasphaeraceae; genus Megasphaera. Next base: position 66,301 of record DJEN01000095.1, on the reverse strand, counting down.
TGCCGACGCGGAAGCGGATAAAATCATGACAGCCGTTAGCAAACAGGCTTTTTATCCCGTTGTGCCCCCCGTCGCTGCCGTTTTTACGGATACGGATACGGCCTACTGTTAAGTCCATATCGTCATAAATCACGTAGACATCCGTTTCTTCCAGCTTGTACCAACGCATCAGCGGACCTACAGCCTGGCCGCTGCTGTTCATAAAGGTCTGCGGCTTGACAAGAATAATCTTTTCGCCGTCTACGACAGCCTGCGCTACCTGGGCATCCATCTTATTCTGCCAAACGCTGACTTGCCAACGGGAAGCCAATTCGTCTATGACGCGAAATCCCGTATTGTGTTTTGAGTTTTCATATTCCCGGCCTGGATTTCCCAGGCCAACAATCATATGCACAGTCGTTATTCCTTATTTATCAAACAATTTGCTTACAGAAACTTCATGGAAAATACGCATGATAGCTTCCCCTAAGAGAGGCGCAACGGACAAGACTTTAATCTTGTCAATTTTCTTATCATCCGGCAGCGGAATGGTGTTGGTAATAATCAATTCAGAAATGACGGAATTCTGAATGCGTTCTACAGCCGGATCTGTCAATACAGCATGTGCGCATGCTGCATATACGCGTGCCGCACCCATTTCTTTCAAGGCTTTGGCACCGCCGCACAAAGAACCTGCCGTATCAACGATATCATCGATGATAATACAGGTTTTACCTTTGATGTCGCCGATGACATTCATAACTTCTGCTACGCCGGGACGAGGACGGCGTTTTTCGATAATAGCAATCGGCGCATTGATGCGGTCTGCCAAATCACGAGCGCGCGTTACGCCGCCCAAATCCGGAGATACGACGACAATATCGCCCATATCGGTTTCTTCTTTTTTCTGATTGAGGTATTTAGCAATGATAGATGCAGAACCAAGATGATCTACAGGGATGTCAAAGAAGCCTTGAATCTGGCCGGCATGCAGGTCCATCGTAACGACGCGGGTAACACCGGCAGTTGTCATCAAATCAGCAACCAGTTTGGATGTGATAGGTTCACGTCCCCGTGTTTTACGGTCCTGGCGGGCATAGCCATAGTACGGAACGACAGCCGTAATATGTTTTGCAGAAGCACGTTTTAAAGCATCTGCCATGATAAGCAGTTCCATCAGCGTGTCATTAGCCGGCTGGCATGTCGGCTGAATGACAAAGACATCTTTGCCGCGAACGCTTTCATCAATCATGACCTGGATTTCACCGTTGTTGAACTTGCCAACAAAAGCTTTGCCCAATTCCAATCCCAAGTAGTCAGCGATTTCTTTCGCCAGCTTTGGATTGGCATTGCCCGTAAAAATTTTCAACTTTTTCCCGTCTTCGTAACTCATTGTTGAGCCTCCTAAAATATAAATGTAGTGATAATATATATTTTCGATGTGTAAAACCGATGAATGCTTAGGCGTGTTTTATTTTTTATACGTATCATCTTTTACCCAGCCTTCAATATTGCGCTGTTTAGCCCGCGCAACAGATAAAGACTTGGCCGGTACGTCTTTGGTAATGGTGGAACCTGCGCCGACATACGCGTAATCCCCAATCGTTACAGGCGCAACTAAGTTACTGTTGCAGCCTACAAACGCGTGATCGCCAATGGTCGTGCGGTGTTTGATTTTACCGTCATAATTGACCGTAATCGTGCCGCAGCCAATGTTGACGCCGCTGCCGACATCACTGTCGCCGATATAACTTAAATGCGGCAGTTTGGTGCCATCACCAACGATAGAATTTTTAACTTCCATATAGTTGCCAACTTTTACGTGGCTGCCAATAACCGTATTCGGCCGGAAATGAACAAACGGCCCGATTTCACAGCCATTTTTGATTTCGCAGTCATGGGCATATGTAAACTGCAAATGGTCGCCATTTCCCATTTTGACATTCGTCATGCGGACATACGGGCCTACTTGGCAGTCTTCGCCAATGACCGTATCGCCTTCCAGTATCGTACCCGGATACAATACGGTATCACGGCCTACAGAAACCGTCGTATCGACATACGTATTGCCTGGGTCAATAACAGAAACACCGTCAACCATCAGCTGTTCCAACTTGCGGCGGCGGAGTACTTGTTCGGCTTCAGCCATCTGCAGGCGGGAATTGACGCCCAATGTTTCTTGATAATCAGGAGCTGCAAAAGCACTGACTATTTTATGGTCATGAACCAGCATGCCGATAATGTCAGTCAAATAGTATTCACCCTGGGCGTTGTTGTTGGTAATATGATGAAGCATATCCCACAACAGCGGCATATCAAAGCAATAAATACCGGCGTTGACTTCATGAACTGCCAGTTCATCCGGCGTGCCGTCTTTTTGTTCTACAATTTTCAGTACCTGACCGTTGGCATCGCGAATAACGCGGCCGTATCCAGTCGGATCTGGCATAACCGCTGTCAGCACCGTTGCTGCCGCACCGGTTTCTTCATGACATGCCAGCAGTTTGCGGAACGTATCTTCCGTTACCAGCGGCGTGTCACCGCAGGTAACCAGCAGCGTGCCCGTTTCCTGACCCAGCAGCGGTTCAGCCTGCATGACAGCATGGCCGGTACCAAGCTGCTGAGCCTGTACGACCGTTTCTGCTCTATCTGCTACATATTCCTGTACGGCTTCACCGCCAAAGCCCACAACGACGACCTGCCGCTGCGTACCTGCCGCTTTTACCGCACGAAGCACTTGTTCAACCATGGGAATGCCGCCGACTTTATGGAGAACTTTAGGAAATTTAGATTTCATTCTCGTTCCCTTGCCGGCTGCCAAAATGAGTGCAGTCATATTTTTCATTCAGTATAAGCCTCCCTGAATTCATTCACTATTACATTACATTGTCCTTTTCAGAATAACACAAATGGCACGGAAAATACATAGTTTTTTACAAAAATCTGACAAAAAAGCCTTGGAATACATAAAAAACAAAAAGGAGAGACATGCCTGCCTCTCCTTTTTGTTTTTTACAACACGTAAACGACAACGTCTCTTCTGCCAAAGTTTTCTGCTTCACTCGTAGAATCCATTGCCAAATCGATACGATTGCCTACAATGGCTCCGCCTGTATCATCTGCTACAGCATAACCATATCCTTCGATATACAGCTGCGTTCCCAATGGAATAACATCGGGGTCTACAGCTACCATGCCACGCTGCAGGCGATGTCCGTTGGCAGTATAACCGGTACTGCCAGGATCATCTTCTGTGTATGCAGTCGCTTCCATTACCAAACGTCTTTGATATCCGTCACTACTTTCCGATTCGTCAGGGATTTCTCGTCCACTGGCTTCTGAAAGAGCCGCCATGGTCTGTGATCCAACAATACCATCTACATCTAAGCCGTGATCGGCTTGGAACTGTTTAACTGCAGTTTCTGTTGCCGGACCAAAATCTCCATCCGCACCATCAGACAAATATCCAGTATCCATGAGCATGTATTGTACGCTCTGTACGACAGAGCCACTCATTCCCATTTCGACTTTTGCACAAACCAGTGAGGAACATGCAAAAACGAATATAAAAGTCAATAGAATCAGTATACGGTTCTTCAAATAACCACCTCTTTGAAACGTCCATACCTATAAATCAATTGCCAAGGAGCATTATACCAAAAATGGCGTCATAAGTCAAAAAAATAGATTTTTATACACTATTATTGTTTTATTTATGCTTCATTCTTTACGTCTCGCATTTCATCTATATAGGTTAATGCTCTACTCTCGTTCTGCATTTTTAGTATCAGGTACTATTTTTTATAATTATTATGCATTTTTCGTGTGTTCTTGTTCTACCAAACTTCGTACCGTTTCGGCGCCTTCTATCGTATCTGTCAAGACATATAAATAGTCTCCCGCTTGAATTCGCACAGAGAAATCAGGGATAATTTCTTGTTCGCTGCGGCGAATATCAATCAGTGCCACATGGGCCGGCCAAGAAATATTTCTGATATATTTGCCGTCTACGGCACTGCCGCTGGCAACGGTCAATTCCAACACATTCTGACGATCTGCCTGCGAAATATGGGGCCGCTTTTTTGCCAAGCTGCGGTTGAGCAGGGCTTCATAAATAGGCTGTCCACCGCAAAGCTGGGCGACTACCAACGCAATCATGGAAGCCGTACACAGTACCAGCAAGTGTTCATAGGAACCGGTCATTTCCATAATCAAAATCGTGCCCGTAATCGGCGACTGAACAGATGCTGCAAAAAAAGCCGCCATAGAAATAACCACAATGTTGGATACATAGTATGCCGAAATAATCCCTGCGTGAATGAGGAGAATACCTACAACGCTTCCCGTCAAAGCTCCTAAAACCAGCATGGGAAGGAAAAAGCCGCCGGGAACGCCGCAGCCGTAACTTATCAGCGTAAACAGGAATTTGCCTGCCAACAGTGCCAAAAACAGCTGCAGTGACAACGGCAGTTCATACAAGCTGTTGATAAGGTCATTGCCGCCGCCCAGTACCTGCGGGAATACATATCCCAGCACACCGGCTGTCAGCAGTGCAAAGGCAATACGCATGTAGTCATTGCGAAATACAGGCAGTTCATAGAAGTAATGTATGGAAAGCAGTCCCTTGTTAAAGATAATACCGGCTATCCCGATAATAATGCCCAGTAGGACGGCAAGCCAAATATATTCCAGCGGAAATGCCGGCAGGACGCCAAAATGAAATACGGGTTCTCTGCCAAAAGCAATGCGGCTCACTACAGTTGCTGTCAGTGCCGCTGCCATAGACGGAGCCAGCACCACACCAGAAAAATTACGGTGCAGTTCTTCCAAAGCAAACATAACGCCTGCCAAAGGCGCATTAAACGCCGCTGCCAAGCCGGCACTGGCGCCGGCAGTAATCAAATACCGTTCCTCCATGCGCGTGCGCCCCAATGCCCGGCTGCACCCTTGCGCCGTCACGGCGCCGAGCTGAATCGACGGACCTTCCCGGCCCAGGGACAATCCCAAGCCAATGCCAAGAATGCCGCCGATGAGTTTGACCCACAAAATGCGAAACCAGCGCATGCGAACAGCACCCAAGATAATCCCTTTGACCTGCGGAATGCCGCTGCCGCCGGCATTAGGTTCATATATACCGAACCGCCACAACACAAAAGCTGCTGCCAGCAGCACAACAATCCAGGGAATGGCTGTATATATCGATCCTTCCAATAATATAGATGTATATATATGTTGACGCCAATACGTGCCCGTTTCTAGACCCCAGCGGAAAATACTAATAATGATACCGGAAAAAAGACCTACACCGATTCCCTCAGCAAAAAGCCGTAAACGGAACCGCGGCCACTGCCGCAGCGTCTGCACGGCAGTTGTTACGTAGTTATCTATATGCATAATCATCCCATTCCTTTCGTACTGTCGTCATTATATCACAAGTTTTTTCTATTTCTATATATAGTAACTATTTCCTAAAAAATGCTTACATTTTTCATACATACATTGCGCTTTAAAAACAGATATTCTATGATAGAAATACAAAGCAATATCTGAAAAATGCAATATAGTCCGTCACATTATGATTATTTATTGATATTATCTTGATTATTTCATGAATATAATCATTGTGCTTTTAATTATAAATTATTATAATTAAATATATACCATTAAAAAATATCATTCAGGAGCAGTACACATGGCAAAAATCAATTTTTCATTTCACACCTGGTTTCACAGCGGCCGCCACAAACTCATTGCCTTTGGCGTCGTTTTTCTGCTTGCTTGTATCGGCATGTATGTCATCAGTCATTCCAACGTGACAAAAAAGGACAAAGGAAAGCTGAAAAATGCCGCTGTACAAGCGTATCAAGTTACTAAAAAAGATATGATGCGCAAAATTTCTCTGTCAGGCCAAACCGTTCCCCTAGCCCAAGTAGATTTATCTACTAAATACGCCGGGCGCATTGCTTCGGTCAACGTCGATTTAGGAGATACCGTATCTCCCGGCCAAGTTCTCCTCGTTCAAGATATGCAGGATACGGCGTTAACGCTGCAGCAAAATCAGGCAGCACTGGAACAAGCCGATGCAGATTCCAAATCAGCAGAATCTCAATTCAGCGCCGATTTGCAAAAAGCTGCCATCGATTATGATACAGCCAAAATGAATTATAACCGCTATGTCATCTTAAAAAATGAAGGGGCCATTTCCCAAAAAGAATTGGATACGATGTATCAGGCACTAATCGTAGCGCAATCTACGCTGGAACAGCTGCAGTCACAGAATGTGGGCGATATACCTGCCAGCATTGCCAGCAAATACGCTGCCAGAGCCAAAGCAGGCTACGCAGTTGACAGCACAATCCAGCAGCTGAATGACATGACACTGCGTGCCCCCCGCGCCGGCACGATTACCTACCGCAATGCTGAAGTCGGCGCCATGGCCAATGCCAATACCAAAGTACTGACTATTACAGATACGAGCAGCATATATATAGACTGTTCACTGGCTGAAGCGGATGTCGCCGCCCTGCAAGTCGGCATGACGCTTCCGGTTTCCATTGATTCCGTTGCCAATACGTATGACGGCGTAATTACTTACGTCAGCCCGGCCATGGACCCATCTACGAAAACATATATCGTACGTATTTCCTTAACCAAACCGGATACATCCCTGCGGGGCGGCATGTTTGCCCAAGCAGCCTTGGAAGTACTGCTGCGGCCGGACACGTTGTTTGTCCCCAAAGACGCGCTGCTAGAACAAAACGGCATCAGTCAATTATATGTCATCCTGCCGGATAATACTATCGAAATTCGCACGGTGACGACGGGATTGCGCAACGACGACTATGTAGAAATCACAGACGGACTGACTGACGGCGACCGCATTGCTACGACGAATCTGGCTCGGCTGAAAGACGGTACCCACGTCACGATTGATAAGGAAATCGGGTGACCATAATGAATCTAACAAAATTTTCCATCAACAGGCCTATTGGCATCTGCATGGTCGTTGCCTTCTTCGTCGTCCTCGGTTTATTCAGTTTTTACCGCATTGGCGTTGAACTGCTGCCGGCATTAAATACACCGTATGTTACGGTTTCCGTCAAATACCCCGGAGCCAATGCCGATTCCGTCGAACAGCAGGTTGTCAAACCCATCGAAAATGCCTTGTCTTCTGTTTCCAATTTAAAACATATGACATCTAGAGCCTCTTACGGCCAAGCCCGCATTACGCTGGAACTGGATTTCTCCGCAAATGCTGATGCCGCCGCCATCGACGCCACTAAAAAAATCAACGCAATCCGCGGCAAACTTCCTGATGAAATCGACGAGCCCGTCGTTATCAAGCGAGATGTCAATGCAACGCCAATCATGTACATTGCCGTCCAGTCCAGCCATTCATTAGATGATATATATTCTAAAGCAGAAAACGATTTTCAGGATGCACTCCAGCAGGCAGACGGGGTATCAGAAATCGAACTGCACGGCGGCCGTGATAAAGAAATTGCCGTCGAAATTGATAAAGACAAACTCATCCATTACGACATGACGCTGAATAATGTCGTCACTGCCCTAAAATCAGAGAACGTCCTCATGCCGTCCGGCACGATTTATTCCAGCGCGACGACGACAGATGTCCGCGTCAAAGCACAGTATTCTGATGAAGATGAACTGTCCAAAATACAAGTCACGAATACAAAAGGAGCGCATATCCCTATTACGGCAGTTGCATCTATTAAACGAAAAGACCAACGTGTCACCCGCTATGCCCGGGTCAACGGCGATGACGCTGTCGTCATGGTCATCTATAAAAACAGCGATGCCAATGTCGTCTCTACAGTCGATAATGTACAGAAAAAACTAGACTCCTTGCGGCAGGAACATCCCGATTATACCTTTACCGTCACCAATGAATCGGCGTCATATGTCCGTAACTCGCTGCACAATACCCTGCAAACCTTAATTGAAGGGCTGTGCACAACAGGATTAGTGCTTTTCTTCTTTCTCCGCGGCTGGCGTTCTACACTGGCAGTCATGATTGCCATTCCGACATCGTTGGTTTCTACATTCTTCGTCATGTACATGGCAGGCTTTACCTTCAACATGATGTCACTAATGGGCATGGCCTTGTGCATCGGCATTCTCGTCGATGATTCCATCGTTGTCCTGGAAAACATTCACAGACATCTCATGCTCGGCGAAAAGCCCAAAGACGCAGCACTTCACGGCCGTATGGAAATCGGCATGGCAGCTATTGCCATTACACTCTGCGATGTCGTCGTCTTTTTGCCGATTGCGTTTATGACCGGCATGACGGGCCAGTATTTTAAGCAGTTCGGCCTGACAATCGTCTTTGCCACACTCTTTTCCCTTTTTATTTCTTTTACGCTGACACCCATGCTGGCTTCGCGTTTTTTCCGTCTCGGACTGAAAATTCCGGATAAACCGATTTGGCGCAAAATGGATGCCATTGAAGAATGGGCCCGCACGCAGTATACACAGGTCCTAACGTGGAGCCTGGATCATGCCAAACGGCTGGTTATCCCGGTTCTTCTCTGCTTCTGCCTGGCAGCCGCTCTCGTACCGTCCGGTCTTGTAGGCTCTGAATTTATGCCGCAGACTGATGAAAGCGGTTTTCGCATTACGCTGGAACTGCCGACCAATGCGAATTTGACACGCACTGATGCCGCAGCCAAACAGTTGGAAGACTATTTGAACACCATTCCGGAAGTCACATATTATACGTCAATGATTGGCGGCCGCAACTTGAATCAAGCCAATATCCAAGTCACGCTGAAAGACAGAAAAGACCGTTCCCGCTCGATTTGGCAAATTACCAATGATGTACGCCGCTTTGCCCAAAAGCATGTTTTAGACGGCGATGTCCGCGTCAAAGAAAATCAGGCTTCTGTCTCCGGCACATCCGGCGGTTTTGGCGGCGGCTCCGGCAATTTACGTCTGCAGCTGCGCGGCAAAAACTCAGAAGCATTAATCGCCAAATCTCGTGAAATTGAAGCCATGCTGAAAAATGACATTCCCGGCATCCGCGACGTCAGCAGTTCATACGAAGACGGTATGCCGGAATATCAGCTAGCTATCAACCGAGACAAGCTGAAGCAATACGGTACGTCCCTAAACGATTTAAATAAAACATTTTCCAATGCCATTAGCGGCCAAAAAGCCGGCGTTCTTGCCAATGACGCAAAAAACGACAATAATGATACCGATATTTACGTACGGCTGAAGGGCGCAGACGGTTTTCATATTTCAGACTTAGAAACGATTCCCCTGAATGCCAACGGACATATTATTTATATTTCCGATGTCGCACAGGTCAAAGCCGCTACCGGCCCCGTAACGATTAACCGGACAGACAAAGAACGAAGCATTACACTGGGCGGCACGCTGCAGGACCGACCGCTGAACGACGTCATCAAAGAAGTATCTGCCAAATTGGATACGATGGATATGGACGGCATTACATACCGTTTTTCCGGACAAGCCGACCAAATGACGACAACGTTCCAAGAACTGGGCGAAGCCCTTGTCTTGTCCCTCATTTTGATTTACATGATTCTGGCAATCTTATATGAATCTGTAAAAACGCCGTTCATCCGTATGTTTTCTTTACCTCTCGGCCTTATCGGCTCATTGTTTCTGCTGTTTTTGACCAACAATACGATCAACCTGTATTCGTTGATTGGGATTTTAGTCATGGACGGGCTAGTAGCTAAGAACGGCACGCTGCTGCTGGATTACACACTGACCCTTATGGAAGAAAAAGGGCTTGACGCCCGCAGTGCCATCATCGAAGCCGGACGTGTTCGTCTGCGTCCTATCTTCATGACAACACTTACCATGGTTGTCGGCATGCTGCCTACGGCATTGTCCATGACGGCCGGTTCAGAAACTCGTGCCAGCATGGCAGTCGTCGTCATCGGCGGTCTGCTCACGTCAACCGTTTTTACGCTGGTCATTATTCCGATTATCTTCGTCTATATGGAAAATCACAAAATTCACTGGCCTTGGCAGGCAAAATAAAAAATTCCCCTTTGACGGCAGGACTTTTTGTGTATATTATAGAAATAAATATAACAAAGGTTTTACAACTAGTATGCTCAAAAAGGAGGCATAAGGCAAATGACACAACAATTCAAACCAACATTCAACATTCATGAAGCCGTGCGCAAAGCACTGCCTTATATGATGGAAATGCGTGAGTATTTTCATGCCCATCCTGAATTGAGCGAAAAAGAATTCGATACTTGCAAAACGATTTTCCAAGAACTTTCACTCATGGGCATTGAAGATGTCAAAATCATTGCCGGCACCGGCGTTACCGGCCTTATCCGCGGCGCCCTGCCCGGTCCGGTTATCTTACTGCGTGCCGACATCGACGCGCTGCCGCTGACAGAAAAATATGACTGCCCCTATTCCTCACTGGTAAACGGCGTCATGCATGCCTGCGGTCATGACGGGCATGCCGCTAATTTATTAGGCGTTGCTAAAATTTTAAACAAGCATAAGGACTGCCTGCAGGGTACTATCCGGCTGGCATTTCAGCCGGCTGAAGAAGGGAACGGCGGTGCAGCCCGCATGATTGAAGCCGGCATCTTAAATACACCTCCCGTCGATTACGCATTGGGTCTGCATGTAGCCGGCAGCCTGCCCAAAGGCTATGTCGGCATCCGCAGCGGTGAAATCTCTGCCTCCTGCGATGATTTCACGATTACGCTGCACGGCAAAGGCGGTCATGGCTCACAGCCGTCTCTTTGCGTCAGCCCAATTCAAATGGGGGTAGACGTCATTCAACAGATACAAAACTATGTCTACAACTGTCGTGCCGACGGTGACGGCGTCGTGCTGACCTTTGGCCAGTTTCAAGCCGGGCACAATCCTAACGTCATTCCCGACACAGCGGAACTGAAAGGTACGCTGCGCACGTATGATGAAAAAAAACGGAAAGCCATTTTGGAACGCATCCGCCATATTTTGGCCGCAGTGACAGATACCTACGGCGGCTCATATGATCTGCATATCGTACCTTTTTCGCCTGTCTGCATCAACAACCAAGAAACGACACGCCGCGTAGAAACCATTCTAAAAACACAGTGTGCCGATTTGGTCGATGTCGTATCCATGCAGCGCGGCTCTGGTTCAGAAGACTTTGCCTATTTCAGCGCATCAGTTCCCAGCACGTTCTATTATGTCGGTGTCTACAGCGATGCCCCTGTTATCGGGCATTCCCCGGATTTTCATTGGGACAGCAACGCCCTGAAATACATGTGTGAAACGATGTTAAAAGTTGTCTATTATTTCAACAGCTGTTCCTAGTTTCCATTGGTTTCATTAAATACCTGATTTTTGAGCAGGAGAATTCCTTTTTAGGATTTCTCTTGCTTTTCTTTTTGTACGAAGTATATAATAACAGACATGTGTTTCTTTATTTTTTTTGCAAAGAGAGGTTTTATCATGGTTTTCTGGTTTATTATTGAGCATACCATGCTTCCGATTTTTGTCTTGGTACTCATCGGGTTCAGCTTGGACCGTAAATTTGGGATAGATGTAAAAACGCTTTCGAAAGTTATGTTTTATCTCGTTATTCCCAGTTTTATTTTCACCAAAGTCTACAGCACGGACTTTCCGCCTGGAAGTCTCAGTCTGATTGCCAATATTTTTATCTTTATGATTATCTGTTTCGGCCTGGCCAACATCGTCAGTAAAATACGGCATTACGATGAAGGCATGGTACAGTCGTGCCGCAACGCGTTAATGTTCAACAACACAGGCAACCTCGGTGTCGCCCTTATTATTCTGGTTTTCTCTCATGATCCGTTTGTCGTCAACGGCCAAACACCGTATCTGACAGAAGCTTTGGTTGCGCAAGTCATCATTTTTATTATCCAGAGTATCGCCTTAAATACATTGGGCTTGTATCAGGCTGGCCGGGGCCGTTTATCTGCCCGTGACACGTTAAAAGTCATGTTCCGCATGCCTATGCTCTACGTACTGGTTCTCGCCTTATTAGCCCGGTACTTAAGCTGGGATGCCAAAGACTTCTTTTTCTGGCCGATTATGGAAATGGCAAACAACGCCCTGCTTCCGCTGGCAATGCTTAGTATTGGCGCACAGCTCTCTCAAACCAAAATCCACTGGCTCGACCGGGACGTCTGGATTGTCAGCGGTTTGAAACTGTTTGTTCTTCCTTTGATAGGCCTTGCAATGATCTATATAGCCAATGCTGTATTGCCCGGCACTTTTACGGCTGTCAGCGCAACAGTCTTCCTGATTTACTGTGCCATCCCGACAGCTGTAAATACCGCCCTGTTTGCCATCGAATTTGATAACAATCCCGACTACGCTACGCAAATCGTCATGAACACGACAGCTCTAAGCGCGATTTCTCTAACTTGCTATATTTTTCTGGGACATATACTCTTCGTCTAAACAAAGCAGCCCTCCGGGAATTTCCCACTGCATTCCAAGTATCTAACAAATATATTTAATAAAATAACAAAAATCGAAAAATTTTCGAAAAAATTAATTGACAATTCCCATTGATGCCATTATAATTAACTACATCAATAGAATATATACGGCAATGAAGCCCTTACTGCATCACGGTACCTGATGCGTAAGGGCTTGTCTGTTTTTTTATTGATACAACAGAATACACAAAAAGACAACGGTGTCTCAAGAGCATACATTTGAGGGGATGTATCTCTGAGACACTTTTTTATTCTTTTCGAGGGGATGATGACGATGAAAAAATTATGGCATATATTGCGGCTAACAGTGCCATGCATGCTTATGGCCGCGCCAACAGTCTTTGCTGCAGAGCCAGGGACCATTGATGCAGGGGATACGGCTTGGGTGCTGATTAGTGCGGCTTTAGTATTTATTATGACGCCGGGGCTCGGTTTTTTCTACGGCGGCATGGTTCGCGATAAAAATGTACTGACGACGATTATGCAGAGCTTCTTTATTGTTGCTATGATTTCTGTTGAATGGATTATTCTTGGCTATGCAATGACGTTTGGTACAGATATCAGCGGTTTTATCGGCTCGCTGGACAAGGTCGGGCTGTCCGGTATTGGCATGTCCGTATTGGAAAACGGCACGATTCCTGAATTAGCCTTCGTTGCCTTCCAGTGCATGTTTGCCGTTATTACACCGGCTCTCATCACAGGGGCTTTTGCAGAACGAGTCAAATTCCATGCCTTTGCTGTTTTTATTCTATTATGGGCTGTATTCATTTATAATCCCATGGCACACTGGGTATGGGGCGGCGGTTTTCTTGCCAAATTAGGGGCTTTGGACTTTGCCGGCGGCCTTGTCATCCATATTCTTTCCGGCGTTTCCGGTTTGACATTGTGCATTCTGTTGGGTAAGCGCCACGGCTTGGGAAAAATTCCTATGATGCCGCACAATCTGCCAATGACTGTATTGGGTGCTGCACTGCTGTGGTTCGGCTGGTTCGGATTCAATGCCGGCAGTGCCTTGGGGGCTAACGGTCTGGCTGCCAGTGCATTCATTGCTACACAGGGGGCAGCTGCAGCTGCTGCCGTTTCCTGGGTCGTCGTCGAATGGATATTAAACGGCAAACCGACCATTCTCGGCGCAGCTTCCGGCTGCATCGCAGGCTTAGTTGCCATTACACCGGCAGCAGGCTTTGTCGCACCGATGCCGGCGATTATCATTGGGGCAATCGGCGGTGTGCTCTGCTACTTCGCTGTGGCAGCATTAAAAACAAAACTGGGGTATGATGATTCTCTTGATGCGTTCGGTATTCACGGTCTCGGCGGTACATGGGGCTCTATCGCCACCGGTCTTTGGGCTACTACGGAAATCAATCCGGATGGCGCCAACGGCTTATTTTATGGGGAAACCCACTTGTTATTTGCTCAAATTATTTCTACTTTCGTTGCGTATGCTTTTGCGATTGTCGGTACTATTATTTTATATAAAATTGTCAACGCCTTTACTCATATGCGTGCAAACAAGACCGAAGAAATTACAGGCTTGGACATCACGGAACATGGCGAACGGGCTTACAATCATGCATTGATGTCTGCCGGCAGTCCGTTTGATTCATCGTTACATTCTACGTTGAGCCAAGCTTCTACCATTGAAGATATTGGCATAAAAACACATACCTTATAAACGACAGGAGGTGCTGAGCTGTGCAGCGTAAAATCACAAAAGTTGAAATTATTACACGGCCGAGCAAACTGGAAGAATTAAAAGATTCGCTCAATGAAATCGGCGTCTTGGGGATGACAGTCAGCCAAGTCTTTGGCTGCGGTCTGCAAAAAGGATACGTTGAAGTCTATCGGGGTCAAAAATACAACATCAATCTGCTTCCGGGGATTAAAGTAGAAACGGTGATTTGTGAAGTACCCGTAGAAAAAGTCATTGAAGTAGCACAGCGGGTCTGCAAAACAGGTAAACCAGGGGACGGCAAAATATTCGTATACGAACTCAGGGATGCCGTTCGTATTCGTACCGGCGACAGAGGGCCGGAAGCGATTATGGACGAAAAATAAGTTATTACTATCGGGGGATGCGTGCTGTATATGCGGGGGCGTATACAGTCTGCAGCAAAACGAAGGCGGTTGTGATATGACCGCCTTCGTTTTGTTATATACATATATATAGATACCATAACCATAGAATCCTTCATATTTGCTCTTAGCCGCATAGCATATGGCTGCTGTTGACGTTTTGCCTCATTCCTGCAAACAGCACAAAAAAGAACTGCCGCCATAAAGACGACAGTTCTTCGGTATTACAGTATGAATACAGCCTATCTGCAAACTGTGTGTACCCGTTATTAATGTTGTGTCGGAACAGCTGCTTCTGCCAACGACTGCTGTTTTTCTTGTTCCCGCTGTTCAATCTTATCCATATGACGGGAAAAAATTCCTGCCAAAATGGAACCTGTAATCTGATGAATAGCAGCGCCTACAGCAGCCGGAATCGCTACAGCCGGCGTAAAGAATACAGATACCAAGGAAATAGCCAAGGCATCATTCTGCATGCCAACTTCCAAGGTAACAGAATGCTGCTGTTTCTTGCCCAAGCCAAGTTTGCCTGTAACGAAATAGCCAATGAGGAAACCGCCGAGGTTGTGCAGCAAAACCATGATAACAATAAACGCGCCTAATTCCAAAATCTTCGGGCCGTTAATGGCAATAACACCGCCAACAATAACTAAAACGCCAAAAGCAGAAATCAAAACCAATACTTTAGACAAGGAAGCAACGTGTTTTTCTCCCATCATACGATGAACGATAAGTCCCAATACCAACGGAATCAAAATAACTTTCATAACTGTCATGGCCATGGCCATAAAAGAAACTTCAACCCACTGTCCGGCCAGCGCCCAAACGATGAACGGCATCATGATCGGCGCCAACAAGGTAGAGCACGTCGTAATCGAAACGGACAGAGGTACATCGGCTTTTGCCAAAAATCCCATGACGTTGGATGCCGTGCCGCTCGGGCAAGAACCTAATAATACCATGCCGACTGCCAGTTCCGGCGGCATTTCAAAGGCAATAACCAAGGCATATGCCAACAAAGGCATAATCGTATAATGCGCTACACAGCCAATCATGACTTCTTTCGGGCGTTGTACAATCAATTTAAAATCTTTGGCATGCAGTGTCATTCCCATGCCAAACATGATAACGCCCAACAGCAATACCGTATGCGGTACAGCCCACAAGAAGGCATTGGGCATAAAATAGGCCCAAATAACAACCAAAAATACGATGTATGTCAGATTTCTACCAACAAAACCGCTTAACTTTCCAATCAGATCCATCATAAAAGCCTCGTCCCTTTCACAACAATATGTAATAAAATTATTGAATCACAAATAACTAAACGGTTTTGATTGGCCGAAAAAAAAAATACTCCGCCTCTTTCACTAAGAGACAAAGTATATTACTCTGCGGTACCACTCTTTTTGCCATGTCACATGACCACTTTGTAAGCATCTCCGGATATTCCATGCAACGCCTGGCAAGATAACGGCTGCCTGCCGGCTGTATCTACTCACGGCATCCCGTTTTCGGACAGCTGCTCCTGGGCGACTTCATATCGAGTTTCCGTCCTGCTTCTCAGCTGCCAGCAGGTCTCTGTACGTTCGGCTGCGATATTACTACTCCCAATCAACACTGTTTTGTATTTGTTGAGCTTTATTATAGCGGCATTTTTCAAATAAGTCAATAATTTTTTAACATTTTATTCGTATTTCTCTTTTTAGTTAAACATTTAACTTAATATTTTTAAGAGGTAAAACGTATTAGTTGGTATGCAAATTTTTTCTATCTAAAAGTATTTACCTATTCCTGCCAAACTGTGTATAATAAAGAAAAAGAAAGGAGAATTTTCATGTTAATTGATAATGCAGAAGGTTTAGTATTCAGACCACCCAGCGAAGCGCGCAGTTTTATTTTGCGCGTAACGATTGGCTGTTCTCATAATATGTGCACATTTTGCACCATGTACAAGGCATCTAAATACCGTGTACGTTCTTTAGAGGAAATCGACGGAATTATTGAACGAGGAGCCGCGGCATATCCCTTTATCCGCCGGATTTTCTTAGCCGACGGCGATGCCCTCGTGCTGCCAACAGATGATTTAATTCATATTCTTCACAAATGCTACAGCACGTTTCCTCATATTACCCGCATCGGAGCCTATGCCACACCGGCTGATTTAAACAGAAAATCACCGGAAGATTTAAAACGTCTTCACGAAGCCGGTCTCGGCATCCTGTACATGGGTATTGAAAGCGGTGACGACGAAGTACTGCGTCATGTCAAAAAAGGTACGACAGCCGCTCTGACTATTCAAGCCGGCAAAAAAGCGTTAGCCGCCGGCATGAAATTATCTGCCATGATTTTGCTGGGACTCGGCGGGCAAGAACGGACAAGAGAACATGCCTTGCATACAGCTGAAGTGGTTTCTGCCATCAACCCGACGATGCTCAGCGCGTTGTCTTTAATTATTCCCGGCGATGCGCCATTATATCAGGACGTGGTTTTTGGCAAATTCACGCCGCTGACTGCCCGTGGTTTCTTGGAAGAATTAGACACGATTCTTCGTCATACAGAAATGAGCCGTCCTTGTATTTTCCGCAGCAATCATGTTTCCAACCTGCTTCCTGTCGGCGGTACGCTGCCAATGGACAAAGAAGCTATGCTGGCAAATTTGGAACAATATATTCCCAGAGCCGATAATACGCGGCCTTTGCTAAACGATAACGGAAATTTCTAATCGGAGGGAACCGCTATGAAAAAGAGTATCCTGCTTGTTATCCTGTTCGTTATGATGAGCATAACAGCTTTTGCCGAAGAACCTCAGTTCGACCACATGCGTTCTGTGCTTATTGTCAATACGACGCAGCAGAACGAGGCCGCCAATTATATGACCCATCGTCTGATGCAGCCTTTCCGCATCCCCTATTGGAACCGTCTGCAGACAGAAGACTGTTTGTCTCCGCAGGACGTTACAGAAGATACACTGCGTACATTGGCAAACACCTATCATGCTGACGTCGTCTTGGTTCCTGTCGTCCGTACCTGGCAGTGGCGGCAGTATACACTCTTTTTCCATTACGATGACGAACTCATAACCGAATATGCCTATTACTTTACGGTTTACGCCTATGACAGCCAGAAAGGAACCTTCCATAGTTACAGTTCCCGCGGTTTTGACCGTAAATCTGCGTCTGTTCTCAATAATCCCTATGATATTCTTTCAAAAGCTATGGATCAAATCATGGAAAAACTGCCGTACAAACGGATTCCTACGGACATTGAAGGCCTGTACGGCTCTTTGACAGACATGCCGACTAAAACGACAGCCGGCGGCGCAAAAATCATGACAACCGCTCATCCCACAGCGATATAATCTGTAAACAAAAAAAACAAGCCAGAACAGTTTTTACACTGCTCTGGCTTGCTGTATGTATGCAATAAAAAATGTAGTGCTGTTTATGCGTTCAGCAATTCGGCTTTCTTGCTAAGAATAGCTTCTGCTGCTTTGCAAGCCGGGCAAAAACAATATGCCGCGCCATTTGCTTTCGCTTCTTTGGCCTGTTCAACGACTTTCGGCGCAGCATCGGCACCAAATACACTTTTTCCTGCTTCAGAGCCAGCAAATGCAATCAAACCGTCAATGGTCGTAATATCTGCTTCTAATTCAGCAACATATTTCTTCGTTTCTGCTGCTTCGCCAGCTGTACCTACAGCATGCAGCCAAGCTTGTGCTGCATCTTTTGCTTCTTTGCTGCAGCTTGGAGCTGCCATCAATTCTTTTGTTTTAGCTGTTACAAAATCCAATGTTTCTTTTGTCATCGTCAGTTCCTCCATTCATCGTATACCTAGTATTGTAATTTTTTCTCTCTGTATTTATAATTATAATTAATTAGTTACACAATAGCAAGTACGATATATAATGATACCAGTATCAGAAAGGAACGTGCTCTTTATGAAGGAAGATTTATTCGGCCGCTGTCCGTATGTAACAGCGCAAAAACTGCTCACGGGAAAATGGTCTATGTACATTATCTACTTATTGGCAGACGGCCCTGTCCGATTTAATGAACTGCTTCGCCGCATGCCTGAAGAAATGACACATACGACCTTATCCAGACAACTAAAAACATTAGAAGACAGAGGGCTTGTCATTCGCAAATCGTATGAACAAGTCCCGCCCAAAGTAGAATACAGTTTAAGTGAAATTGGCACAAAATTCACACGTATTTTAACGGTTTTAAAAGAATTGGGCAATGATTATATCGAATACTTACAGCAAAATCCCAAAGATGCTGCTCCGCGCGATACGTCTCTTTGAAAAACACAGATATAAATCATCATCCCAACATATCCATTCTGTTGCAATAAAAAAGTTGCTGCACGAAGATCGTATCTCTTCATGCAGCAACTTTTTTTATTTACACAATTTTCTTAATGGCCCGCATTGGGAAGTGCGTGGGCTGTCTTCACATCGTCTTGATAGTCTGAATCAAACCGTTTGTTGAGGAAGTTGACGTACAAATAGGCTAATACAGCACCGGAAATATTGTGCCATGCACTGAAAACAGCGCCGGGCACACCGGCCATTGGCAGGGATGCAAAGTGTGCTTTGGCAAGCCCTGTTGCCAAGCCGGAATTCTGCATGCCGACTTCAATGGACAAGGCAACCATTTTCTTCCAGCTCATGCCGCAGAAATGACCGATGGCAAAACCAAGAGCATAGCCCAGGCAATTGTGCAGAATGACGACAAGCAGGATAACGCCGGAGCTGGAAAGAATAGCATTACGGCTGGCACCAATGATGCCGGCAATAAGGAAAGAAATAGCTAAGGAAGACACGGCCGGCAGATAATCCGTAGCGGTAGCGGCCAGTCTCGGCAGAAAATATTTGACAGCCAAACCCAGACAAATAGGGAAAATAACAATCTGCAAAATAGAAATAAACATGCCTACAGGGTCAAAGGCTACGCGCTGTCCAATAATTAAATACGTAAGAAGCGGCGTCATAATTGGTGAAATAACAGTAGAAACACTGGTCATGGTAACGGATAAAGCCAAGTCCCCTTTACTCATAAAGGTAATGACATTGGAAGACGTACCGCCCGGGCAGGTGCCGACCAAAACAACACCGACAGTCAGAGCCGGGTCCAACTGGAATACAGTGGATAATACATACGCCAAAAACGGCATGACGAGATACTGTGCACAAGCGCCAAAAAATACATCACGCGGCCGTTTGAGTACCAACGCAAAATCATGCAGACTCAGCGTCGTACCCATGCCAAACATAACTACGCCCAGCAATAAGCTTAATACAGAAACATCGCCGATTTTTCCCAACACCCATTTAAAGCTGTCCGGCGTTGTCATCCCCAAAATAAGGAATACTACGGCAAGAATACCAAAATATTTACCAATCAAGGCACATACTTTTTTCATTATTTATACGACCTTTCTTATCCATTATATGTACGTATACAAAGGGACCTGTCTCAGACAGACCCCCTCGTATGCGTTATCTCTTAGATTATTTCAAGACAGCACCTGTATTCGCAGATGTTACGAGACGAGCGTAACGGGACAAATATCCTGTCTTAACTTTCGGTTCAGGCTGCTTCCATGAAGCTTTGCGTTTTGCCAGTTCTTCATCACTGACTTCAAGTTGTAATTTACGATTAGGAATATCAATAGAAATCGTATCGCCGTCATGAATTAAGGCAATCGGGCCGCCTTCCATGGCTTCCGGCGAAATATGACCGATGCAGGCACCGCGGCTGGCACCGCTGAAACGGCCATCTGTCAGCAAGGCTACTTTCAAGCCCATGCCGGTAATAACAGCTGTCGGATTGAGCATTTCGCGCATGCCCGGGCCACCTTTAGGTCCTTCATAACGAATAACAACGACGTGTCCTTCTTTAATTTCTCCGCCAATAATCGCTTTGATGGCATCTTCTTCCGAATCATAGCATTTAGCCGTACCTGTATAGGTAAGCAAATCCGGTTCGACAGCGCTTTCTTTGATGACAGAGCCGTCAGGAGCCAAATTTCCTGTCAAAATAGCAATGCCGCCCTTATGCATATATGCGTTTTCGACGCTGTGCAGTACTTCCGGCCGTTCGTTGTGCGCATTGGCAATGCGTTCGCCAATCGTGCCGGTAACGGTTTTCGCATCAGTATGAATAATATTGAGTTTGGTCAGCTCTTTCATGACGGCGCAAATACCGCCGGCTTCGTTAAGATCCTGCATATGGTACGTGCCGCCTGGGCTCATTTTGCAGATATAAGCTGCTTTACGGCTGATTTCATCAAATTTTTGCAGCGGCAGCTCAATGCCTGCTTCATGGGCAATGGCCGGCAAATGGAGGACTGTATTGGTAGAACCGCCAATAGCCATATCGACAGCAATCGCGTTTTCAAATGATTCCATTGTCATGATGTCACGCGGTTTGATGTCTCTCTTTACCAAATCCATAATAACCGCGCCGGCTTTTTTGGCCAAAATACGGCGTGCGCCAAAATAAGCAGCCGGAATCGTACCATTGCCCGGAAGGCCCATGCCCAGTACTTCTGTCATGCAGTTCATCGTATTCGCAGTGAACAGACCGGAGCAGGAACCGCAGCCCGGACATGCCTGAAATTCCATTTCCGTCATTTCTTCCTGTGTCATCTGTCCAGATTCCACTTTACCTGCTGCTTCAAACATCGTGCTGACACTGATGTCTTTGCCTTTGTGGCGTCCTGCCAGCATCGGACCGCCGCTGACGACGACTGTCGGAATGTTGACGCGGCCTGCAGCCATAAGCATGCCCGGTACGATTTTGTCGCAGTTCGGAATCATGACCAGACCGTCAAAAGCATGGCCATTGGCAACGGCTTCAATAGAATCGCAAATAAGTTCACGGCTGGCAAGGGGATATTTCATGCCATTATGCCCCATGGCGATGCCGTCACAAATACCGATAGCAGGAAATTCAATCGGTGTGCCGCCTGCGGCAGCCACACCCAGTTTGACAGCTTGGGCAATTTCACGCAGATGCATATGCCCCGGAATAATTTCATTAAAAGAATTGACAATACCGATTAACGGTTTTTGCAAATCTTCATCGGAATAGCCCATAGCGTGGAATAATGTACGATGAGCTGTGCGGGTAATACCTTTTTTTACAACGTCACTTCGCATGTAGTTTGTCTTCCTTTCTTTTTGCAGTGTTTTACTATAAATACATTTATTATATTACATTTGCTTAACAGGTGTCATCCCTCGGGAAAGGGAAATCTGTCCTGTACGGGCAATTTCAATCACTTCATAATCTTCCAGCATATGCAGGCAGGCTTCAATATGGTCTTCCCTGCCGGTCAAGCGGAATATAAGGGATTTTTTCTGCACGTCTACGACCTTGGCATGAAAAAGCTGGGCAATATTCGTCAATTCTTCGCGTACAGTCGGCGTTTCACATTTTACTTTTATCATAGCCAGTTCATAGCTGACAAAAGGTGCATCATCCAAATTTACGACTTTAATGACATCAATCAATTTAGCCAGTTGATTGACTGCTTGATCCAGTTCCCAACGGTTTTCTACGGATACGACAATATTGATGCGCGTTACGTCCGGTTCTTCTGTATAACCGGCATTGATGTACTCGATGTTGATGGCACGACGGCTGATTAGTCCCGCGACATGCGTCAATACGCCCGGTTTATTATCGGCTAAGATAGCCAAATGCTGTTTCATCATTGTGCATCTCCTCCTAACACCATTTCGTCCAGTCGTTTACCGCCGGGTACCATAGGATATACATTTTCATCGGCAGGAATAAAGACGTCCAGCAAAGCAGCTCCTTCTGCTGCAAACAATTTTTGCAAACCGCCGGCTAATTCTTCCGGTTTGTGAACGGCAAAGCCGGGCACGCCCATAGCACTGGATACGTGCGTTAAATCAGGATTTTTATCCAATACGGATTCTGCATAATGGCCGTTGTAGAACATGCGCTGCCACTGATTGACCATCCCCAGGACGCTGTTATGAAGAACGATGACTTTGACATCGATACCGTATTTATGCAGTGTCGCAAATTCCTGACAGTTCATCATGATACTGCCGTCGCCAGTAAACAAGACGACTTGCTGCTTAGGACAGCCTACTTTGGCTCCCATCGCTGCCGGTAAGCCATATCCCATCGTTCCCAAACCGCCGGACGTAATAAAATGACGCGGTTTGGACACCTGGCAAAATTGAGCAGCCCACATTTGATGTTGCCCTACATCTGTCGCAAAAATCGTATCGTCGTTTGTCCATTTTTGTAGGCCTTCAAACAGTTTTTGTGGTGAAACGGCATCAGGCAAATCGCGGGTTCCAAAAGGATGTTCCGTTTTCATACGTAAGACTAGACTACGCCATTCCCCATATCGTTCTGCCAAATGCGTTTCATGAGCTGCCAATTTTTCATCCAACAATGGCAATGACCAGCGAAGGTCGCCGTTGACACTGATGTCTGCATGGACAATTTTATTAATTTCTACTTTATCAATATCAAAATGAACAATTTTAGCATTAGGTGCAAAATTTTCGACATCGCCCGTAACGCGGTCGTCAAATCGAGCCCCAATAGCTACTAATAAATCACATTTTGTGACAGCCATGTTAGCAGCATAGGAACCATGCATGCCAACCATTCCCAAATGAGCATCATACATATCAGGAATCGTTCCTTTTCCCATCAACGTCGTAACGACAGGGACATGCATCTGCTGAACAATACGCTTGAGCCGGTCGGCCATATTCGAAAGCACTACACCGCCGCCAGTTAAAATGACAGGGCGTTTTGCCTTTTCAATTGCTTCAACCGCACGGTCTACATCGGCTTCATTTCCTACATGACATCCTTGATAACCGCGCAGGTGCACTGCTTCCGGATATGTATAGTCAAAAGGAGTATCAAATACATCTTTGGCTACATCAACCAAAACCGGTCCCGGTCTGCCTGTTGTAGCAATATAAAAGGCTTCTTTCAAAACACGCGGCAAATCTTCTGCACGTTTTACTAAATAATTATGTTTCGTAATTGGCGTTGTAATACCGGAAATATCAGCTTCTTGGAATGAATCCCGCCCAATAAGCGGCGTTGCAACCTGTCCGCTGATAATAACAAGAGGAATCGAATCCATGTTGGCTGTCGCAATCCCTGTAACCATATTGCAAACGCCAGGACCGGATGTAGCAAAACATACACCAGGTTTTCCTGTAGCTCTCGCATACCCGTCCGCTGCGTGAACAGCACCCTGTTCATGTCCTGTCAAAATATGGGGAAACTTTGCCTTATATAATTCATCATACAATGTCAGCACAGAACCGCCGGGATAGCCAAAGACGACTTGTACATCTTCACGTTTTAAACTTTCAATTACAGCTTGTGCGCCAGTCAATTTCATGGATGATTCACCTCTTTATAAATAACAAGGGACTTCCTGCAAAACGAAGTCCCTTGCAGTTTTTAATTAATCGTTTTGGTCATTGTTATGAAGCCAAGGCATCATAGCACGCAATTTTTCCCCAACTTGTTCCAATGGATGTTCTGCATGCTGACGACGCATAGCTAAGAAATGAGCGCGGCCGCCGGCTTTATTTTCGAGGAGCCAATCTTTCGCAAATGCACCAGATTGAATGTCGTTCAATACTTCTTTCATTGCTTTCTTGGAATCCTGTGTTACGACACGAGGGCCTGCGGTGTAATCGCCATATTCAGCAGTATCACTGATGGATTTACGCATTTTAGCCATGCCGCCTTCATACATGAGGTCGACGATTAATTTCATTTCATGGAAGGTTTCAAAATATGCGATTTCCGGCTGATAGCCTGCTTCGCACAATGTTTCAAAACCATTGGTGATGAGCTGGCAGATACCACCGCAGAGAACAGCTTGTTCACCAAAGAGGTCGGTTTCTGTTTCTTCCTGGAATGTCGTCTGGATAACACCGGCACGAGTACCACCGATGCCGCGAGCATATGCTAATGCTAAGTCAAAGCATTTACCTGTTGCATCTTGTTCTACAGCAAATACGTCAGGAACACCGCCGCCTTCTACGAATGTACGACGAACGAGATGACCCGGTCCTTTCGGAGCAACCATGAATACGTCGACATCAGCTGGAGGAACGATCTGTTTGAAATGAACGTTGAAGCCATGAGCAAATGCTAATGCACTGCCAGATTTGAGGTTCGGGCCAATTTCCGTTTTGTAAACATCAGCCTGTTTTTCATCCGGAATCAAAACCATCGTGACGTCTGCTTCTTTGACTGCTTCAGCAACAGATTTAACTTCGAGACCGGCTGCTTTTGCTTTTTCTACAGATTTACTGCCTTTATACAAACCGACAACGACATCGACGCCGCTTTCTTTCAAGTTCAGCGCATGCGCATGGCCTTGGCTGCCATAGCCGACAACAGCAACTTTTTTGCCTTTCATTACGTCCCAGTTTACATCTTGATCATAAAATACTTTTGCCATAATAACATATCTCCTTTGAGTATAAAAAATAATTTATCTCGTTGGGATTTAGAGATTTGTCAACAGAGGCCAACAAAAAAACTCCGTCCCTCTGCTGAGGGACGGAGTATAATTCCGCGATACCACCCTGATTCCCAAAACCATTACTGGTTTCAGGCTCTCTACAACGTACCAACATACGCGTTTCCTATAACGTGGAAAAATCGTCAGTGCTTAACACAATGCTTCAGCACTTCTCTTCCGGGATGATTTTCGTCCGTTCGCAACTGCTGATTTACACCAACCATCAGCTCTCTGAAAATTGACTTGAACTAACTACTCTTTCCCATCATCAGATTTTTTCTCTTCATTTACTTTTCTGCCCATTTGCGTGGGCTCATTGAAAAGCTTGAACACATTCTACAAAAAGTATCCGAGTTTGTCAACAGCTTTTTTCGATATATTCGTAAAAAATTCAGGTTAAACGTTTTTTAATTTACATTTTTTCCTTTTATTTCTTATTTCCAAGATACCATTTGACAAATTGCTGTGCAATACGACCATTACGTCCGGAATGTTCCATTTCCCAGCGTACGCCCAAAATCCGCAATTCTTTTTTATCTAATACAATCCCTGCTTTACGCAATTCATGATCAATGATGGCTAAGTATTCATCCTGCGTCGGTGCGGCATAATGAATAATCAAGCCAAAGCGGTCTGACAAAGAAATAGATTCATTCGTGCTATCATCGCGATATACTTCATCCATTTCATCATTTCTGTCTTTCCACGTTTCTTTCAGCAAGTGACGGCGATTCGATGTTGCATAAATAAGTACATTATCCGGCTGTGGCGTAACGCCGCCGTCAATCGCGGATTTGAGATATTTATATTCTTTTTCATCTTCATCAAACGACAAGTCATCTAAAAAGATAATAAATTTCTTGCTTTTAACGAGGCTGAGTTTTTCCATCATGCCCGGCAACATGGCTAACTGGCCTCGTTCAATTTGCAACAAACGAAGTCCTTGTTCGTGATACTGCCAAACGAGTGATTTGACCGCTGTAGACTTGCCCGTTCCTCTGGCCCCGGTCAGGAGCACATTGTTGGCTCCGCGGTTTTCAATAAAATTCACCGTATTTTGCAGCAGTTTTTCTTTTTGGGCTTGATAACTAATCAAATCATCCCATGCCAGATGAGGAAATTCTTCAATCCCTACGAGCCGGTTTTGGGAATTAATGCGAAAGGCCATATAGCGCGCCAGTTTGCCGCGGCCATACGTCGTATAATGCATTAGCAGTGCCACTGTTCCTTCATCCGGTGTCCGGCACGCTGTCATCGCCTGAGTCAATGCCTGCAGACAGACATCTTCTTTGGGCTGCGACGGCATATACGCATCCAAAAACGCGCAGCCGAATAAGTCATTCGCCGTGCTGTGCAGGTACGGCCACAAGACCTTCATATCCATGGCCAGCGCACTTTGCAGCCCTGTGCCGTATGTCCCAACCTGTTCAATCGTCACGGCGGCTGTATTTTCACCATCACATAACGTCCGCAGCAAAAACTGCTGCCAAATGTTGCCGCATACACCGTGTTTTTCCGCGTACTGCACCAACTGGCTGACAATATACGGTACTTCCGTTTCTTCATTCGTCTGCATATAGCGGTTTACTGCCTGTACAAGCGGCATCTGCAAAAAATTGCGGCAAACCATCAATCGTTCCATAGAATCGTATTCCATGCCATCTCTCTCCTGTCTGTTCGTAGTTGTTTTTCTCAAAAGAATACCAAAAAAATAAAATTTTTTCAACTTTTTTACTCCATTTCTTTCTCCTCTGCATTTTTACTGTTAGTTGCAGTCATTCCGGCAGACTGCTAAGATGTAATTTTTTTTTGAATAATATTACATTTTTATTTATGCTTCTCAATTTTTTGGTTATTCTTTTACAGTGTACTTTAAATGATTTTGTAATCCTGTCGCATATCTTGTACTATCTACAAGCAAGGTCCCTTTTCGCTGCGGCATAGAAAGGGCTCATATTTGTTTAAAACATGCGTATTCATGGCAGATAGTCTTGCTCGTTTGTATGATTTATTGTATCAAGCATGGAGCTTGGCACATTGTACCGTTTTCAGCAAAAGCCATAACTTTTGACTGTATTTTTTATTGACAATTTCCTTAGGTATTCTATAATAATAAATAGAGTGAGACCGTAAGGGCCGCATGAAGGGGTACACCACCATGGGTGTAGTTTTCTTCATGCGGCTTTTTTTATTTCATCTCTCTACAAATCCTAACCATAAACAATACAAAAAACCTGACAGACCAATCCACTGTCAGGTTTTTTGCGTTGTTTATTTATTATGCGTTTTTATTATCTTTATATATTCATTTCTGGAATTTATTTGTTTTATCGTATATCAATAAAACGCTTTTTATCTATTAAGTGTATACTAATAGGTAAAGTATGTTTATATGTATAAAAAATAATATATATTTTTAATGTATAATCATTGACGGGGCTATGAGATTACTGTATAGTTATATATATAAACTATTTCTTGTCATTATACAATATTATATAATCAGGTGATATAATCGTGTTAAAAGTAGCTGCAATTACCAATCACGAACTCGCCCCGACAAACTACTGGGATCAGCTAGAACAAATAGCCGCATCTGATGTAGATGTCATCGTCCTTCGTGAAAAGAACTTGTCCGAAGAAGAATACACGAATTACGCCAAACGGGCATTGCGTTTATGCAATATTCATGACAAAACATGTATTCTCCACCATTTCGGCAAAGCCGCCATCCGGCTTCATGTGCCTCGTTTTCAATGTTCCCTGAACTATTTAGAAACACATTCTTCGCTGCTCTATTATATGACGACATTAGGTGTATCTGTTCATACGCCGGAAGAAGCCAAAAGAGCTGAAGAATTAGGGGCTACGTACATTATGGCAAGCCACGTATTCCCTACAGCCTGCAAGAAAGATTTACCGCCTATTCGGCCGGAAACAGTACGGGCCATTTGTGAAGCCGTATCCATTCCCGTCTATGCCTTAGGAGGCATTACGCCGCAGACTATAAAAGACTTGCATGACGTACCGGTTACCGGCGTCGCTTTGATGTCCGGACTGATGACGTGCCCTGATGTACCGGATTATGTTCGTGAATTAAAAGCACAGGCAAAATAACGAGGTGTATGCCATGACGCAAGCATATATTATCATCGATATGCAAAATGATTTTGTAAGCGGTGCCTTAGGCACGCCGGAAGCCCAAGCTATTGTTCCTTCTATTGAAGAAAAAATCGTCGCCAGCAAAAAGAATACCGATGTGCAGACAGATATTATTTTTACACAGGATACACACGACTCGTCGTATTTAGATACGCAGGAAGGAAAAAAGCTGCCTGTACCGCACTGTATAAAAGATACGAAGGGCTGGCAGATTTGCAAACAGCTGCTTCCGTATACATTGTTTGCAGCCATATTGGAAAAACCGACTTTTGGCTGTCCTGATTTAGTCCCGGAAGTCGCAGCGTATGACCGCATCGTTCTCATGGGCGTATGCACGGATATCTGCGTTATTTCTAACGCCCTGCTGCTGAAGGCTTTTTATCCGGAAAAAGAAATCTGCGTAGACAGTACCTGCTGCGCAGGCGTTACGCCGGAAAGCCACAAAAACGCACTGCAGGCCATGAAATCATGCCAAATTGATATTTTATAATACCGGCTGATGCCAGGATATTCCCAACACAGATAGGTAAAATACATCCATCTGCGTTGGGATTTTTTATGTCTAAATCCAGCCGCAAAAATTCCGTCCAACACAGGCTTTCCCTGTTTGCTGCATAAAAAAATCCATCATGCAGCGGTTCTGTTTTTGCTATGCAGTTTTTTAGATACGCCTATATTACATGCATGCTTCATATATATCTTGAATTTCTTCTTTAGAAAAAACTTTGGGATGCGCCATGATGGCACCGCGCGAAGAACGCATGGCATTTTTGACAAGCCAAGGAAGATCCTCTACCTGTACGCCTTCCTGCGAAAGTGTCTGCGGCAGTCCCAAGGCAGCAATTATATCTTGCAATATATCTATTAAGTCCCGTTCATCCGTGCCGCCCAAAGCCCGCGAAATAGCAGCAAACCGCTCTGGTGCCGCGTCTATAGAACGAGCAAAAATAGGCGGTGTTAAAACAGCCAGTCCCCGCCCATGTATCACATTGCGCAGGCCGCTCAGGGGATGTTCCAAGCCGTGAGGAGCCGTTACGCCGGATATACCAATGCTCATGCCGCCTAAGGTACTGCATAGAGCCAAGCCTTCCCAGGCTTCTTTTGTCATACTTGCCCCAATCTGCCGAATGCTGCTATTGAAAAGCTGCATGCCGTACAGAGACTGCATTTTGGTCATCGGACTACACGCACGGGACAAATAGGCCTCCATATGATGGCACAGCGCATCAAACACCACTGCCGCCAAGACCTGCTTCGGCATGCCCGTCATCGCACTCGGATCTATGACAGCCAAGGACGGTAAAATGGTTCGCGTACTCAAAGCCCGCTTATCGTGTGTTTCTTCATCCGTCAATACGGCAAAAGGCGTGCATTCACTTCCTGTACCGCAAGTCGTCGGTATCGCTGCGATAGGCAGTGCGTTTACGCCTCGTTCCCGTCCTTTAATATAGTCTCCCAAAAAGCCTTCATTGCAGGCAGCAAATGCAATACCCTTGGCGCAATCAATGACACTGCCGCCGCCAACAGCAATGACAAACTGGGCCTGCATGGCTTTGGCCGCTGCGGCACCGGCTTCTACTTCCTGAAAGCCCGGATTCGGCACGACACCATCATACACCGCATAAGTGATTGCTTGACTTTGCAGCGCAGTTTCTACGCGTTCCAAGACTCCGCTTCGTCTGGCACTGCCGCCATTGCCGGTTACGATAAGCGCACGGTTTCCCCATGACGCTGTCAGTTCGCCGATGCGCTCAGACGCATTCCAGCCAAACTGAATGTGCACC
Organism: Megasphaera sp. UBA5897; assembly: GCA_002431345.1. Taxonomy (GTDB): domain Bacteria; phylum Bacillota; class Negativicutes; order Veillonellales; family Megasphaeraceae; genus Megasphaera. Next base: position 36,255 of record DJEN01000095.1, on the reverse strand, counting down.
GGTAAATAATAGGAAAAATTCTTCATCTGCATCGCTCCTTTCTTAGACCAAAAGCGAGTGCAGCGTCTTGCATACACTCGCTTTTTCGTTATCTTCAATACTGCATTTACATCGTTTCGTCACGAGGCGGCAAAACCGTATAGCCGCGGGCTCCTTCCAACTCCAGCCATTTCATAAACAACAAAGAACGAAGGGAAATACGAATGGCTGCATAGTCCTGTTTTATTGCCAGTTTGGCATGATACCAAACGGTTACACCCTGAATGACTTCATGCAGTATGTGTGCTTCCTGCATTGGTTTACCTAAACCAATTTCCGGGACATATGTGCCCCAGATACGATCTCCTTTTCAGCAGCTGCCGGCTGACGGTTCAAAGCTAAGGGTTATCATCACATGCCCGCCGTGAGCCTGAATGTACTGCACCGCTGCCGGGGTAATAGTAAACATGCGCATCACCTTTTTACTGTTTGCCTGCTGCATCGGCTGCCATGATAGCCTGGTATACTTCATCAGCCGTAATATCTGCACGAACGTTTTTCGTAAATTGTGTCGGTACCGTAGCCGCTTCCGATACTTTACGGATTTCTTCTTCTTTGACATCTTGGATACCCAAATCAGCCAGGCAGGACGGAAGTCCTACAGACTGAATATAATGCAGTACTGTATCCCATTCTTCTTTTGGTGCTTTTTCCAAAATGAGCTGTGCCAACAAGCCAAAAGCAACTTTTTCGCCATGAGAAGCGTTATGAGCCTGCGGAACTTGTGCAAAACCGTCGTTGATAGCATGGGCAGCAGCCAAGCCGCCGGCTTCAAAGCCAACACCGCTGAGATACACGCTGGCTTCTACGACAGCTTCCAATTCCGGCGTAACGACTTGCTGTTCTACGGCTTCCAACGCCTTAGCAGAATCTTTGAGCAGCGTTTCATAGCAAAGTTTGGCAAGAGCTAGGGCAGTCATCGAGCATTTGCCGCGGGACATGGTCTTGGCGCCGCTGCGGTAGCAGGCACGCGCTTCAAAGTACGTCGAAAGAGCATCGCCCATGCCGGATACGAGATATTTTTTAGGTGCTTTGGCAATAAGCCCCGTATCAACCAAAACGAGATCTGGATTGCGTTTCATCATAAGGGCTTTAATAACGACGCCTTCTTCATTGTAAATAACAGCTACGCTGCTGCACGGTGCGTCATTGGAGGCAATCGTGGGAATAATCACTGTCGGCAGACCGCCCATGTTAATACCAACCGCTTTAGCTGTATCCAAGGCTTTGCCGCCGCCGAGACCAATAATTGCGTCGCAGTTGTTTGCCTGCGCGATTTCTATGGCATCGGCAATCGCTTTTTTAGAGCATTCACCACCAAATTCACAATATACCATTTTTTTATCTGCACTGGAAAGAGCTGCTTCTATGCGGTCGCCTACTCGTTTTTTATTGTTGGGAGAACCAAGAACCAAAAACGTATTGCCGATTTTCTTTACGTATTTTCCTAATTTATCAAGTTCACCTTCACCTTGAACATAATAGCTCGGAGCTTTCAAACCAATTGCCATTTTTAAAAACCACCTTTCATATTATATAGTGTATATGATGCAAAATCTCCCAGCCGCATGGCGGCAGCGGCCGCTGTGACGATGGGAGATTTTGTTTTTCATATGCAATTTAACTTAAATTCGGCATTTCCTGCAGCCTGTTGACCAAGACATATACATCTTCGCCAACCCGGTACGTCAGCAAATCCCGATTTGCATCATTACAAGGAAGGTTACTGGGTTCCCCACCGTTAAGCCGTTCATGACATACACCGTTGAGTTGGGAAAAAACATCTTGCACACCTTCTTCACCATGGCCAGCCATGGCTACGAGTTCATTAAAATACGCTTTGTCTGCATCTTCATATTTAAAAATCTGACACCATTTAGCCAGTAATTCTTGTTCATTCATCCCTGTTTTCTTCATAATAAGCTTCTTTTGGGAAGCCAGCATAAGAAGCATGCAGGACAAATAGGTTTTGACGACGACAGGAATTCCCGCTTTTACCTTTGCAAAATATCGGCGGTGTGCCCAGTATCCGCTGAATGTTAATTCATTCTTTTCTAAAAATTCTTTAATTCCATCATTGGCAGATACAGCACAAATCATGAAGAATCGTTTCATCGCTTCATTGGTAGAGCGATTTTTCGCGTTCATCAGGCATTTTTTGACAAAGAATTCACACACGTCCGTCGTATTGGATTTTGTCAATTTTCGTAGTAAATCACCATAGTACTGCATAATGTAAACCTCCGGAAAAGAATGTACACGAACTTATTTATTGACGCCTTCGTTTTCAGCTGTTAATTCTTTTTCAGCTGCTGTGCTGAAAATCGGGTCGGATTTGGTATTGTATTTGGACATCTTGCGCTGGAAGAAGTTTTTACCAAAGACGAGGAGACATAATACAATGCCTACGCCCAAAGCCATTGCTGCGCCGCGGGATACGAGAACGCCGCCAATAACACCGGCAACGCCGAGGTCATTAAAGGTTTTCGCACGAAGTACGCCGACACGAACAGCGACATACCCTTGAATTAACATAGTAAGTGCCAAAGCGATTGGCAGTACCGGTTTTACGAAACTTACGATTGGGGAGAGCCAGTACCCAGTAAACGTACCCAAACGGAAGGAAGCAACGCCGCCGACCAAGCTGTCCATCGCTTCACGGCCGTGTTTGTAGCGTTCGCAGATAACAACCTGCATAGCTGCCCATAAGGGGCCGCACATGGAAAGGTCCGGGCCAGCCATAGCCATAATCATGTTGCGGACACCAACGATAACGTTATTGCGGTTGGCATCGAAATGAATGTTTTCATCGCCATGACGGAATTCACGTGCTTCATCAATCAACGCATCGGCCTGAATCAGTTCGCCGAATAATACAACGTACGTCGCTACAACTAACGGAGCTGCATCAATAAAGTAGCTCATGCCAGGGAAGCCGATTCGTTCTGCAAAAGGACTCCACTGTGTGAAAACTTCAATAAAATGCGGATGGGTAAAGCCCCATTCAATCGTCGGCCAGGGAAGTTCGCCAACAAGCGGGGCTACGATAACTGCCAATACCATAGCCGGCAGCAGGCCTAAGTCTGAAATAACCTGGAATACTTTGTTTTTGTTCATAATGCTCTTAAAGTGATTGCTGAAAGAGCAGTAGAAAGCAAAACCAACGGCAATCGCAATGGTAAACGGATATTTATCAAAGCTGCCGCCAGCATTAAATACAAGACGTACAGCTGCAATGCCTGCACCAATCAAAATCCCTGATTTCAGCGCGTCGGGCACAAGGTCAACTACTTTTTTAGCCAAGCCGGTAGCACCCAAAATAAATGTTAACAGACCTAATTCAAATTCAAATGCGATAAGAGCATGCATACGTTCTGCCGTATCATGAGGATACCCGGCCAGCCATAACAACAGCAGCGGAATCGCCGGCGTAATCCACCCAGGAACAACAGGGTCACCTAAATGAGCGTGCCAGGTATATAAGAAACCATTCATGATAACGATAGTAATAGCAATTTCAAACGGCATGCCGAGGTATTCCTGCAAAACAGGAATAATACCTAAACAAACAGCACAAAGCAGCAAACCTTGTACATAGTCAGGCCATTCAAACCGATAATGGATAAATGGGAGACGGAAACATAATTTAAAAATATGCAAGTTAATCCCAGGCTGTATTTCGCCCTCTTTTCTTTTATAGACAGGACCAAACATTACCATACCCTCCAATCTAAATCAGTATACTCTCGATAAAATAATGACTTTTGCTCATAAATATTCAAATTTAGAAGAAAAAATGCCATAGCAGCCATCAACCTGCTATAACTACGGAGACAGTTGCTATGGCATATATTGTATCCTGGACCAGAGGATGCTTTTATTCTTCAAATTTGCAGTGGAAGCGTTTTTCAAATTCTTCGATAAGAGCCGGGCGGAAATCAGGATGAGCAATCTTGATTAAAGCCGCTGCACGCTGTTTAAGCGTTTTGCCCTTTAATGCTGCGATACCAAATTCTGTGATGACATAATCTACATCATTACGGGATGTCGTAACGGCTGCCCCTTCATCAAGAATCGGCACAATCTTGGAAATTTTCTTTGTTTTTCCCGTTGTAGAAGGCATCGCAATGATAGCTTTGCCGCCTTTAGCGCGGGATGCGCCGCGGACGAAGTCTACCTGACCGCCAACACCGCTAAACTGACGATAGCCAATCATTTCAGCATTGACTTGTCCCATCAAGTCAACCTGCATGGCCGAGTTAATCGCGATGATGTTGTCAATCTGTGCTACTACGAACGGATCGTTCGTGTAATCAACCGGTTTAATCAATACATCCGGGTTGTTGTTGACGAAATCGTAGAGTTTTTTTGTACCCATGAGGAAGCAGGCTACAAATTTGCCCTGATCAATCGTCTTTTTCGCATTGGTAACAACGCCTTTGTTTGCCAAGTCAACAACGCCGTCAGAAAACATTTCCGAATGAATGCCCAAATCTTTCTTGTCACCCAAGAAGGATAATACCGCATCCGGAATGGCACCGATGCCGAGCTGCAGCGTATCGCCGTCTTTAATCAAAGAAGCTACATATTCGCCGATTTTCTTTTCTGTATCGCCGATGTGGGGCGGCGGCAGTTCAATCAAATCAGCTTCTTGTTCTACGATGTAGTCAATATCTTTGAGGTTGATGCCATTGCCATACGTATATGGCATGTTTTTATTGACTTGCGCTATGACTAATTTAGCAGCTTCTGTTGCCGGCTGCGTATAGTCAACGGAAATACCAAAGGAGCAGTTGCCCTTTTCATCCGGTTCGCTGACCTGGATAAAGGCAACGTCTACAGGAAGAATACCTTCACGGAAGAATTTCGGGGCTTCATGGAAGAAGCACGGCGTGAAGTCTGCACGGCCTTCTTCAACGGCTTTACGCGTAGAGCCGCCGACAAACAGCGCATTGTGGCGGAAATGTTTTTCCATTCCCGGCTGGCAGTATGGAGCGCTTCCCATAGCGACCATATGACTAATAGTGACATGTTCCAAGCGATCGGCCTGATTGACCAATTCATTGGTCAGGCACTGCGATTCACCGCAGGCATGTTCAAAAACGATCGTATCGCCTGATTTTACATGGCTGACTGCTTCTGCTGCAGAAACGATTTTATCAGCGTATTCTTTTCTCCAATCCAACAAGCACACCTACTTTCTGTATGCATTGCCGCAGCAACGGCCCTGGAGGAGGTACGGCCAGGCTGCTGCGGCAACAGCAAAACATGTTATTATTTAAGCCGAACGTGCATCTTATTCTTCAATATGAGCGATAGCTTTAGCCAACGCTTTCTTCATGCGGAGGTTGCCCTGACGGGAAATCATGATACGCTGAGCCTGCGGAGAACCAGCACCGTGCATGGATTCTGTACGATAGCCAACTGCTGCCGTGCCCAAGCTGAGGTTTTCAATGAGACGTAAAATCTTCAAGCGGTTTTCTGTAGAAACGCTGTCTACGCCGCGAAGATATTTTTCAACATACGGCCCAATTTTCGGATCGCGGAGGTCTTTTTCAGACGGAGCCGTTACCATCAAGCCGCCGGCAATATCTTCAGCAAGACGAACGATTTCATACGGAAAACGTGTAACGTTCTGTTTGCAGACGTTGGCAAGCAGGAGGTCAATGAGGTAGTTGCCGGATTCTGTCTTCGTGCCGAGAGCAGAGCAAGCAATGCCGCAGGCAAACAATGTTTCATTGAGGTGCTGCATTTCGATAATTTTGTCTTTGATATGGGATGCTTTCGGGCAGCCGTTGTAATCAGCAGCGACAGCAGCAGCACCAATCAAAACGTCGCCTACGCCAACTTTACAGCCGCCGTAAGATTGACGATGGTAGCCAGCGAAACGTTCAACCAATGTCCCGGCAAATTCAAATTCGCCGTTGAGGTAAATGCGGTCGTTAGGAATGAATACGTTGTCGAAAATGACGAGGGCTTCTGTGCCGCCGAATTCCGGGTTGCCTGTATCCATCTGCGCGCCTTCCAATTTACGAGTATCGCAGGACTGACGGCCAACGATCATGAAAATACCTTTTTCATCTGTCGGACAGGAGAAGGAAATTGCATAATCTTTATCATCAGGACCCATAGCGATAGTCGGCATTACGATAACTTCGTGGGAGTTGATGAAACCGGTCTGATGCGCTTTCGCACCGCGAACAACAACACCATCTGCACGACGTTCTACAACGTGTAGGTAGAGGTCCGGATCTTTCTGTGCATGAGGAGCCAAACCGCGGTCGCCTTTCGGGTCTGTCATCGCGCCGTCAACGGTGAGGTCTTCTTTCTGAACGCGTTTCAAGAAGTTCATGAAGTTTTCATGATATGATGTGCCGTATTTTTTATCAATGTCGTATGTCGTAGAGAATACAGCATTGAAAGCATCCATGCCTACGCAGCGCTGGAAGCAAGCTGCTGTTTTCTGACCGAGCAAACGCTGCATTTTAACTTTGTTCATCAAGTCCGTTGTACTCTGATGAATATGTGTGAAACGGTTTACACGTTCGCCAGTGTACGGAGAAATAACAGTCATCAATTCCTGATATTCCGGTTTCTGAGCCAGATCGTATGTCATACGAACGGAGTTCAAAGAAGGACGGAGAATCGGATCGTCTACTACATTTTCAATTTTTTTGCCGAACATGTAGACTTGCAAGTTTAATTTTCTCATGCTTTCAATATACTGTTCGCCTGTCATTAATGCCATAATAAATCATCCTTTCTTATGTTAAGAAATATAATAAGTACTGACACGGTGGTGTTGCACTTTCTTCGTTGTGTCTTGCCTATGTAAAGAGCAAAAGGCATGCCAACTTCGAATGATTTTCCCATTTTTTCTTCTTTTGCATTCTTTTGACTAGAAAAAGCATAGGAAATATCTCATTTATGGATAGAAAAAGTTTTTCTAAAAATTTTTTCATTCTCTCTCTGCCCTAATTAGTGAAATTTAGAACATAGTTTATATGTTGCGTTTTTGCACCAAATAGGCTCTTTTGCTGTTGCAAATTTAAAACAAAATCTTACTATGTACTAATTTTGGCACAATATTCGTTCTCAAAACGTCGTTTTTATGCTGTTTAAGGCGTATATTTCGTTTTGCAAATTTTTTATTTTCCCATTTTCTTCTCTCATCTGCCGGAACAAATACGCCTTTTTTCCTGTGTGTGTCCTCTATTTATTACATTTTTTCACATACTTTTTGTGTCTATGATTTTTAATTCTATATCATTCTTCGCTACATTTGGCACGTTTATTGCTTATATATTATTAGAAACTATATGTAAGGATGTGAAACTCATTATGGCAACTATGATTGAACAAATTGAAGCGGTATTAGACAAACACGTTCGGCCTTCGCTAGCATCTCATCAAGGCGATGTCGTTATCGCAGATTATACAGATGATGTGCTGCGCATTCGTCTTACAGGAAAATGCAGCGGCTGTCCGTCAGCCCAGCTGACAACAGAAGAGCTCATTGCAGCTACGGTAAAAGAACATCTGCCGCAGGTAAAAGACGTCATTCTCGTAAGCGGCGTCAGTGACGAACTCATTGCACAAGCCAAAGCACTCCTGCACGACCATCATCTCTAGGAGGGGCGTATGAAAATAGGCATCAAATACTGCGGCGGCTGCAACAGCCGCTATGACCGCACAAAAGAAGTCAGCAAATTGATAGCGCGTTTTCCCAACCATACATACATATATAATGTGGAAGAAGACATTTGTGATTGGTGTCTTCTCGTCTGCGGCTGCATGACTGGCTGCGCCTCTACAGAAGGCATTGCAGCCAAACACTGTATTTCATTATGCACTCCGCAGCAGTTTGCCGCATTCACTGCCGCATTTGCCAAAGAAGAAGCGGCACCCAAAGAACGGCAAAAACGCATTCTCCATTTGGGAGACACAGCCCAGATGACCAAGACGTTTACAGCTTCTGACATTCAGACTTTTGCCAAATTGACCGGCGACTACGGCAAGCTCCACACAGACCCGGCATTTGCCGCTCAATACGGCTTTGGAAAGCCTGTCGTTCACGGCGTATTGACGGGCAGTTTAATCTCTTCTATCATGGGGATGACCCTTCCCGGCGACGGTACGATTTTAATGGATGAATCAATTCATTTTACGGTTCCTGTCTATGCCGGTGATACGATTACTGCAGCCGTTACATTAAAAAGCGTAACGGAACAAAAACGCTGGTATGTCGGTGAATTGGAAGGCACATGTACCAACCAAGACGGCACCGTCGTCGCCGAAGGCATTTGTCATCAAATGATGATGAAAACATTATTTCTCGTAGAAGATAAAACAGATAAGGATTAGGTGATTTTACATGACAAACTTAGAAAAATATGACAATCTTTTTATGAAAAACTTCAAGTTGACCAAAGAACAGCTTCCCGGTCTTAAATACCGCGGGATTAAAGTTTGGGATTCCATGGGCCATATGAATTTAATGGAAGACATGGAAGATACCTTTGATATTTCTATCGACACACCGGACGTATTAGCTTTTAGCTCCTACGAAAAAGGAATGGACATTCTCCGCAAATATGGAGTCGAAATCTAACGCTCCCAGCGGCGTATATACACCAGCTGCCTGCCTGGTAGATCCGCTCACGGAAAGCAACAGCTATATTCTTACGTCCGGCAGCCATGCGCTTCTAATCGATCCGAACAATGCCAAGCTCATTATTCCGTATTTGGAAACGCATGGACTGATTCCTGAATATATCATTTTAACGCATGAGCATTGTGACCATATCAGAGGGCTGAATGACCTGCGCGCCCATTGGGACGTCCAGGTCATTGCCAGCCAAGCCTGCAGCGACGGTATCCAAAGCACCAAAATAAACATGACCCGGATTATGGAATCGTATCTGTATTTCAAAAGCAACGGGAAACTGCACGTATCCTATCCCAAATTTACCTGCGCTCCTGCAGACATTACGTTTGCCGGCCCGACGTTTGATTTTACATGGCAAAATCATCAATTCCACTTCCTATTAGTTCCCGGTCATACACCTGGCAGTATGTGCATCCTTGTTGACAGCACTGTTTTGTATTCCGGTGATTATTTTATTCCCGGTGAAGAAGTAATTACCCGCCTTCCCGGCGGCGACGATGCGGCATATCAACATACGGGAAAACATATACTGCGCGCGCTGCCTGTCCCCATCTGGACCTATCCCGGCCACGGGCTGCCGTTTACATTGACGCAGGAGGTGAAAACGAATTATGGATTATAGTTCATGGCTGACTTACGCGCCATACAGTTGGACCCAAGCCGAAAAAGAAGCGCGCTACCTGCCGTTCTTTCGCGCACTGACAGAGCACCACCGTCTCCATTGCCCGCCATACGGGCAGGCACTAAAACGCCTCGGCTATACAGACAGTCCCGCCGCATCCTTGGCACAGTTCCCCATGATTCCGATTCGTCTCTTTAAGCTCATGCAGCTTAAAAGCATTGCAGACGAAGACGTGTTTAAAGTACTTGTTTCTTCCGGCACAACCGGGCAAGCCCGTTCCCACATTTACCTGGATGCTGCAACAGCCCAAAACCAACAGCTAACGCTGTATACGATTATGAAAAGCTTTTTTGGTACCGGTCGGCTTCCTATGCTGATTATCGATTCGCCGTCTATCTTTACGGATAGGACGGCTTTTAATGCACGGGGTGCCGCGATTTTAGGTTTTTCCATTTTTGCCAAAAAGAAATACTACGCCCTGACTGATGCCATGGAAATCAACACGGAGGCGTTAGAAGCGTTCGCGGCGTACAAAGATACGCCGGTTTTAATCTTTGGTTTTACCTTTATGATTTGGAAATATTTTTGTCAGGCTTTAACAGAAAAAGGGCTGTCCTTTGATTTTTCCAACGCTATCGTTCTCCATGGCGGCGGCTGGAAAAAGATGCAAGATCAGGCCGTATCGGCAGCATTGTACAAAAAACGGCTGTATGACCAATTTCATATTTCCCGCGTTCATAATTATTACGGCATGGCCGAACAAACCGGCTGCGTATATGTGGAATGTGAAGAAGGCCATTTGCATGCCAGCATTTTTTCTGATGTCATTGCCAGAAACCCGGAAGACTTTTCTGTCTGCCCCATTGGACAAAAAGGCATCCTGCAAGTTCTTTCGCCAATGGCCGTTTCCTATCCGGGCCATTCCATCCTGACAGAAGACATGGGAACGATTTTGGGCGTTGATGACTGCCCGTGCGGACGCAAAGGTAAATATTTCCGCATTGACGGCCGTATTCCCAAAGCTGAAATAAGGGGGTGCAGTGATACTCATGGCTAATTACACGATTTTAGCAGGCATGGTGCCGCAGCAAGTCCGGCCCCTGCCGCCGTTTTCACCGCTTGTCACAGACTTTTTGCAGGCCCTGTCCAAAGAACTGCAGATACTTGCCTTGACACATACCGATATGACTTGGGCTGCGTTAGGATTTTGGCTCCGCCGCACGCATATAAATCAAATGGCTCAAGAAGTATCCCATTTAGGAGGGCGTTTAGGGCGCGGCCTCGTGTTTCACATCGCGCCGACCAATATGCCTGCTATGTTTGCCTATAGTCTGGCCATTTCTATGCTCGCCGGCAACGGAAATATCGTCCGTATTTCTCCGCGCCAGGCTGCATCCGTCCAGCCAGTTTGTGACTGTATAGAAAAAGTCTGGTCCCGAAATGAATTTTCCAGTCTTCGCAGCATGAATGCCCTCATCACGTATGACCATGACAAAAACACGACGGACGCATTGACAGCACACTGCGACGGACGCATTATCTGGGGCGGCAATGAGTCGATTGCGCAGATTCGCCAATCTATCCTGCCGCCGCAGGCCGTAGAGCTTGTCTTTGCCGACCGCTATTCCTGCGCCGTCATCGACAGCACGGCTGTGCTTTCCTACTCTGACGAAGAATTAAACCATCAGGCCCATCTTTTTTATAATGATACGTATGAAACAGACCAAAATGCCTGCTCCAGCCCTCATATGATTTTTTGGCTGGGCAGTCCCAAAGACCTGACAGAAAAAGCCCAGCAGCGCTGGTGGCACGCTGTTGCCAGAGAAAGTGCGTCATATGCGCTGCAGCCGATTAAAGTAAGCACGAAATATACCGATGCCTGGGAATTTGCCATGACATGTCCTCAAATTGACACTATCGAACATATCAAAAATGCCGTATACATCTATACGCTGTCTTCTCTGCCGGAAGATATTACGACGTTATCCGGCGCGTTTGGCCAGTTTTTCCAGTATTCGATTGCCGCGCTGGATGAAATCATGCCGTACATGGACAAAAAAATTCAAACCATCTCTGTGTTAGGCATCCATCCGGCCATTATCCGGCAATTACTGCTGGCGCACTGTGTCATGGGCGTAGACCGTATCGTACCGGTAGGACAAGCGATGGATATGTCTATTCTTTGGGACGGCATGAACATGATAGAATCGCTCTCTCGTATTATTGGTTAGGAGGTCTTATGATGAATTTTTTCGACAAGAATCCTCACTATGAACAGCGTCCTCTTTTTATAAACGCCGCCGGCCGTTCTGTAACCTATGCAGACTGGTACCACCATGCAGACGCACTGAAAGCTATGATTCCCCGCCGTTCGCTGGCGGTCATTATCTGCCGCAACACGCTCGGTTCTGCCTTATCTTATGTATGCTGCCTGCAAAACCGTATTGTCCCGCTTCTAATAGACCATGATATGGAGGCCGGCTTGATGAAGCGGTTAATCGATACGTATAAACCGGCGTATATCTTTCAGCCGACCGATCGTGCTGCGGACAAGAGCCCGCTGTATACCCTGGAAGACTACTCAGTGTATCAGCAGGCGGCACATTCTCCTGCTTTATTTGAAGACTTAGCCTTACTGCTGACAACATCCGGCAGCACGGGCAGTCCCAAACTTGTACGGCAGAGCTACAAAAATATTCAGTCCAATGCCGCATCCATTGCCCAGTATCTAAAATTAGACGCTTCCCAGCGTCCTGTTTCAACTCTTCCTATGCATTATACCTTTGGCCTGTCAGTCATCAACAGCCATGTGCTGGTCGGCGCCGCCGAATATTTGACAGAAGATACGCTTTTCGATGCTGCTTTTTGGGAATTATGCAAAAAGCAGCAGATTACCTCTATTGCCGGGGTTCCCTTTACGTACGAATGTCTGAAACGGCTTCATTTTACCGCTATGGACCTGCCGTCTTTGACTCTGATGATACAAGCAGGCGGCAAATTATCCAAGCGGCTGCAAAAAGAATATGCTGAGTTTGCCGCTGCCGCAGGCAAACGCTTCGTCGTCATGTATGGGCAAACAGAAGCAACTGCCCGCATGTCCTATCTGCCTCCTGCAGACGGCCTGAAAAAAATCGGCAGTATCGGCATTGCCATTCCCGGCGGCGTCTTCCATATTATGGAAGATGAACATACCGAAATTACAAAGCCAAATATTCCCGGTGAATTATGCTATGAAGGGCCGAATGTTACCTTGGGGTATGCGCAAAATGCCGCAGACCTGGCACGCGGCGACGAACGCCACGGCCGTCTTTTTACAGGCGATATCGCGTACGTCGATGCAGATGGATTTTACTATATTACTGGACGCAAAAAACGGTTTGTCAAAATCATGGGCAAACGCGTCAACATGGACGAAATCGAACAGCTCTTCAAAAATACGTTTACTGCCGGTGATTTTGCCGCAACCGGTTATGACGATGACTTATGGGTATTTACAACTGCTCCGGAAACAGCGATTTCTTCATTCGAAGATTTTTTAGTGAAAACGACTTCGCTGCATCCCCGCTGTTTTACCATTCGGCACATTGATTCTATCCCAAAAAATTCTTCCGGCAAAACCCAATATACCGCTTTGCTGTCATTGATAAGGTAGATGTTGCATTATGACCATGGACGCACACATGTCCCTTTCGCAGGAACAGCTGCAAAAGCTTTCCGCTAACCAGATTCAATCGCTGCAGATTTTATCCATGTCTGCAGAAGACCTGCGGGACATGCTGCAAAAAGAATCAGAAGAAAATCCCTTCATGGATTACCATCCCGTTTCCTCACAGAACGGTGCCTCGGAATTTCTCAATTTTGTCGCTGCACCGGAAAAAGACTGTATAAAAAACTTTATCTTGGAACAACTAAATCCGAGCCAATACAGCCGCCCTGTCTGGGCACTGCTGACATATTTGGCACAATGCGTAGATGACAACGGCTATTTGACAATAACAGAAGAAGAATTAACCCGTAAATTTTCGCTGCCGCCGGGATTATTTGCCAACTGTCTGCAGATTTTACAGCAGCTGAATCCTGCCGGTATCTGCGCAGCTTCGCTTCAGGAATGTCTGATGCTGCAGCTGGCACGCCAAAACAAACTGACGCCGCTGGCAAAAAAGATCATCAGCTGCCATTTGGACGATGTAGGAAATGGACGCATCAACACGATATGCACAGCGCTTCACGTTTCCCAAGCCAAACTGATGCCTGTCGTACGCTTGATTAAACGTTTGGAACCGGCACCGCTCAAAGGCATGTTCCATACAGCCGCTTCCTACGTCGTACCGGATGTCATCATTCGCTTTACAGAAACCGGCAGCTATGAAATTCACCTCAACGACTCGTGGATTACGTCCTATTCTTTAAGTGACTACTATACACAAATGATGCATTCTGCAACAGATCCGGATATAAAATCGTATTTTAAAGAAAAATACAGCCGCTGCTATATGATTCTTCACAATATCGAACGCCGCCGCAAAACGCTGACGTTACTCACTGACGCCATTTGGAACTGGCAGTATGCATACACACAAGCTCATCATGCCCTGCGTCCGATGACACTGAAAGATATTTCCCAGCAAACGGGGCTGCATATTTCTACAATCAGCCGTACTATCAAAGATAAATATGTGCAGACTCCCTGGCGAACCGTTTCTTTTAAATCATTATTTCAAAGTCCCTTGCACAAGGACGGGCAAAATCTGTCTAAAGATGCCGTAAAAGCAGCTTTAAAATATGTAATCAGCCAAGAAAACCGCCGAAAACCGTACAGTGACTCTCAGCTGACCGTACTCTTAGCACAGCAGTTTGGCGTTCCTATTTCGCGCCGCGTCATCCAAAAATACCGCCGTCTGCTGCACATTGCAAATTCATATGAACGCAGGATACTCGATTAATCCGTATATTTCTATCAGGCAATGACAAGAACTGATGCTTTCTAATAAATAGAACATCTGCCTTGACATTGCCTTTATTACATAGGATACTTTTACTGTATCCAAAACGCATATAGCATGTAATCACTTGTTATGGTTATCCTATTCTAAACGGAAGGAGGATATGTATGCATGGGACATACAAAAGAAATCTTTTCTACAGTAGCTGAAGCAGCAGAACGCCTCAATGCAATTATTGAACATTCTTTTGATGGTATTTTTATTACTGACAAAAATGCCAATGTACTGCGTATTAATCACGCGTATGAAGACATTACCGGTCTAAAAAGTGAAGATGTCCTAGGAAAAAACATGGCTGATTTGGTAAAAGGAAAACTCATTTCCCATTCCGGCAGTCTGATTGTAGCCCGTACCAAAAAACCTGTCACCCTGCAGCAGCGGTTTCGTTCCGGCAAGGAAGCGCTCGTAACCAGTTCGCCGATTTTTGACAAGAATGGTACGTTAATTATGATTGTAACCAACGTCCGTGATTTGACTGAAATTTACAACCTAAAAGAAATCGTTCAGGAAAAAACGGATGCAATGGAACGGCTCCGTTTGGAACTGGCTCATATTCAAAACCCGGCAGCAGAACAGGAAGTCATCGCCAAGGATGAAACGACGCTGGCTGCCATGCTGCTGGCCAACCGGGTCGCCCCTATGGATACGACCGTTATTTTGTTAGGCGAAACAGGGGTCGGCAAGGAAGTCATGGCCCGCTATATTTATCAGCACAGCCACCGCGTAAAAAACAGCTTTATCAAAGTCAACTGCGGTGCAATTCCAGAAAGTTTAATCGAAAGTGAATTATTCGGCTATGAAAGCGGTGCTTTTACCGGTGCCAATCGCTCCGGCAAAATAGGATTGTTTGAATTAGCCAACAAGGGCACTTTATTTTTGGATGAAATCGGGGAACTGCCCAAAGATATGCAGGTCAAACTGCTGCGGGCACTGCAGGAACAGGAAATCATGCGGGTCGGCGGCACCAAACCGGTAAAAATCAATGTCCGCGTCATCGCCGCTACCAACCGCAATCTGGAAGAAATGGTAAAAAACGGTGAATTCCGTGAAGATTTATATTACCGCTTAACGGTCTTTCCTATTTCCATCCCGCCGCTGCGGCTTCGCAAAAAAGATATTACGCCCTTAGCCTTATCCTTCTTGACCAAACTCAATCAAAAATATAATTTTAAAAAATATTTTTCTGCTATTTCCATTCAGCTTCTTAATGAATACAACTGGCCCGGAAATATTCGTGAACTCAAAAACATCGTCGAACGAGCCATTATTATTAGTTCTGCCGATGAAATCCGCCCGGAAGATTTACATTTGCTTCATCAAAATCAGCCGGTTATTATGCTGGAAGAAAAAAACATTGACATGAAAAAAACGGAAATTGGCTCCGATATTCAATTTCCCATCGATTTGCAGGATATTTTGACCCGTACAGAATATCACTATTTGACAGCTGCTTATCAAAAGTGCGGCAATGTACGCGATGCGGCACATGCGTTAGGCATTACGCCGTCTACGTTTGTCCGCAAGCGGAAAAAATATGAAGAAGCTCATCCGCCGGAACATTCATCGTAGCAAATTTATTTTATTGACATATGTCATCTACAATTTTATAATAATATTTGATTTATAGTAAAGGAGGTAATTCCATGCCGAGACCGCTGCGCTGCCGCCGTGTCTGTTCCCTGCCGACGTCAGATGAATTTGCTCCTTCTGACTGTCCCAACGATGCGGCCGTTGTCACCATGAGCATTGATGAATATGAAGTCATCCGCCTGCTTGATTTAGTAGGATTGACGCAAGAACAATGCGCTGCTCAGATTAATGTTTCGCGAACTACCGTAACCGGTATTTATGATACGGCCCGTTATAAATTAGCGGATGCCCTCGTCCATGGAAAACGTCTTCTCATCGAAGGCGGCCATATAAAACTTTGTGAACACGCCGGCTCCTGCTGTCACCATGCATGCTGTTATGCCGGAAAAAGCAAACTAAAAGGAGATTGATATTTATGAGTGAAAATTGTACACATGACTGTTCTAGCTGCAGCAGCAGCTGCAGCAGCCGCACAGAACCACAAAGCCTGCAGGCTCCCCCTCATGCAGGGACGCATGTAAAGCACGTCATTGCCGTTGTCAGCGGCAAAGGCGGTGTCGGCAAATCTCTCGTCACGTCTTTGATGGCTGTTCAAATGCGCCGCCGCGGCTTCAAAACGGCTATTTTGGATGCAGATATTACCGGTCCGTCCATTCCGAAAGTATTCGGCATTACCGACAGAGCTACCGGTGATGAAAGCGGTATTCTCCCTGTCAAAACCAAAACAGGCATTGAAGTCATGTCTATGAACCTGCTGCTGGAAGACGCTGCTTCACCGGTTGTATGGCGCGGTCCGGTTATTGCCGGTGCCGTAAAACAATTTTGGACAGACGTTATGTGGGGCGACATTGATTATATGTTTGTTGATATGCCTCCGGGAACCGGCGACGTACCTTTGACGGTATTCCAGTCCCTGCCGATTGACGGCATTCTCGTCATCACTTCACCGCAGGAACTCGTTTCCCTGATTGTAGAAAAAGCATTGAAAATGTCTGAAATCATGCATGTTCCTGTCTTGGGCTTAATCGAAAACATGAGTTATTTCGAATGTCCGAACTGTCATGAAAAACATGCTATTTTCGGGCCAAGCCATGTAGAAGCATCGGCACAAAAATATGAAATTCCTCATACGGCAAAACTTCCTATTGACCCAGAATTTGCAGCACACTGCGATAAGGGTGATATCGAAAGCTATCCGGCTGACTATTTGGCAGACACGGCATCGTTCTTGGAAGGCGTTTTGGGAAATGACTAATCAGTAACGATACTACGACAAAAAGACCGCGGAAACACGAAATTACTTCTTGTTTCCGCGGTCTTTTTTGTACCATGCGTATGGTCTTTTTTCTGCAAGCTTATTGGGCAGCCCGTACATTGACGCTTACAATATAAAAATTCTGCACGTCAAACGACAAGCAGTTGCCGTTTTCATCATCATATTCATACAACGATTTATCGTTGTAGTTGTAAATATGATCGGCCTGGCCATATTTACCATTCAGTACATCGGCTGTCATACCTACAGCCACGCCGTCCGGTGTTGACAGATTGTCACTGGTGCAAGTAACATACACGGCAGTTGAATCACTTTCCTGAAAACCTACCAGCAAATGGTTTTCGTAGTTATATTCTATATAGTTCACGCCTGTATCTGATGTCACGTAGTCTGATGCCGTTGGCTGTCCGTATACGCCTTCTACATACGCAATCGTACATCCCGGCCCTACGCCGCCGACGGCAATCTGATCAACAGCTACCTGGGCAAAACAAACGGATGACGTAAAAAAAGCGGCACAGCCTATACAAGCTGCTGCCATGCTGCGAATGAAGCCTTTCATTCCTTCCTCATACTCCTTACCTCATTAAAAGTATACCATTGTTATTATATACCCATTCCCACAGCAGAACAAATAAAAAACGTACACAACATTTTTTGCTGTCATGCACCATACTTTTGTTTGAAATTTAAAGGAAATACATACTACTGCTGCAAACTATACACATAACGCTGTATAGTAAAAAACTGCAGCAAAATAAGCTAAATTTTGTTGCAGCCTTTTTACTCGCTTCTATTCGTTTTCTGGCATGTAAGTCGTAGAAATCGTCACTTTTGTCGTTTGATCTGGCAAAGATTGGTTTTCTGCCAGCGATGTCACTACATACTGCAGTTCCGGTGTCAGCGTTCCTGTCACATGAAACAGAGACTGCGCATCGGCTGCATCGACGTAGATGACATCACTTTTATTAATGCCAAATACCCGGCCATACGGACTGGTCAATGTCCGCTGTTTGCTGTTCCAATGCAAATCCATCTTCAAGGCCGTTGCTACGGCAACAGCCGGCAAATACGTTACACCGTCTTTTTTCAGCGCACGTTTCGCTAATTTTTGACCATTCACGATTAAATCATACGCTTTGGCTACATATGTCGGCTGTCCATCAGAAGCCGCGATTTTGTTGTATATACTATCCGCTTCTGCAAAATCTTCTACGCCGTAGCCATGAAGCGCATCTTTTACGTTTTGTACTGTCACATTCTGCCAACCGTATCCATCCGGATAGATGTAGTAGGAAACTGTATGATCGGCATCGCTGTCAATGACAATGCGGTCATAATATACATTTACAGGCGTCCCTACAGAGACTTGAGAATACACGGCTTCCACGTCTTCTTCATGCATGCGGACGCAGCCATTGGAAACATAATAGCCCACAGAAGACGGTTGATTGGTACCATGAATACCGTAGGTACCGTTAAATCCAATCCAGCGGTATCCCAGCGGATTGTCCGGGCCGGAGCCAATCTGCACGCTCGGGTCGCCGGGGTCAACCCATGTCGGATTGACTTCCTTATTTTGCACGGCATAGTATCCTACAGGGGTCGGCGTCGTTGTTTTTCCTACGCCTACAGGATACATCGCTGTCTTCGTATTTCCTTTATATAAAATCAATATACGGCTTGCCAAGTTAATGCCTATCTTGGGCTCTTGGGAAGAATTGTCCTGTGCCGGAGCCGGTACCGCTGCGTCTTTTTGCTGCGGCATCACTGCCGGTTCTGCCGGCGGTGCTGCATGCGGCGTAATTTTTACCGACGCTGCCGTGGTAAACGGAGCCGGTTTCATCGGCAGTTCTGACGAGACTTTTGCCGTATCTGCTGCTAGAACATTGCCTGCCAGCATGCACGTTAAGCCCACACAGCCAATCATCCATGTTTTGATGTTATGCTTCATCCTCTTTAATTCCATGATCATGGTGTCCTATTCCGTTAAAAATTAAATTTAAAATAACAGCCGTAATACTCCCCAGTGTAATGCCGCTTTGCAGCACGATTTTAGCCGCATCGGGAAAATGTTGAAAGAAATTGGGAATCGTAAGCGTAATCATGCTGATGCCGATGCTGACAGCGACAATCATCAGATTGGAATTTCCTTCAAACTCTACCTTGGTCAACGCACGAACGCCGCTGGCGATAATCATGCCGAACATGGCAATTCCTGCGCCGCCCAATACAGAATTGGGAATGCAGGCAACGATAGCTGCCATCTTAGGAAATAACCCTAACACAATTAAAATCACTCCGGATGCTGCTACGACAAAACGGCTCTTAACGCGCGTAACGGCAATCAAACCGACGTTCTGTGCAAATGCCGTATACGGGAAGCTGTTGAAAATACCGCCAATCATCGTCGACAATCCGTCAGCACGCAGACACCGTGACAGTTTATCCTGATTAATCGGACGCCCTACAATATCACCAATGGCAATACAGTCCCCTGTCGTTTCTACCATGCAAACAATCATAACAATAACCATCGAAACAATAGAACCTGCGTCAAAAGACGGATAACCAAAAGAAAGGGGCGTTACGACACCAAACCAAGCAGCCCGTTCTACTTCCGAAAAATCAACCAGCCCCAATGAAATCGCAACCAGCGTACCGCCAATCAAGCCGATAAGGACGGATACATTGCTTAAAAATCCGGAACCAGCGCGGCCATACCGATAAATAAGGATAATGATAGCCAAGGTAATGCCTGCTAAAAACAAATGCATCGGGCTGGCAAAATCAGGTGAAGACTGGTTGCCGCCGCCAATCCAGCGAACAGCTACCGGCAAAAGCGTAATCCCAATAATCGTAATAATCGTCCCGGTAACGACAGGAGGAAAAAAGCGGATAAGCCGACTAAAATACGGCGCAATGAGAAACGTAATAATACCGGCAACAATAATCGCCCCATAAATAGCCGTAATACCGTGTTCGACACCAATCAGTATCATCGGCGTAACGGCCGCAAACGTAACCCCCTGAATCATAGGAATGCGAGCACCAACTTTCCAGAACCCCAATGTCTGTATCAGGGTGGCAATACCGCAGGTAAACAAATCCGCATTAATCAAATGAATAAGTTCAGCAGGCGACAAATGCATAGCCTGGGCAATAATAATCGGTACGGCTACAGCACCGGCATACATAGCCAGTACGTGCTGCAGCCCATACGCAAACAGCTTGGAAGCAGGCAGCATTTCATCCACAGGATGCGTTGTCTGCTGTGTCGTAGATGGATTCATTCTATTTACTCACCTCAATTAAAAATATGTCTTTAAACAAACAAAGACAATGATGCCTTTCTTTAAGACACCACTGTCTTTATATATTCAATTATACGGCATACGCTTTTCCTGTCAATATCCAGCGAAAAAGAACAAAAAATATACTACCGCCTGCCTGTGCATTCCTGTCAATTTTACACAATATTTACATTCTCTTTGCCAAATACTGAAGAGGAACTTTTATACTGCATATAAGAAATGAACCAGGAGGTAGCAGACATACATGTTCAGTATCAGTAATAAACATGAAGAATTTTTTGATTACTTAATGCATAATGCAGAAAACTTCCACCGCGGCGCAGTGATTGCCAAGGAAGTCATGAAAGACGTCACAAAAATTCATCTGCACATTAAAGAAATCGTAAAATTAGAACACACATCCGACAAAATCAATCAGGATATTATTATGAAACTGTCCCGTGTCTTTATCACACCGATTGACCGCGAAGATTTCTACAAACTGACCTGCCATCTCGAAGACTGCATTGACCAGCTTCACGGCTCGCTGATGCGCGTCAGTTTGTATCATCTCGATTACTCCACATCAGCTTCCGGACAAATAACAGAACATCTGGAAGTTATGGGGCAGGAATTGACCGTGATTTTTTCTTTGCTGAAAGACATTGATAAAAATGAAGCGGAACTGATGGAACGGGCAAATCGCCTGAGCAAAATTGAAACGGACATTGATAATATCTACCGTCGTGAAATATCCCGCATTTTCCAAGGAGACCAGCCTCTTCTCGATGTCATCCGCTGGAAAGATATTTTAGGTACGCTGGAAGATACTTCTGACGCAGTAGAACAGCTTGGCAACGTGATAAAAGAGGTGACTATGAAATATGCTTGATACGCCGTTAATTGTTCTTGTCATTGTCCTCGCCTTAGCATTTGACTTTATCAACGGATTTCATGATACAGCCAACGCGATTGCGACCTGTGTATCTACACGCGCCATCCGTCCCGGCCTGGCTATTATCGGCACGGCTGTGCTGAATTTTATCGGTGCCATGATTTCTACAGGCGTTGCCAAAACGATCGGCGGCGACATTGTCACTTCGCCTGCCATGATTAATGAGCTAGTAATTATTGCCGGTTTGACCGGTGCCATTGTATGGAACCTGATTACGTGGTGGTTCGGTATGCCTTCCAGTTCTTCCCACGCGCTGATTGGCGGCATGATTGGTGCTGTTGCCTTTTCTGTTGGCACGGCAGCGCTTAATGACTGGGGCATTATCAAGATTTTCTTATCCCTCATTCTTTCTCCGATTTCTGCCATCCTCATCGGATATATCATCATGAAGATTCTTTTCGTGATTTGTCACAGCTTCAAGCCTGCCAAAGTAAACATGACAGCCAACCGGCTGCAAATTCTTTCCGCTGCGCTGATGGCCTTTTCTCACGGCTCCAATGATGCGCAAAAATCTATGGGTATCATTACGCTGGCCCTCGTTTCCGGCGGTTTTATCCAAACCATGGAAGTGCCGACACTTGTCAAAATACTCTGTGCCTTAGCCATGGCGCTGGGTACCAGTGTAGGCGGCTGGAAAATTATTCGTACAGTTGGCGGCAAAATCTTCAAAATGCACCCCATTCACGGGTTTGCTGCAGACCTTAACTCGGCCGTTGTTATTTTTGCGGCAACGCTCCTGCATCTACCCGTTTCAACGACTCATGTCGTTTCCGGTTCTATTATGGGTGTCGGTGCTGCACAGCGCGTCAAAGCCGTGCACTGGAGCGTCGCCCGCCAAATGGTAACCGCTTGGGTAATGACCATTCCCTGCACTGCCGTTATAGGTGCTGTTTCCTACTTCGTCATTTCACACGTAATGGTCGCTGTCATTCCTAACCTCTAAACCATGGGCATAGACACGTGGACCCCTTCCTCGCCGCCGCGAAGTCTTTGTCCTTCTATATATCGCCTTCCCTGCCTTCGGGCCCTGCAGCATCTTGGTATGCGTGGGAGCCCCATTTTTTTGCATTTTTTTTGTCCTATCAAAAGAGCCATAAATATGGTACGATGAGAATACACAGAAGGAGGTATTATATATTATGGATACATTAAAGCCCAAACTGACACTACTGGAACCACAACCTACACCGCTTCAATATTTGTCCGGTCTTTCACAGGAACTGTTTCGTGAAATGTACATCAAGCGTGATGACCTGACCCCATTGGGCGGCGGCGGCAATAAACTGCGCAAGCTGGAATATCTCATGTTTGAAGCACTGAACGAACAGGCTACAACCATTATCACCGTCGGCGGCATTCAAACCAACCACGGTCGTTTAACGGCGGCTGTTGCTGCTAAATACGGCCTAAAATGCATTATCGTAACGGTAGATGACGAATACGACGGCCGCCTCAGCGGCAACCTGCTCTTAGACGGATTATTCGGTGCCCGCGTCATCGTCAAGAAAAATGACGGCCGTGACAAAGATACGCAGTTGTCTGAAACAGTAAAACAAGTGATGGAACAAGAACTGCAAAAAGGGGAACGCATCTATTTCATTCCCATGGGCGGCAGTGATCTGACCGGCATGCTGGGCTACTACGACTGTGCCAAAGAGCTCGATGCACAGGCGCAGGAACATCAAATTAACGGCGCAACCGTATATACGGCCGTCGGCAGTATGGGGACGTATTTAGGACTGTACTGCGGCTTAAAAGCCATCCATTCCAGTCTGAAACTAACGGGTATTGCCATTATGCCTTTGGACAAAGACAAACTGCATCACTATTTTCTGCAGGCAAAAGAAGCCTACGGCTTTACATTCGATGACAGCGATATGCATATCGAAACAGACTATGTCCGCAAAGGATACAATGAACCGGACAAACAAGTACGCCACGCTATCGGCTTGATGGCCCGCCACGAAGGGCTTCTCCTCGATCCCTGCTATACAGGCAAAATGTTTGCCGGCGTGCTGGATATGATTAAAGAAAAGAAAATCAAACTGGGAAGCCAGCTCATTCTCCTGCACACAGGCGGTATGCCGGGATTGTATGCAGCAGCACATTATACTAAGTTTGAAAAAGAACTGGCCGATACAGTTACTGTTATCGAATAACTGAAAAAAGCACCGCTGCCAAGCGCACTGTTTCATGCAACAGTTTTCACACACTAATACGCCCCCGTATGTCAGCATTTCAAGTCTAACATACAGGGGCTATTTTACTACAAACTACAAACTACAAACCAATATGCTAAAACAAGCAGTACCACAACACACCAGGCATGTCTTAGCGATTTCTCTGGTTCTTATGAAGCATAATCCGCAGCACTTCTTCATCGGTCTGCTGCATGCCATGGCAAGCCAAGCATCCTACATTACGAAGGCATTCGTTGACATCATACGCTACCAAGCCGTCATTACCGCTTACGCGCGTTCCTTCAAGAGCCAACACGACAGCCCGGAATGCCGAAGTACAAGCCGTCGCTACTTTCATGGCACAGCTGTTGGCAGCGCCATCACAAACCATACCGACTGCCTCACCGGTCATGCTGCATATAGCCTGGCTGATTGTTTCCCTATCATGGTTTGTATCCATCAGCCACGCCATGCCGGCTGCTGCCCCCATAGAAGCTGTAATCGTCGCGCAAAAAGCTGACAATTTTGGCAAAAACGAATGGGCATAAATGGCAGTCATATGGGCTAATACAATGGCACGCAGCCTGTTTTCTGCCGATACGTGCATATAATCTGCCACTGCAACAACCGGCTGTGTCGCAGAAATCCCCTGATTGCCGGAGCCGGAATTGGTCATCGCCGGAAACGGTGCGCCGCCCATGCGGGCATCAGCAGCGCTGACCGTCCGAATTAACACTTGGGTCTGCAAATCGTTTCCTATCAAGCCTCTTTTCTGCTGTTTGGCCAAGGATGCCGCAATATGCAGGCCATATTTTCCCGTCAAACCTTCTTTAGACAGGCGGTCATTTAATTCTTCTGCTTTGTTCATAAACGCGATTTCTTCCAGCGGCACCTGTTCCGCAAAATCGACAATATCCGCAAGACACAGCGACTGCAGAAAGGCTGTTTTTTGCTGTCCGTTATCGCTGCTTGTTTCTTCTGCTTTAAAAATAGACACTCCGTCTTTTTCAATAGAAACGACATGCGTATGAGCATTGGCTACACATACTCTGACTGTATGGGACGCGCCTTTGACAGTCGCTTCTGAATACAAGACATACGGCACATCTTCAGCAATCTGTATCTCCACTTTTCCGGCATCAACCATTGCCGCACCTTTGTCCACTACTTCCTGCGATATGCCGGACAAAACCTGCAGGCCCTTGTCCGGATTGCCGCCAAGCGCACCGACTGCCGCCGCAATATACAAGCCCGGCCGTCCCGTACCGGGAACCATTACACCCATACCGTTCTTCATTAAATTGGCAGACACCCGTGCTGCAATGGACTGTACCGGTTCACCAAGACGGTGTGCAGCTGTTGCTGCCGCAAACGCCATCGATACCGGCTCCGTACACCCTGTAGCCGGAATGACATCCTGCTTTAGTATTTCAATCATCTGGTTCCATGCTGCATTAGCCATCATATTCTCACTTCTCCCCATCAAACTTATCACGTTTACTTTACTGTCACTCTTTACGAATACGGCTCAAATACCGGTATATCGTCGGTTCTGATACATCCAGCACTGCTGCCAGTGCTGAAATGCCTCCCTTGAGCAAAAAAAGCCCGTCTTCATCCAACTCTTGCGTAATTTTCATGCGTTCTTCCACAGATAACCGCTTGGCTTCTGCCGGATACGTCTGCAGCCGCTTGGAAATCATGCTGTGAATCGTATCTTCAGCTGTTTTGTACAGATTTTCAAATACCGGTTCCTGCGTATTTTCCGAATGAGCTGCCGGCTTGTTTGCCAGCACCAATCCTTTTAAGATTTCTGTATCCAGTATATGCCGTGCTTCTAAATACGGCTGAATATCATAATTCAAACACAGTACACCTACAATCGTTCCTGCGTCATCTTTGATAAAATACGACGAAGAACGAAACGTATGCCCTGTACTGCCTTTCCCCTGATAATTCGTCACATACTGAATCGGTTTCTTTTTGGCCTGCTGCAGCAGTCCCAACGTAAAATCCGTCAGCGAACCACCAAGACGACGGCCGCTCAAATGGCCATTGGCAATTGCTACAATAGACTGTTCCGGCTTTGTCACATCATGCAAAACGACTTCACAATGCTCCCCTAATGCATTGCCAAGAAATTCAACGAGCGGTATATAAGAGTCCAATACGTTCATACCTGCAGCCTCCTTTTCTTGGTCTAATAAAATTTTATCACCGTAATAATATTTTTACAATATGTCCGGGTAAAAAGCAATCGTAATTTTTTATCGCAAATTACCATACAAAAAAAGAGCTCTGCATGATAGAAAAACTATTCATGCAAAAGCTCCTTATTACGCAGCCCTGCGTATCATCGTATTGGATTTACCAAGCGGCAACCGTACCATCTGCCCGTGGCTCTGTCGCTCCCATCAGCACGCCGTCTTCATTGCGCCAGATAATCTGTCCGCGGCCATATGCCATCGCATTGGAATTGACGACAATCGTATGTCCCTTAGCCCGCAGCCCGTCTATCACTTCCTGCGGCACAGACGGTTCCACTTCTATCGTACGGCCTCCCGTCCACTGCCAGCGCGGCGCATCCAGCGCAGCCTGCGGGTTGAGGTGATAATCAATCGTATTCATGATAACCTGCATTTGTCCCTGCGGCTGCATAAAACCGCCCATGACGCCAAAGGGACCAACAGCTTTCCCGTCTTTTGTTAAAAATCCCGGAATAATGGTGTGGTAGGATTTTTTGCGCGGAGCCACGCAGTTATCGCTGGCCGGATTCATGCTGAAATTATTGCCCCGGTTGTTTAAAGCGATGCCGTATCCCGGTACGACAATGCCGGAACCAAACCCGTCAAAATTGCTCTGAATATAAGAAACCATATTGCCTTCTGCATCTGCCGTGCAAAGGTATACCGTACCGCCGTTATTTACATCCACGGGCTTTGGCAGCAGTGCTTGTTCTCCAATCAAACGGCGACGGCCTTCTGCATACTGCGTCGAAAGCCAGTAGGACAAGTCGGTTTTCATATAGCGGGGATCGGCAATATATGTCTTGCCATCTGTAAATGCCAACTTCATCGCTTCTATCTGTCTGTGAAACGATGAAACAGTATCCCGCTGTGAAAAAGAAAATCCCTGGGCAATGTTCAAAGCCATCAAAACGACTAAACCATGTCCGTTAGGCGGTATTTCCCATACATCATAGCCGCGGTAATTCGTATGAATCGGTTCTACCCACTGCGGCGCATACGACGCCAAATCGTCTTTGCGAATACAGCCGCCTGTTTCTCTCGACCAGTTATCTATTGCCTGCGCCAGTTCGCCTGTATACATAGCTTGGCAGTGACTGTCGCGGAGAAGACGCAGCGACTTGGCATGGTCCGGCAGCCGCATGATTTCACCGACGCGATGCGCTCTGCCCTTGGGGAAAAACGTAGAAAACAACCCGGCAAAGGCTTTGTCATCTTTATAGGCCGCAAAGTCATGCCAGCTTTCTGCAAGCTGTGCCGCCACAGTAGGCTGCACGGCATAGCCGTCTTCCGCATAGCCAATAGCAGGTTCAAACAAATCCGCAAAGGGCAGACGGCCAAATCGCTGATGAACAGCTGCCCAGGCAGCCGGTGCTCCCGGCACCATGACAGGAATCCAGCCGCGGCTGGGCATCGTTGTATAGCCTGCCGCCGCTACACGTTCCCTGGATAATTTGGCAGGCGACCAGCCGCTGCCATTGATACCGTACAGCGTATCCTTCATCCAAATCAACGCAAAGGCATCGCTTCCCAAGCCATTGCTTGTCGGCTCCAAAACGACTAAGCTGATAGCTGTCGCCAGTGCCGCATCTACTGCATTGCCGCCTTTTTTCAACATGTCCAGTCCCGCCTGTGCAGCTAAGGCTTGCGAAGTACAAACCATGCCGCGGCGACTGTACAGCACTTCCCGCCGCGACGCATAGGGGTAATATGAAGCATCAAAATTCATTGCCACTCCTCCTCACGTAGTATTTCTTTTACTATATCATATTCTTTTCCGTTCATCATCTGAATACTAAAAAATATTTAAACAAAAAAACGCTGCAGGCTCCTCTTATCCCTTCCCGTTTTTTCTGGACAATGCTATAATAAATATTACTCACTATAAATCCGTTTCATTATATAATCGAGGCAGAGTAAGGAGATAGGTACTGTGAACCGGTGTATGTTGATTATCAATCCGACAGCAGGTCGGGAACGAGCAAAATATCATAAAGATGCCTTAAAAGCACAGCTGGAAACCATGTTTGACGATGTCGAACTGCGGCAGACCGGAAAAGCCGGCGATGCAACAGCTTGGACCAAAGAAGCTGCTTTAAATGGCTATCACGCTGTATTCTGCATGGGCGGAGACGGTACGCTCAACGAAACCATCAATGGGCTGGCACAAGCCAATACCCCTATCAATTTTGGTTTTATTCCGTTGGGGACAGTCAATGATTTGGCCAGAGCACTGCATATTCCCCTGCATCCGGAAGCGGCCATTGCCATGCTCAAGCACTGTAAAACGACGCATGTCGATATTGCCCGCGCCAATGACCGGTATTTTGTCAACACCGTCGCTGCCGGTATCATGCCGGAAGCCGTCGGCCAAGTGTCCATTGAACAAAAGACACGTCTCGGCCCGTTGGCTTATTTTTTAACAGGAATTAAAGCCTTGCAAAATCATCAAACCTCTCTGTTCAAAATAGAAACTGATGAAGGCCAGATGGTATATCGTTCACCGCTTATTGTGGCTATGCTGACCAATTCCGTCGGCAGTTTCCGCAACATTGCTCCGCAGGCCCGGGTAGATGACGGAAAAATCTGGCTGGCAGTATTCAAAGATTTCACGTATTTAGATCTCATCAAGTTAGTTCCGGAATTTCTCGCCGGTACGCCGTTAAGCTGTGAATATATGACCTTATCTACCTTTACGCACGCTAAAATCACGATTGTAGACGATCATCCCTTATCGACCAACATGGACGGCGACGAAGGTCCGTCTTTTCCGCTGGAATTGGAAATCCTGCCTTCCTTCTTGACCGTGTATGTGCCGGAAGCATACTGATATATAAAACTCCCTGTACCAAAACTATCTGGCACAGGGAGTTTTTGTATATGATATTGAGGTATATAGGAGCAATCAAACGTAAATATATTCTGCCATAACAGGCTGCAAATCATGTTGCAGCAGGCTTTGATATACGTCATCAACAGAACGTGTGTCTGATATTTCAAACTGGGCATCGCCTTTGTCTTCGGCTTCGGCGCAATGTTCGCCAATTGCCGTGCTGACGCCGGCAGAAATCTTGGTCGCCGCAATCTGCACCAAACTGTCGCGAACACGGGCGCATTCACGCGTCGACACGGTAATGCTGGCAAAAGGCATAAAGAGCCGGTATGCGCAAACAACCTGCAGCAGCTGCGCTTCGTGTACGTCCATCGGATTGATTTTATCATTGTTGATAATCGGGCGAAGACGCGGACAGGAAAACGCAATTTCAGCCTGCGGATATTTTTTCTGCAGGTAATATGCGTGCATCCCTGTTGCCAGCGCATCTTTACGGAAATCGTCAAGGCCCAGCAATGCGGCAAAGCCTACGCCGCGCATGCCGCCTTTCAAAGCCCGTTCCTGCGCATAAAAGCGGTATGGGAAAATTCGTTTGTGCCCTGCCAAATGCAGTGTTTCATATTTGTCGGCATGGTACGTTTCCTGGAAGACTGTCACATAATCGGCGCCGCATTCATGCAGATATGCATAATCATCACTGTTCATCGGATATACTTCCAAACCAATAATACGGAAATATTTTCTAGCTATTTTACAAGCTTCCCCAATATATTCAACTGTCGATTTATTACGGCTTTCACCGGTTAAAATCAGGATTTCCTGTAAGCCAGTCTTGGCAATCGCAGCCATTTCCTTATCGACTTCATCATACGTCAGCTGAGCCCGGCGGATATGGTTGTAGCGGTTAAATCCGCAGTAAATGCAGAAGTTTTCACAATAGTTGGCAATGTAAATCGGCGTAAACAGGCAGACGGAATTGCCGAAATGCTTTTCCTTTTCTATTTTTGCCTGCTGGGCAATTTCCTCTAAGAAAGGCAGTGCTGCCGGAGAGAGCAGGGCCCGGAAATCTTCCGGCGTTTTCCGGTCATGCTGCAGGGCATTACGTACATCCTGTGCCGTATAGCTGTCATAATCGTATGTTTCCATGTCATGAACTACTTTATCCAGCAAATCACTGTCCAGTACTTCCATATCCGGCATGTATTTCATATGGTCTGTACGATTTTCCTTTTCCAAAAACGCTTTGGCTTCTTCGCTGATAATGCTCTCATTAACGTGTTCATCTTTATGTTCATCTTTCATGACTGTTCCCCCCTTAGTCGTGTAAATATCCCGTAAGCGGTGAAGAAGCGGCCCCTTTATCCTGTACACGGCCTAATTTGGCTGTGTATGCCAAATGGCCTGCTTCAATGGCAAGCTTAAATGCTTCCGCCATGCGCGGCACGTCGCCGGCAGTTGCAATCGCCGTATTGGCCATAATAGCAGCTGCCCCCATTTCCATTGCTTCACAAGCCTGGGAAGGTCTGCCAATGCCCGCATCCACGATGACTGGCAGTTCGATTTCATCAATGAGGATTTGAATAAATTCTTTGGTGCAAAGGCCTTTATTCGTACCAATCGGCGCACCCAGCGGCATAATAGCCGCAGCACCGGCATTGGCCAAATCACGGGCTACATTTAGATCTGGATACATATAAGGAAGAACTGTAAATCCTTCTTTAGCAAGAATTTCTGTTGCTTTAATCGTTTCATAGTTGTCCGGAAGCAAATATTTACTGTCCCGCATGATTTCAATTTTTACCAAATCACTTTGGCATAATTCACGGGACAAACGGGCAATCCGTACGGCTTCGTCGGCATTTCTGGCACCGGACGTGTTAGGAAGCAGTGTCACATTCTTCGGAATATAATCCAAGATGTTGGCCATGCCGCCGTCATTGACGCGGCGCAGTGCCAGCGTAACGATATCCGCTTTCGCATTTTCCACAGCTGCTTTGATTAACGTCAGTGAATATTTACCGGAGCCTAAAATAAAACGAGATTGAAATTCATGGTTTCCTAATTTCCAGGTCATCTTTTATTCCTCTTTTCCTATATGTTCAATAAGTAACGCGGCTGCCATATTGGCTTCATGCGCGGCGCAAATCGCTACGCGCGGAGCCATCAGCGATTTCGTGTCATTGCCGCTGACTTCATCGCCGCAAAGGTAAAACCGCGGTAAAATCTGCCGTGTTCGAATGGCGTTGCTGTTGCCGTATCCTGCCATGCCGTTGCCTGACAGCAATATCTTTTCCGGCAAGGTTTCCAACACCGCATTGACGAGCATGGCTTTTTGTTCCGGCACGTCAAAGGCTTCACAAATAATATCTTCATCGGCAAATAATGCCGGCACCTTGTCTGCCGTAATTTTCAAGCAGTCCGTCACTACTTGAATATACGGATTGATTTGCAAAATTTGTTCTTTCAACGCATCCGTTTTATAGTGTCCTACATGACGGATAAAATAATGCTGTCTGTTGAGATTGGTCAAATCCACCCGGTCAAAATCGATGAGATGCAAATGGCCTACGCCAATTCTCGCCAAGAAAACAGCTATATTAGACCCCAGTCCGCCTAAACCGGCAATCGCCACGCGGGCTTTAGTTAGTTTGTCTTGTATTTCTTTGCCGTGGCGTTTGCACAAGGCTTCATAAATTTCTTCTTGTGTCAGCATTGTATATCAGCCTCCTCCTACAAACGATACGACTTCTACCGTATCGCCGTCTTGTATTGGCTGTACAGCATATGCGCTTTTAGGAACAATACGGCCGTTTTGCTCTACGGCAACACGTGCTGCCGTATGTCCCTGCGTTTGCAGGTACTGCTGAACAGTCATCGGCTTATCCCATGTCACTTGTTGCCCATTGATTTTCACAGTTACCATCCAGACACCTCCTACTAAAAAAGAGTTCATAAAGGAACTACACCCGCGGTGGTGTACCCCTTCATGAACTCTCGCTCACTCACATGGTCAAACTATTGAGTTGAATAAAAAAACAGAGGCCGGATAACCGCCTCTGCTGATAGTCTGTCATGATATTATCCTACGTTGGCATTATCCAAATCAGGTTATAGGTCGAAGCTATAAGCTTCCTCTCAGCCGATTTCATCAGCTCCCTGTTTATTTACTTGTAATTAGTGTAGCGTATTTTATACACATTGTCAAGAAACTATATACGAAGAAGTTCCCTAAAGCCAGCTTCTATATAAAATATTGCTGCCTGCTTTAGTCATTAGCCTGCAGTACTCGATACA
>DJEN01000095.1:0-4151 GCA_002431345.1 Megasphaera sp. UBA5897 | reverse complement strand
AGCTCTTTCACGGCAAGCAAATAAGTCGTCAAAATGAACTGCAGAGCCAGGGGCAGTCCTTTTACATCATCAATGTAAAAGCTGGGGTTATGATGCGGTGTAGGCGCATGAGCTCCTGTCGGATCTGCCAAACCTAAATGAACAAATCCAGCCGGTTTTTTCTGGCTGTAGTAGGCAAAATCTTCAGCTCCCAAGCTTGGATTTTTCTTTTCTACAGTCAATCCTATTTCCTGTGCTGCTTTTTCCATAATAGCTGCGCATGCGGCATCGACGTCCAATGCCGGATAGCCATATACCAAATGCACATCACACTGGCATTGATGGGCAGCACTAATCGATTCAGCCAGCCGTTTAATTTCTGCCATGGCAAAATTCCGCACATCCGTATTCAGACTGCGGATATTGCCGCCCATGACCACCGTTTCCGGCAATACATTGTCCACGCCGGCAACACCGCAAATCAGGTTGCTGACAGATACAGTACAGTTAGCCAAAGGGTCGCATTTTAGTGCCGGAATCAAATTGATGGCACTGACAAGTTCTGCCGCGGGAATAATCGGGTTGTTGCATTGGTGCGGCGAGCCGCCATGACCACCCTTGCCAGTAATTCTCAAATCGTATGTGCCTACAGCTGCTGTGCGGACACCGGATGAAATGTCGGCAGTACCGACCGTATCCATAGCACTGACATGCCAGCCAAAAATATAATCCAACGAATCCATCAGTCCGTCTTCTACCAATCCTTTGGCGCCACCGGGCAAAAATTCTTCTGCCTGCTGGAAAATAAAATAAATCGTGCCGTGAATCAGTTCTTTATGCTGCGCCAGGATTTCTGCCATAGCCAGCAGCACTGCCGTATGGGCATCATGGCCGCAAGCATGCATCACGCCGTCATGCTGGCTTTTATACGGCAGGTCATTTTCTTCAGTAAGACCCAAGGCGTCAATATCTGCCCGAAAACCAATGGCCGGACCGTCGGCGCTGCCTTTCAGATATCCGACCGTACTGTTGCCGTGAATTCCCGTCAGCAAGGGAATCCCTGCAGCCTGCAGATGCTGTCTAATCCATGCAGCTGTTTGGGTTTCTTTAAAAGATAATTCCGGATGGGCGTGGAGATACCGGCGATTATCGATGAGTTTTTTACCGTATGCATCGACCAGCTTTTTTATCATTTCGTTCATAAATTGCACCTTCATTTCTCTAGTAGTGTCTATCTGTATTGTACGCAATCTCCCCCAATTATGCAAGGAAGGAATACATATAAAAACGTGCTGCCATACGATGCTTCTTGGGGAGTTGATTTGTGTCGTAAAGAAGCTGTACCGTATGCAGCACGATTTTATATCGTTGTCACGAAGGAGTTTTAATGACAAAAGACAAACACATGCCAAGTACGGCTAATCCTATCATAATCAGAAACGCTGTCATCGGTGCGCCGTTGGCGCACATAGGCCCTATATAGGAAGCAGCAATTAGATTTAGGTTGATAATACTAAAATTAAGGGCATAGTGTTTCTGTCCGAAAAAATAAGCCGTATAAGCAGAATTAGTAGGCGTAACACCGCCATACGAAAGACCAATAAGCGTAAAGCCTGCAGCAAGAATTGCCAACTGACCTGTATATTCCGCACTTAACAACGCAGCGCCGGCCAAAAAAAACGTCAAACTCACACTCAGCATGGTAACTTTATATCCCTTGCTGTCAAACAACTGGCCGAACGCAACACGTCCTATACCGTTGGCAACCGATACAATGCCTGCAACAGCCGCCGCTTCTGTCAAATCACCTCCTAAAAATCCACTTGCATACGATGCAGATATATTAATTACTGCCAAACCGCCTGCTCCCAAAGCCGCGGCCCAGCAAACGTACAACCAAAAATTTTTTCTGCGCAGCATTTGCCGATAATCCACGTCTTCCAAAAACACGCCGCGTCCCTTCATCGCATGTTTCATTTGCTGCAAAAAATCCATCGGTGCGGGACGCAGCAGAGCCGCTCCTAAGAGAACGAGAACGCCAAACGTTATGCCAATAAGCAAAAAGGTCAGCCGCCAGCCAACCGTGATAATTAAACTGGCTCCCAACGTTCCCAAAATCATCGCGCCAAAGCCGAATCCCATCAACGATATGCCGGATACAAATCCTTGCCTATCCGGGAACCATTTGACAATAGTACTGATAACTGCATTATATCCCAGACCGGAACCCAAGCCAGCCAAGCCGCCATATGCGGCATATATGCCCCATAACGAGTGTATGCCCGAAGTGCTCACAAAGCCGGATGCCAACAATACAGCACATAAAATCAAGGTAGTGCGTACACCGCGCCGTTCTGTCAAGACGCCGGAAACAACGCCGCCCAAGCAAAACATCATCATAGAAATAGAAAACGTAATAGATGTTTCTGCTTTTGACCAGCCAAACTCATTTTCCAAGGGAACGCGAAAAATAGACCAAGCATAAATCAGTCCCAGACAAAGCAATAGTACTACACTGAGCAGTAAATACAGCCAGCGTATCTGTCGTTGTGCATGAAACATCGCCTCCATCAATACCTTTCTGTATGCCACAACTATCACGCCCCCGACAGCGGGGTCTGCCGAAGGCAAAGATTACTCCGGCAGACAAACAGAGGGGTGATACAAAAACTATCGTTTATTACTCCGCCGCCAAATACGCTGCTTCTCAGCAGCTTTGATAAGGTCTTCCCTAAAATCAGGATGCGCAATTTGAATAATGGCTTCGGCCCGCTGCCAAGTAGTCAGGCCAGACAAATTGGCAACGCCATATTCCGTTACCATATACGGGGCCTGCGTCCGGGGCGTCGTAATAATGTCCCCTTCTGTAAATTTAGGCAGAATATGGGAATGACGCACGCCTTTTTTATCCACATGCATAGACGGCATTGCCAAGAACGCTTTGCCATGCGCCGCCATGTATGCCCCTGTTACAAAATCCAGCTGGCCGCCTGTGCCGCTGATTTGCCGTGTTCCGGCAGATTCAGAACAAACTTGTCCATACAAATCCATGGCAATACAGCCATTAATGGATACAAAATCATCCAGCTGGCGAATCGTTTCCGGATCGTTGACATACTGCATGGGCGCCGACAAAATATCCTGATTATGGTCTAAAAATTCATACAACTCTTTAGACCCCAGGCAGATGGAAAAGACACCTTTTCCTTTCTGCAGTTTTTTCTTCTTATTTGTAATTTTTCCTGCTTTGTACAAATCAAGGTAGCCGTCACTCATTAGTTCCGTATGCATGCCCAAATCCTTTAAATCAGATTCTGCAATGAGTACACCCAGTGCGTTGGGCATGCCGCCAATCCCCAGCTGCAGCGTCATACCGTCGTGTAGATACGGGAATATGTTTTTGGCTATCTGCCGGTCTATATCACTGGCTGCCCGGCTCGGTGCCGTACACAAAGGCGCATGACTTTCTACGATGCAGTCAACATCCGATATATGAATATGGTCATTTTCCATCCCGTAGATGACAGGCATTTCCTCATTGACTTCCAAAATAATCTTATCCGCCGCATCCAGCATCGCCTGCTGGCAGCAGTTTGTCAGACCATAATTAAAATTGCCGTGCTTATCCATCGGCGCAACCGTGACCATA
Organism: Megasphaera sp. UBA5897; assembly: GCA_002431345.1. Lineage (GTDB taxonomy): Bacteria > Bacillota > Negativicutes > Veillonellales > Megasphaeraceae > Megasphaera. Next base: position 523 of record DJEN01000095.1, on the reverse strand, counting down.
GCTACATTGACAGGCGCATAGCCGCGCTCATAATAGGAGCTGCAGTTGCGAAAAATCATGGGCGAATGAAATGCCTGTCCTGCATCCAAATAGCGTCTGTCCAATCCGGAGCAATGCCATAAGTTATAGGTAAATGTTTTTTGTTCCGGATCTTGTTCCACTATCTGAATCGGCCGACAGGAAATGGCGTTTCTTACTTTGATATCGTGCAGCTCATCCCGCCGTTTTGCCAATGCCGCATCCAACTCAGCAGGGAATGAACAGGTCTGGCTGTAATCAATCCAATCTCCATCTTTGACCAAATGTACTGCTACATCCGGTGTACACAGTTTTGTTTGGTATTCATCATAGACAGTCATCATAAGCCCCTCTTTCTTTACTATAGTTATGTATACTGCGCCATCAATTTTTTAAAGGCACCAAATGACCGTTTTATCATATCCGGCTCTACACAGTACGATACGCGTACATATCCCGGACAGCCAAAACTATCAGCAGGTACAATCAGCAAATTCAGCTTTTT
>DJEN01000094.1:5358-49112 GCA_002431345.1 Megasphaera sp. UBA5897 | reverse complement strand
CTTTCTGTATTGTCTAGATATCAAGTCTTATATCATGTTACCATATTCCCCAGCAGGACTCAATTCATTTTCACGAATTTATGCTATAATAAAGTATCTTACCGATGAAAAGGAGAACAACGTATGGATGCTTATACATTTACCAACCTTACAGGTTCAGAAGGATTATTTACCTTCAATTTTTTCTGTGAATCTCTCATCAGTTCACTGCATACGCTTCATCATATTATGGAAGACAATCACGTGTCTCTTCCCCAAAAAGCTAATGCCCTTTCAGATTCACTTGCTGAAATGGGTTCCAATTTGCTGCAGGACTACAGTGAAAACAAACTCGATTTAAACCGTTTCAAACAAGAACTGCTCGATTTTTATGACTTGGCGTTTTCCGTAAACGATGAAACGGCACCGCTTATCCTCAATGGCGACCATACCCTGCAGTATTATTACTATGTCTACATGCAGGGCGTAAATCTGTTTTATCCCAACATGATGCAGAGCATTCTGCGTGATTTGCCTGCTGACGCCGATCCCAAACCGTTTATTGATGAAATCTCTGCCGCTTTCGCTAACCTGTCAGCACCTGCACACTGATAGGCTGTAGCAAAGGGGCTGTCATGTGCCCTGTTTTTTTGCAAACGTTTTTAGTTTTTTTGTATGCAGCTTAACATCACGCTGCCAGTTATATATATACCCGTAAAACAATATAGTAAAATGGCTGTAACAAAATGGATGAAAAGTTCTCATTTTGTTACAGCCATTTTTATATACAGTATATAGTTATTTCAGAATGAAAAAGTATGCGAATGAAATAATCGCAACCAAGAACCGATAACAAGCAAAGGAGGTCAATGTCGATTTGTTTAAGAAGCGCAAAAACCATAATACAGATATATACGCTACGACAAAAGCTACGACAAACCCAATCGCAATCATGACCAAATCATTGCTGTTTAAATCATTCAAGCTTTTCAGCAAGTCGTAAAAACAAGCAATAATCATGACCGGCACAGCAATAATAAAAGAAAAGTCCGCCGCTGCTTTACGGCTCAGCCCCAAGAACAGACCGCCGGCAATCGTAGAACCAGAGCGGGAAAATCCGGGCCACAAAGCACAAATTTGAAACGCACCAACGAGAAAAGCCTGCATAATAGTCATTTTTTCTACATCATTGCAAACAATCCGCATCTTTGCCTTTTCAGCTGCCAGCATGAAAATACCGCCGATAATCAAGCCAATAATAACTGTCCCTGCAGAAAAAAGATATGCCTTAATCGCATGGTGTGCCAAATACCCGATGCACATGACCGGTACAATCCCGACAGCTACATGGGCTAACGTCAGCCCCGTATCATTGCGGCACCAATTTTCTTTTTTCAACAAATTCCAGCAGCGGTACTGCTTCAGCATACGGATAAATTTTTCTTTATAAATTAAAAGAACCGATAAAATAGCACCTAACTGAATAAATACTTCAAACACGCTTGCCCGCGGGCCGTCAAATCCCAGCCAGTCGCCGACCAAAATCATATGGCCTGTCGAAGATACAGGCAGATATTCTGTAACCCCTTCCACAATCCCCAATATGATTGCAATCATATAGTCACTCATTGTATGCATTGCTCCTTTTCAACCAATAAAATTTCATACTCAAAAACATATTATATCATACTGTGAAACAGAAAAAAAGTATGCCCGGCATGTCTTTTCTTCCCGTTTCCCTGCATGCCGATAACCTACTTCAGCACGTTTCAGTATATACGGTAAAGCTAACTATTTTATAAACAGCATCTCAAAAAATCCATACATTTGCCTATAGAAAAAGAGCCTGCCGCTTCATGCAGCAGACTCTTTTCAGATATACGCATTAATCTAATGAAATAACATGGTTGGGATTTTCCAACGTAAATTTAGCGTATTTAGGATCGCCATTGTGTTCAAAATACAACGTATTGCCTTCCAAGCTGCCGCGCCAGCTGACAATAATCGGGCATTCGCGGCTCAATTCTTTCAGCATCTGCACGGGGTTTAAATTTAGAATCGGCGCAAACAGAAATTCTACATTATCAATCATAACAACGCGGGCGTTGAGTCGATGAATTGCCGTTGAAATGAGCGAAATGGCTTTATCCGGACGGTCAGCGCGAGGAATTTCCAAAAATTCATCGTCAAACAATTCCTTTGCTTCACAAATTTTCCATCCATCTTGGAATGTCAATTCACGAATCAGTTTGCTCTTGCCGGAGCCGGGACCCCCAATGAGAATCAACAACTTTTCATCTTCCTGGGCAATGTACTTCCAACGTTTTAAAACATCTGAATCTGTAACCATGAAAATCACCTTCATCTGCTAGTAGTATTTATATTTATTATACTGGAATTCAGTCATATAAGTAAAGCAATTTTAGTATTTTATTTAGATATAGACCAAGTTTTTCTATGTTTTATGAGCCATACAGCAATTATTTCAATCCATAACGCGTCATTGGATCTTGTAAATTTTTTATCGGTGAATCGGTTAATATAACATCTTCTACATACTGTGTTTCATGTCTTACGACAAATACCAGCGACACGCCTTTCTGAAATGGACTGTCATAATAATAGGCATCTACGGATTTCTCACCGCCAGGCCCCATTTCTACACGGTCAGGCCGTCCGTACAATTTTAAAATAGTTGAGATATGGTATCCCAACGTAGCCCCGCGGCCCGTATACGCATTGTTGGTCAATAAAAATACCTTGCGCACGGTATTGCGCTTATCCACTTCTATGCCATAATCCCCATACAGCCAAAAATTATGTGTATCCCGTTTGACAAGATTATTCCACATATTGTATTTATTGGCTTGAAACGGCACATCTAAGCCAAACCCCATCAACGTGAAATCTCGTTCTGCCCGTTTCTGCTGGGTCAGCTGCTCATTACCATCGCTGTATGGAGGACGGGCCTGCATCAAAGCAACGCGTTCAATTTTACGATTGGCAATCGCAAAAATCATATCCGTATTTTCTGCAGGATGTTGATACACCATGTAGTATACATTGGCATCGGCGTCCCGCAAAACGTTTGTCGGTATGCCAAACTGCCGCACCAGTACTTCTGTCGGCATTTTCAAATGCAGTTCTCGGCTCAGCAATATATTTTCTCCATGTCCCAAATATACTGCATCGACGCCTGTCCGAACAGATTTTCTTTCTGCTTCTTGTCTTTTTAAGACAGGCACGATATCATTACGGCTGACTACGCGCAGTTTCAAATCCTCTCTGTCATACTGCATCGTCGTATAATGCGTACTTTGTGAATATTTCGTCGGACTGCCAAAAATGCGCTTTACTTTATTCAGCGTGTTGCCGCGCCGAATGGTCCCTATTTGAAAATCCATTTTAGACAGTATGACCGGATCTGGAATTTCAATCGCAGCTATCTGTTCCGGCGTCAGCATCGTATCTGCCGTTTTATCCCCTTTTTTATCTGTGTCCTCTTTAGATACTTGATTGGGTACCGCTGCAGCCTGTGCACGCGTGCCCTTTTTTTGCTGCGGAGAAACAATCTTCTGCTGTCCAAGTATACTGCCTTGAGAGGCTGTATGCGGCTGCAGCGGCACGGCATCAGCCGCTTGTATCGAAAATGCCATTCCCAAGGCGATACCGGCAGCCAGTATCATCGCTCTTCCTTTCATCATGATTCCTCCTCTGACAGACAGTGAAAAAAACACCCTTCGATACATTTCAAAGGGCGTCGATAGTTGCATTATACCATGCTATTTTTCTAGGAGCAATACATAAATGGCTTTTATACTAAAAAGAATCAAATATCATATTTTGCATACGGACAAGAGACTACATATTCATGGAATGAGCCATCCAATACTCTCCTACAACAGCACCGGCTTCGCCTCCTACCAGATCATATCCAGGCTGTAAATAATGGAATTCGTCTTTCATCAGATGACGTGCTGCAAATGTTTTAAACTGACGGCTGACTATAATGATATCTTTATGTTCTGCAGCCAGTTCTTCCTGAGCCTGCTGAATAGGAACATACAACTGCGGATCGTCGCGATGATTGCCAATTTGTATGAGAAAGCAAACTTCCATGGATGCGTCCTTCATAAATTGATGAATCATCAGTTCTGTTGCTTTTTTATATTGGTGAGGATCTGTATGCAAATCACCATCAGTACATCCTTGGCACCATACCATATACTGCCGCCGTACTTGGTATCCCTGTCGATCTAAATACTGCCGACACTGCTTTGTTCGCTGCACGGCATCTTGATAATACGCAGTGCCAGGGAGCCATTCAGCAATTGCCGAGCCGCCTTTGGCACAGGAAACGCCGACGATAGGAATCCCCGTACGCGCTGTGCAGGCATTGACAAAGGCCGAGACCAAGGAGCCCGTTTTCATTCCCGGTTCATATACGCCGTTTGGATTATTTTCTTCTTTTCCAAACGGTTCTTGCAGCGGTACTAGCCGATCTGGGGCCGTAATCGCACGATACTCATAGCCCATGCCGGGTTGAACACGAGGAGCCATGTCGGCTACGCCCCGCCCAGCCATATTGCTCTGTCCCATAAACAGGACAACATCAACTCTATTTGCTTTCAACCTAACCTACTCCTTTTTTATACAATATACACAAAAGCAGGTATGTTTATTACAACATACCTGCTAGCATGCAGCTAAAAACTTATCGTATCCTACATGTATCGTACCTATGAATACAACGCGGCTTTTTACTGTTCAATCGGTTTCATCGTCGGGAATAAGAGTACATCGCGGATAGACGCACTATTGGTCAAGAACATGACCAAACGGTCAATACCGATGCCCAAGCCGCCTGTCGGCGGTAAGCCGTATTCCAATGCGCAGCAGTAATCTTCATCCATCTGATGGGCTTCTTCATCGCCCCGTTCCCGTTCTTTCATTTGTTCCATAAACCGGTTGCGCTGGTCAATGGGGTCATTTAATTCCGAAAAACCGTTTGCCAGTTCGCGGCCGTAGATGAATGCTTCAAACCGATACGTGAGCAATGGATTTTCTCTGTCTTGTTTCGTAAGCGGCGAAATTTCCAATGGATGGCCTGTAATAATCGTCGGCTGAATTAAGTTTTCTTCTACATAGTCTTCAAAGCAGCCATTAATGATTTTGCCAATACCGTCAAATTCCGTATATTCTACGTGAAGTTCATCGGCAATAGCCCGTGCTTCTTCAATCGTCTTGACTTCCGCAAAATCTTTGCCTGTAAATTTCTTGACAGCTTCAATCATCGTCATGCGGTTCCAAGGCGGTGTCAAATCAATTTCTTTATCAATGTATGTCAATTTGGTCGTGCCGTACAATTCTTGTGCCAATTTTGCGACAAGGTCTTCTGTAATAAAGATGACATCTTCCAAATCGCCATATGCCTGGTACAATTCGACTGTCGTAAATTCCGGATTATGCCGTGTATCAATCCCTTCGTTACGGAAGCAGCGGTTCATTTCATAGACCCGTTCCAAACCGCCGACAAGGAGGCGTTTTAAATGAAGTTCCGGTGCAATACGCAAATACATGTCGATATCCAGCGCATTGTGGTGGGTTTTAAATGGACGAGCTGCAGCACCGCCGGCAATCGTATGGAGCATCGGTGTTTCGACTTCCAAGAACTGGCGGTCATCCAAATATTTGCGGATGCCTTTGATAATCTTAGACCGTTTGATAAATGTATCTTTGACTTCCGGATTAACAATCAAATCCAAATAGCGTTGGCGATACCGTGTTTCTTTGTCCGTCAGGCCATGGAATTTTTCCGGCAGCGGACGCAGGGATTTGGACAGCAGTGTCCATTTTTCTACACGGACTGTCGTTTCGCCTGTATGTGTCGTAAATACAGTGCCTTCTACACCGACAATATCGCCAATATCCAATAATTTAAACAAAGCGTATGAATCTTCGCCTAAAATATCTTTACGGAAATATAACTGGATTTCGCCGCTCAAATCGCGCAGTACGCAGAATGCGGTTTTGCCATGACGGCGAATAGCCATCAAACGGCCGGCTACACGGACAACAGAATTATCTTTTTCCAATCCTTCTGCTCTTGCCTTGACATCCTGGGCATGATAATCCCAATCAAATTTTTGTCCATACGGGTATACGCCGGCATCAATAAATTCCTGCATTTTTTCGCGGCGTACCTTCATTTGGTCATTTAACTTTTCCTCTTCCACTACGGGAGTTTCTTTTTCTTTCGTATCCGACATGGTTATTCCTCCTATAAGATTATTCTGCATCTGGCGGCAAAATGCGGTATTTGAGTTCGCCTGCCGGTGCTTTAACCGTAACAATCGTCGGGTTGCTTTGACTAATTGTCTGCCCTAAAATAGCTTTACCTACAGGAGATTCGTTGGAAATTTTATTATTGAACGGATCGGCTTCGGCTGTACCAACAACCGTATAGTCAAACCGGTCGCCTGTTTCAACATCTTCTAATATAACTTTGGAGCCAAGGCGTACTTTAGCAGAATCACCCGGTTCTTCCTTAATGATTTTTGCTGTACGGATTTTGCCTTCCAATTCGGCAATACGGCCTTCAATAAAAGCCTGTTCATTTTTGGCATCATCATATTCAGAGTTTTCGCTCAAGTCGCCCAGTGCGATAGCTTCCTGAATACGTTTGGAAACTTTAATACGACGGACAGATTTCAGTTCATTGAGTTCGTCTTTTAACTTCTGTAAACCTTCTTGCGTAATCAGCGTTTCGTTGGTCATGATAGTGCTGCTCCTTTTCGTTATGATTACAAATAAAATAGTGTCAAGGTACCTTGGCACTATGGGATTATTACTTTTTTACCGTACCTTTAATTATATTCGTATCTCCAAGGTATGTCAATTCATCTCTGCCATCATCTCGTGGATAATCGTCCTAAACTCATCGGCTGATTTTGTCCGGTTAATTCGTTCACGCAGTCCAGCCGAACCATACATACCTTTTGTATACCAAGAAGCATGAGAACGCATTTCCCGAATGCCGATATATTCTCCTTTATATGCCACTAATGCTTCAAAATGTTCCAAGATTTGCGCATACCGTTCCTGCGGTGTCGGCGGCGGCAATACTTCTCCTGTTTCCATATAATGATAAATCTGCGGAAAAATCCAGGGATTGCCCTGGGCGCCGCGGCCTACCATGACGGCATCACAGCCGGTTTCAGTGAACATGCGCATGGCTGACGGTCCGTCAACAATATCCCCGTTGCCAATGACAGGAATAGTCACTGCGTCTACGACCTGCCGTATCTTGTTTAAATCAGCGCGCCCGCTGTAAAACTGTTCCCGCGTCCGTCCGTGTACCGTAATAGCCGCTGCACCTGCCTGCTCTGCCCGTTTTGCCAGCTCTACTGCCGTAAAAGAATGGTCGTCCCACCCAGTCCGCATTTTGACGGTAACAGGTATCGATACGGCATCAACTACTGCTTGAATCACTTTTTCTGCTAGAGGCAAATTTTTCATCAGTGCAGAACCATCGCCGTTTTTTACTACTTTTTTAACAGGACACCCCATGTTAATATCGACAATATCTGCGCCAGCTCTTTCTACGACAGCTGCAGCCTGCGCCATCACTGCCGGATCGGAACCAAATATCTGCATCGATAAGGGGTGCTCCCGTTTATCAATGCGCAACAGTTCCTCCGTATGCGCATTACTGTAGCGAATTCCCTGGGAACTAATCATTTCCGCGCACACCAATGCCGCGCCATAGCGACGGGCAATGACGCGGTACGGTAAGTCACAAACACCGGCCATCGGTGCCAATATGACGGGATGCTCCAACTCAACAGAACCAATAGAAAATTTTCTAGCAGTTGCGTTCATAGATAATTCTCAGTCCTTCTAACGTCAGCATAGGTTCTACAACATCAATCGAACGGGACGCTGGTGCAATGACGACGGCCAAACCGCCGGTTGCAACTACTTTGGCGTTGCATCCCAGTTCTTTGCGCATCCGGCTGACAATACCGTCAATTTGTCCTACGAATCCATAATATACACCGGCCTGCATGCTTTCCACCGTATTGCGGCAAATGACCCGTTCCGTGCGGCGTATTTCGATACGCGGCAGCTTAGCTGTCCGCTGTACCAGCGCATCTGTCGAAATGCCAATACCCGGACAGATGGAACCGCCCAAATAGTTTCCTTTTTTATCTACTGCACAAAATGTAGTTGCCGTACCAAAATCAATGATAATTACAGGTCCGCCGTATTTCGCATAGGCACCGACAGCATTGACGATACGGTCTGCGCCGACTTCACGCGGATTATCATATTTAATATCCATTCCTGTTTTGACGCCCGGTCCGATAACAAGCGGGACTAAGCCAAAATACCGCTGGCACATCCGTTCCAACGTCGGCATGACCGGCGGCACGACAGAAGAAATAATAATCGCCTTAATTTCTTCTGCATCCACGCCATTGAGATAAAATAAATTTCGAATCAATACGCCGTATTCGTCTGTCGTACGAAGCCGATTGGTCGAGACGCGCCAATGGTCCAACAATTCTTCACCCTTGAAAACGCCCAGCACAATATTCGTATTTCCTACATCGATAACTAATAACATGATTTTTACTCTCCCTGCGTAAATGAAGTAATATACGCCTAATATAATAACAGAGTTTTTCCTTCTTGGATAGTCTTTACCGAAAATCCATGCCGTTTATTTCATTTCCTGCATTGTTCCATATATGCAGCAAATGGAGCTGTCGCACGAAGCGGCAGCCCCATTTGTTTGCAGTTTTTAATTTATAGTTTGCAGTTCATGATTTATGCGCTTAGTCTGCCGGGCGAATATGCACATCGCCTGCTAATACTTTTTCTATCGCCGTGCCTGTATCAACCAGCAGGTTTCCGTTTTCATCCAAATCGACGGCTTTGCCGCTGAACGTTTTGTCACTGGCAATAACCTTTACTTCCTGTCCCAATGTGCAGGATAAGACTTTCCATTCTTCCAAAATAGGCGCAAATCCCTGTTCCTGTGCCACGATATAGTAGTGTTCCAGCTGCTGTAAAATTTCTGCCAGCAACTGATTGCGCTGTACAGACACATCTTCTATGGCAAAACTAGTAACCGTTTTTTTCAGGTCTTTCGGCAGTGATTTTTTAGACAACGCTGTATTAATGCCAATTCCCATCACTAAGTAGTTAATTTTTTCAACGGATGCATTGAGTTCGGTCAAAATGCCCACCATTTTTTTGCCATGAACCAAAATATCATTCGGCCACTTGATGCCGCAGTGAATTAATCCCATCTTGCGCAGTACTTTTGTAATTGCTACGGCTGCAACCAATGTCATTTTAGATACTTCCATGGGAGGAAAATTGGGACGGACAATAACAGAAAACCATAATCCCTGGGCAAACGGTGACATAAAAGAACGTTCCAGCCGTCCCCGGCCGCCGGTCTGTTCCTCTGCAACAACTACCGTTCCATCAGCCGCTCCCTGGTCTGCCATTTTTTTGGCTACTGTATTTGTTGAGTCAACTCGTTCGTAATACATTATCTTTTTGCCAATAATTTGCGTGTGAAGTGCGTCGGAAATTTGTTCCGGTCTAATCAGTTCAGGTGCTTCTTTTAGACAGTACCCCTTCTTTGTATATGATTCAATTACGTACCCCCGTTGTTTGAGAATACGAATATGTTTCCAGACAGCCGTACGAGAAATGCCAAATAATTCGGAAATTTTTTGTCCAGATACAAATTCTCCTTTATGTGCTGTTAAGTAATCCAGGATATCCTGTCTCATATGTTTCACCTCTACTCAAACCTATATACACTATTTGCTAACACACAGACGTTTCTGAATGCATAATGAAATTGTAGCATAAAAGCAAAGCATGTCAATACCATAATTATGTGCAATTGTTATTCCATATTTATTTTTTATTATATACTATCTTAATATTTTTAACAAATATTCTGTATTTTGCAGCTAGTCTTAAAATCTTTTTCGTCTGGATATCAATAAAAGCTGCGAAGATCTCGCAGCTTTTATTCTTCCGTTTATTCTTTTTCTTTATTGTCAGGAATTGCATTGCCCCATGGACTAATTTCCACTGAAGCCGGTGCATCCTGCGTTGTTTCTTTGTTTTCTTCACTTGAAGCCCTGTCTTCTGCATCCGCTGCAGGAGCTTCTTCTTCTTTTTTCTTATCTTCCGGATTGTCCAGCGTACCGAACTTAATCAGATTGTCTACTTGCTGATGATTAATCGTTTCGACTTCCATCAATGCCTTTGCCATATTCTGCAAGGCATCAATATGTTCACGAAGCATGCGCAGTACATCGGCATAAGCTTCTGAAACCATGTCATGCATTTCTTTATCGATTAATTCCGCTACGCCTTCGCCGTAGTTGCGGTCATGTCCTAAGTTTTTGCCGAGGAATACTTGTTCCTGCTGTTCACCAAAAACCATCGGTCCCAATTTGGTACTCATCCCCAAACGGGTAATCATCTGACGGACAATACGCGTTACGCTCTGCAAATCACCGGATGCGCCGCTGCTGATCTCATGGAACACAATTTCTTCTGCAGCCCGGCCGCCCAAAGCTACGCGAATCTGGGCCAAATAGTAGGATTTGGTTTCATAGGAGCGGTCTTCTTCCGGCAGCATCATCGTATAGCCGCCAGCCCGGCCGCGCGGAATAATCGTAACTTTATGTACCGGATCGGCATCGGGAAGCAGGTACGCAATCAACGCATGACCGGATTCATGAACGGCTGTCAAGCGTTTTTCTTTTTCACTAATCACATGGCTGCGCCGTTCCGGACCAAAGCATACTTTTTCGCTTGCTTCTTCTAATTCCGGCATGTTAATGACTTTTTTGTCTGCACGGGCAGCTAATAATGCTGCTTCATTGAGCAGATTGCCCAAGTCAGCACCGGTAAAGCCCGGTGTCTTTTTGGCAATGATGTCCAAATCTACATCTTTGCCTAACGGTTTGCCTTTGGCATGGACTTCCAAGATTGCACGGCGGCCGCGCAAATCCGGACGGTCTACAGTAATCTGACGGTCAAAGCGTCCGGGACGAAGCAATGCCGGGTCCAAAATATCCGGCCGGTTTGTTGCCGCGATCGTAATAATGCCCTGATTGGAACCAAAGCCATCCATTTCAACAAGCAGCTGGTTTAATGTTTGTTCACGTTCATCATGACCCCCGCCAAGACCGGCACCACGCTGACGCCCTACTGCATCAATTTCATCGATGAAAATAATGCATGGGGCATTTTTCTTCGCCTGGGCAAATAAGTCGCGGACACGGGAAGCGCCGACACCTACAAACATTTCTACAAAGTCGGAGCCGCTGATACTGAAGAACGGAACACCGGCTTCTCCGGCAACGGCACGGGCCAACAGCGTTTTCCCTGTGCCCGGAGGGCCAAAGAGCAGTACGCCTTTGGGAATCTTAGCGCCAATGTTATTGTATTTACTGGGGTTGCGGAGGAATTCGACGATTTCCGCCAATTCTTCTTTCGCTTCGTCTTCACCGGCAACGTCTTTAAAGGACACTTTAATTTTACCTTCACCATGCATTTTTGCGTGGCTTTTGCCGAAATTCATGACACGGCCGCCGCCGCCCTGGGTCTGCTGCATAATAAAGAACCAGACACCGATTAAAATCAAAATCGGCAAAATGGAACTCAGCAGGTTCATCCACCACGAAGGCTGTTCCGGCGGCTTGGCAATGACATTGACCTCTGCATCACGCAGTGCCGGCATAAGTGCTGAATCCGTTGGGGCATACGACGTAAAGGACGTGCCGTCTTTCAGCTGACCAACAATAGCATGGTCTGCTGTAATCTGTACGGCATCTACTTTCTTTTGTTCAACCTGATTCATGAAATTGGTATAAGAAATTTCCGATTTGTCAGATTTATTCGTCGTAAATGCATCAATAATAGATACAGCAACGATAATAATCAGTAAGTATAAACTTACATTACGCACAAATTTGCTCAAAATAATACTCCTTTCATTGGAATCTATTTTTAAGTGATTTTATCCAACCAATACAATCTTATCTTACCACACTTCCAGCAAAGCAACAACAGCTTTTTGCATAAAAACAAGTCTATACTGCACCATATTTCTTTTTTTATTTGGTATATATTTCTTCTTTTAAAATACCGATATACGGCAAGTTGCGGTACCGTCCGTCATAATCCAGCCCATAGCCGACAACAAAGGCATCAGGAATTTCAAAACCATTATAATCTACGGGAACGTCTGCCTGGCGGCGTGCCGGTTTGCTGAGCAGCGTAGCTAATTTGACAGAGTTTGCCCCCCGTTTTTTCAGCAGCGGCACCAAATGACTCAGCGTAATGCCCGTGTCAATAATATCTTCTACGACAAGGACGTCTTTGCCCCGCACATCCGTATCCAAATCCTTGCGTACCATTACAGCGCCGGAAGATGTTGTGCCGGAACCATAGCTGGAACAACTCATAAAATCAAACAAGACAGTCGTGTCAATCGTACGTGCCAAATCGGTGTAAAATGTAACCGCTCCTTTTAAAATGCCGCACATGAGAATCGTTTTACCGGCATAATCTTTGCTAATTTGCGCACCTAATTCACGTACGCGTTTTTTGATAATTTCTTCTGTAAATAAAATTTCTTTTACATCCTGATGCATGGATATTCCCTCCTGAATACATTTACATTATGGTGTTGCTGTATCGGCTTGAACAACAACAGCCGTCTCAGCGTCGATACAAACAAGGCTTCATGCAAAGCGCCGTTCGTGTCGTATAAGCCAGCCATGTACCGGTTTGAAACTGCTTGCCGGCACCCTTAAAAGCCAATTTTCGTACTGTTTCTACATGCTGAAAGGAAATATTTTTCATACTTCCCGTCACATCCTGACATAACAACCGAATGATACGGCGCTGTACAGCTAACGGCTGGACCAAAAACTTTTTTTTGTCAACGCAGACCGTTTCCTGCTGGCAAACAGCCAATGCCGCATATATCCGTGCCGTTTCCTGCTGCAAAACATCATCGTCGGCCTGCGCCAACTGTGCTAAGCGGTTTAAATCAGCAACAATAGCCGGATTATATTGTTTTAAATACGGCAGTAAATGCAGACGAATCCGGTTTCTGAAAAATACGTCTGAATCATTCGTTTCATCATGGCATGGCCGCAGCTGCTGCTTTTCAATATACTCGTCTATCTCCTGCCGTGTCAAGTCCAACAAGGGACGAATAATATCGCCGCGTTTCGGCTGCATCCCTTTGAGTCCAGATAAACCGCTGCCGCGCAGGACATGAAGCAATACCGTTTCAGCCTGGTCATTGCGGTGATGGGCTACTGCAATGGCACGGGCCTGCCATTTTTTTGCTTCCTGCCGCAGCAGGCGGTACCGTTCATCCCGTCCGACAGCTTCCAAAGATCGATGCTCCCTGGCTGCCACGGCAGGCACATTGCTGCGGCAGCATACAAACGCGCAGTGCCTGCGTGCCGCTTCCTGCCGCACACGTTCTACTTCTTCATCGGCAGCCCGGCGAATGCCATGGTGTACATAACAGACAAGCAGCTGCAAATGATGAGCCGGAGCCAATCTTGCCAATATATCCAGCAGCGCCAGTGAATCGGGCCCTCCGGAACAGGCAACAACGATCTTGTCCCCGTCAGCAAACAATGCTTTGTCCCGACAAAATGCCGCTACCTTTTTCAGTATATCCATGGTCAGCACCTGTCTGCCTTTCCAGCTTGAAAGGCTTCTTTATAAAAGACACCTTCCAATAAATCCCGTTCACTCATCTGTATGGATTCTATGTGATAATGCTGTAAAAAGGACTGCAGAATTGCCAATCCGGCTAAAATAATGTCACTGCGTTTTGGCTGCAGTCCCGGTACATGCTGCCGTTCCTCCGGCGTCATCTGCAGCAGCCGTGCCATACGTGCTGCCAGCTTGTCCTGAGTTACTGTATATCCCGTAATACATGCCGGGTCGTATACGGTCATTTTCTGTTCCATCGCTGCCAGCGTCGTCAGCGTGCCGCCTACGCCGATAACAATATCCGGCTTTTGCGGCAGGGGCAGCCATTGTTTTTCACAGTGCGTGCGAATGGCTGCCACATCTTCTTCCGTCCATACGGGGCTGCCTGTCAGCCGCACGGCACCTATAGGATAACTGTGAGACCACTGTACCGTTCCGGCCGCACCTACAGCTACTTCACTGCTGCCGCCGCCAATATCAAGAACGGCTGTGCAGCCATCCTGGCTGTTTGTCGAAGAAGCACCGCAAAAACTAAAAGCCGCTTCTTCCGTTCCGGTCAGTGTACGGCAGTTCCAGCCAAACCGCGACCGTATTTCTGCCAAAAACGCCTGCCCATCTGCCGCTTCCCGAACGGCACTGGTAGCCACAGCGCATACAGGCAGCGCCTGCAGCTTTTGCTGCCAAGCCGCCATCGCCTGCAGTGAGTCACGTACTCCTTTTGCAGATAAATGATTTGTTTTTTCTATATCTTTTCCCAGACGGGTCGTTGCCAATTCCTTCGGCGAGAAGAGCCAGCTCCCGTCATCTTGACGGGTTCCCTGCATCAGCCGCAGCGAATTGGAACCTATATCAATAACTGCATAGGTTGTATGTTTCATTACTTTCTCCTCATATACATACAAAAATTCAGTCTTATAAAAAACACAAAAAGAGCATTCCCACAGGAATACTCTTTACTTTGCCTTGTGATTGCCTCGTTACGAATCAATCGGCATGACGTGCGCCGCGGCCGCCGCGTTTTGATTCCGTATTACGTTTCAAATCCATGAGGCGTTCATCACTTTCCTTCAAGAACTTGCTGAGCCGATCTTCAAAGGATAAGGATGAAGACGAACGACGATTGGAATCAAAGCCATTGTGCTGCCGGAATTCATGTTTCGGACGAAATTCCGTTCTGGGACGAAATTCCTTTTTTTCCGGTGCCGGTTGGGTCTGCTTAATGGATAAGCCAATTTTCCCTTTATCGTCTACAGACAATACTTTGACGTTGACTTTGTCCTGAACTTTCAAAAAATCATGTACATCTTTTACATACTCGTTAGCGACTTCAGAAATATGGACTAATCCCACTTTCTTGTCCGGAAGCTCTACAAATGCGCCAAATTTTGTAATCCCTGTAACGGTACCTTCCAACACACTTCCTACTTCGATTGTCATGCTGCTTTATATTCCTCCTTGTATGCTCCTTGCTTGATAGAAGCGTATAAAATTATTATACCCATAAAATATAAAAAATTCAATTCTTTTTCTTTACTTTCTATAAGGAACTTCACCCGGTTTTACCAAGCCGAACTGTTCCCTCGCCTGCCTTGCCACTTCTTCGTTGTCATTCAATCCGTCTTTGCGCTGCCTGAGCCGTTCATTTTCATTCCGCAGTTCTTGTTCCTGCTGCAGTATATGCTGCATTTCCTCGTGAATCTGATATAAATTGTAGGCCCTGTTCACTAAAAAGAACCCACCCAAAAACAAAACTATGATTACGATAATTTTATATTTAGAAAGGGAGGTATTTTGTTTTGCCTTTTTACGCCGACGCAGCCGTTTTCGTTCCAAGCTCGTCATTCGTTTTTCTGCCATACCTTTACTCCTTTGCGTACTTTCATTTCAGTCTTACTGTATAGTATACCTTGATTTGTCTTTAAGTTAAAGACTTTTTCAGATTTTACGCCTAAATAAGCCTTTAAAAATCTACATCACTTCTATATAATAGTACTAATAAAAATTTTCTTACTTTATGATTTGTTTTATTTGGCAAAAGAGGGATTGCATTATGTCATATACCAAAATTTCAGAAGAAATACTCTCCAAATTACGTGCCATCGCAGGCGACAAAAATGTTCTTACCGATACAGCACTCATGCAGCCGTACTCACATGATGAAGTAACGGACCCGGCATATCATCACCTACCGGAAGCTGTCGTCTTTGTCGAATCAGCAGCACAAACAGCAGCGATTGTAAAACTGGCCAATGCCTATCATTTTCCAATCGTCCCCCGCGGTGCCGGTACCGGTTTGGCCTGCGGCGCCGTGCCTGTATACGGCGGCATCGTTTTATCTACAGAAAAAATGAACCATATTTTGGAAATCAATGAAACAGCGTTGTATGCCGTTGTCGAACCGGGCGTACGTACTTCAGATTTGCAAAAAGCAGCAGAAGCCAAAGGACTTTTTTATGCCGGCGACCCCTGCAGCGGTGATTCCTGTTTTATCGGCGGTAATATTGCAACCAATGCCGGCGGCAACCGGGCTGTCAAATACGGTACGACACGGCATCAGGTATATGCCGTCGAAATCGTCAATCCTATCGGGAAAATCGTCACACTCGGTGCCCGTCTGCAAAAGCAGTCTACGGGGTATTGCCTGGACCAGCTGATTATCGGTTCCGAAGGCACGCTGGGTATTATTACCAAAGCAACTGTCAAACTCCTGCCCAAGCCGCAGCATACATTGGATTTGCTGGCAATTTACGAAAATCCAGATCAGGCTATCGGCACAGTCCATAAAATCATTAAAAGCGGCATCATCCCGACATGCGTCGAATACATGGACAACATTACCATCAAATCGGTAGAACACTATTTGGGAGAAAAGCTCCAAGGAAGCGACACAGGCTGCTATCTGATTGTCGAAGTCGAAGGCGTCAGTGAAGATGACCTGGATGATAAAGCCGTTACGCTGGACGAACTTTGCACTGCCAGCGGTGCCTCATCGGTACTGGTCGCTGACCACAACAAAATCTGGCAGGCACGCAAAGCTTTTGCCGAAGCCGTCCGCGCCGAAAGCCTCATCGTCAGCAAAGAAGATGTCGTCGTTCCGGTAGACCAAGAACCGCTGCTGCTCGATGAAATTCTCCGGCTGGCAAAAAAATACAACCTGATTACCCGTATTGCCAGCCATGCCGGTGACGGCAACATCCATTTAAATATTTTAAAAAATGAAGATGCATCCTATGAAGACTGGAATCAGCGCATCAAAGCCAATCAGCAGGAATTATATACATTCATTTATGCTCACGGCGGCCGACTTTCCGGCGAACACGGCATTGGCTTTAAACGCAAGCACTTGATGGAAGAATTTACAAATCCTGACGAACTGGCTATGATGAAAGCTATTAAAAAAGCGCTGGATCCCAATAATATTCTCAATCCAGGCAAAATTTTTGATGTAGAGTAGCATTTTTCTTTTGCAAACGCTCGCTCGCTGTGTCTCTTGCAATCTATGCAGGGACCGTGTATAATGAAGTACGTAAAAAGCATATCTTCAGGGCAGGGTGAAATTCCCGATCGGCGGTATAGTCCGCGAACGCTTCGGCGTAGGAGCATAGGCTCAGGATTTGGTGCAATTCCAAAACCGACAGTATAGTCTGGATGGAAGAAGATACGGTACGCTGTGTTCAAGCAGCGTTATTGCATATGACTCAAAGGCCCTGACCTCCCTGTGATGGTCAGGGCTTTATATATTCAGGAGGTTTTACTAGTGGAAAACGAAAAAAGAAAATTTAACACCATTGAAGAAGCCATTGAAGCGCTGCAGGCCGGCCACATTATTATCGTAACAGACGATCCGGACCGGGAAAATGAAGGCGATTTTATTTGTGCCGCTCAGTACTGCACGACAGAAAATATGAATTTCATGGCAATGCACGGCAAGGGACTTATCTGCATGCCGATGAGCATCGAATACGCTCATAAATTAGGCCTGCCGCCGATGGTCAGTGAAAATACAGATAACCACGAAACAGCATTTACCGTCTCCATCGACCATGTCGATACCACAACAGGCATTTCTGCTGTGGAACGCGCGCTTACAGCCCGCAAATGCACAGAAGAATCTGCGAAACCGGAAGACTTCCGCCGTCCGGGACATAATTTCCCGCTCATTGCCAAACGAGGCGGCGTACTGACCCGCAACGGTCATACAGAAGCAACGGTAGATCTCATGCGTCTGGCAGGTCTCAAGCAAGTCGGCCTGTGCTGCGAAATCATGGCTGATGACGGCACGATGATGCGCACGCCGCAGCTTTGGGACATTGCCGACCAATACGGTCTCAAATTTATCACGATTCATGACCTGCAGAATTACTGCCGCCGTCATGACAAACACGTTGTCCGCGAAGCTGTCGCAAAAATGCCAACCAAATACGGTGAATTCAAAATTTATGGGTATATCAATGATTTGACAGGCGAACATCACGTCGCACTCGTCAAAGGCGATATTGGCGACGGCAAAAACCTTCTCTGCCGCGTTCATTCGGAATGCCTGACCGGTGATGTGTTTGGCTCACGCCGCTGCGACTGCGGCGAACAGCTAGCTGCTGCCATGACACAAATCAACAAAGAAGGACGCGGTATTCTCCTCTATATGCGCCAAGAAGGACGCGGCATAGGCTTAATTAATAAATTGAAAGCCTATGTACTGCAGGAACAGGGATACGACACTGTCGAAGCCAATGAAAAACTCGGTTTTGCACCAGATTTACGTGAATATTGGATTGGTGCTCAAATCCTTCAAGACCTCGGTGCCAAAGAGCTCCGTCTGCTGACCAATAATCCGGAAAAAATCTATGGTTTGGAAGGCTTTGGCGTAGAAATCGTAGAACGTGTTCCTATTGAAATGAAACCGCAAAAATTTGATGAATTTTACTTGGAAACCAAGAAAAATAAAATGGGCCATATTCTTCCCCATTTGCACTAAAACAGCGTATATCTTGTATTCAGAATTCAAGGGCTTGCTATTCATGCAGGCCCTTTTCTTTCATGTACCTGCTTTAATTCAAATTGGTCTTTATAATACGCAATCAAGCCATCCCGCTTCATTTTGCTCAGTTCTGCTGACAAGGCACTTCTGTCTACAGAAAGAAAATCTGCCAGCTGCTGCCGATTAAAGGGTACTGTAAATGAATGGGAATGCTGCCTAATCGCTTCATCTGACAAATAGAACATGATTTTCTTTCGTGTGGAACGCTGCGTAATATAGCGTATTTTTTCAGTCAGCTGCCGGTTGCGCCGCGCCATAACAGCCAGCAAATTCATCATAAATTTGCCCTGCGGCATGGTCAATACACGGGAAGCCAAAAGAAACTGACTGACATCAATACAAAGAACATTTGTCGGTTCCATAGCCATAACGCTGACTGTTGCAACTGCATCGGGAAGACAAGCAAAGGCTTCTCCAAACATACCGCCAGGACGAACCTGTGTCAAAATATTGCGGTTTCCCCAATAGTCTTCCTGTATAATATGCACCACGCCGGATAACACAATGTGAACATACCGGACGGCATCACCGGCATAGAAAATAAAATTTCCTTTGTTGTATGTCCGCTCTTTGACAGGCATCTCTTCTAGGAGAATCCCGATTTCTTCAGCAGATATGCCACTAAAAAGCTCGGAATTGCGAATACTAAGCAACTGTTTTTTCATTTTGTTCCCCCTATCTATCTGCATATTTGTAAAAATGATGCATTTCTGTTGCAAAAACAACAGCATTTCTATTCTCATTATAATATACTTTACACATAAGATAAATCTAAAAGACCTATACTACATGACGAATATACGGAGGTATACCCATTATGATTCGAAGAATTATTCATATTGATCAAGAAAAATGCAATGGCTGCGGTGCCTGCGCTGCTGCTTGTCACGAAGGTGCCATTGCTATGGTAAACGGCAAAGCCCAACTGATGCGCGACGATTACTGTGACGGTCTGGGCGACTGCCTCCCCCACTGCCCAACAGATGCTATTTCTTTCATCGAAAAAGACACCGTCGCCTATGATGAAGAAGCTGTCAAAGCCAACATGAAAGCGCAGGGCCGCAAATATACCAAGGGCGGCTGTCCCGGCAGCCAGGCCCGTACCCTTTCTCATACCTGTCCTGAAAAACAAACGCAAACTATTTTCTCTGCATCTCCGTCTACATCGGGATTCTCTCAAACACAGCCATCCCAGCTACGGCAATGGCCTGTACAAATCAAACTGGCTCCTTTAAAATCCGCATATTTTAACGGTGCCCATCTTCTCATTGCGGCAGACTGCACGGCCTATGCCTATGCCAGCTTCCATCAAGATTTCATGCGCCATAAAGTAACACTTATCGGCTGCCCCAAACTAGACAACATAGATTACGCTGAAAAACTCACAGAAATCATCAAACAAAATGACATTCAATCTGTGACGATTGTCCGCATGGAAGTTCCCTGCTGCGGCGGCTTGGAATTTACCGCTAAGAAAGCACTGCAGCAAAGCGGCAAATGGATTCCCTGGCAAGTCACTACCATCACAATTGACGGACACATCAAAGAAAATTAACACAAGACATCGTACAACCCAGCCATATATAAAAAATTTTATTTTACATATGGCTGGGTCTTTTTTGCTTCTGTAAAAAAGTTTATGATATAAAGGTACATATCTAAGGAGGCTAATATATATGAAAATTACGAAGATTCGTCTAGGGCGCATTTCAGTCCCCCTGCGGGTACCTTTCAAAACGGCACTGCGGCAGGTCAGCAGCGTCGAAGATATAATCGTGGAAATTCACACCGATACGGGTGACATCGGTTATGGGGAAGCTCCGCCGACAGGTGCCGTAACCGGTGACACAACAGGTGCCATTCTCGGTGCCTTCCAAGACCATATCAGCAAGACCTTACTCGGCCGCGATATAGATGATTTTGCAGCACTGACCCAGGATGTACAGCACTGCATTGTCAAAAACACGTCTGCCAAAGCAGCGGCGGATATGGCGCTGTGGGATTTATACGGTAAAAAATATGGCATTCCCGTATACAAAATGTGGGGTGCCAGCCGCAGCAAACTCATTACAGATATTACTATTAGCGTCAACGCGCCGGAAGAAATGGCCAAAGATGCGCAAAATGCGGTGCAACGCGGCTATGATACATTAAAAGTAAAAGTCGGCGTCGACCCGTCATTGGATAGTATGCGCCTGGAAGCGATTCGCAAGGCCGTAGGCCCGCATATTCGCATCCGTATCGATGCAAACCAAGCCTGGAAACCGAAGCAGGCCGTCATGCTGCTCCAACAAATGCAGGATAAAGGTCTCGATATCGAACTCGTCGAACAGCCTGTACCGGCACATGATATAGATGGACTACAATATGTGACAGATCATTCCTATATTCCCGTTCTCGCCGATGAAAGCGTTTTTTCTATAGAAGATGCATTACAAATCCTGCAGAGACATGCTGCTGATTTAATCAATATCAAACTGATGAAATGCGGCGGTCTGACAAATGCCTTAAAAATTGCAGCACTAGCAGAAGCTTACGGCGTAGAATGCATGATTGGCTGCATGTTGGAAGCGAAAGTAAGCGTCAACGCCGCAGTTCACCTGGCGTGTGCCAAGAGCATCATTACACGCATCGATCTAGACGGGCCAGTCCTGTGTTCCCAAGATCCCGTACTAGGCGGTGCTGTATTTCACGAAAAAGAAATTACCGTATCGAATGCACCTGGCCTAGGCATTCAAGGCGTTCAGCATGTGCAGTATATAGAAGATGAATTATAACAAAATCTATATAAACAACAGGGGCTTGCCACATAAAGCAGCAAGCCCCTGTTTGCTTACAATGTTTCGTTTATCCATTGTATCATTCCAACACAAAATGAACATACTTTTTCAAATGTTCACATCAAACACAGCCTTTTAGCAATTATACATTCCATTCTTCTTTTAATGTCGATAAGCACATAAATGTCTGTGATGAGGAAACCGTTGGGATTTCATTCAGTTCTTCCATGAGAAACTGTTCCAAATCATCCGGCGTTTTGACAAGTACTTTCAGCAAGTAGTCAAAGGCACCAACGACATGATGGCATTCCAATACTTGCGGGAACTGGACGATTCGTTGGCGAAATTCATCGACATCACCGGAGCGTTCCAAGTTGACCATAATAAAAGCTGTCACGTTATAGCCAGTTTTGCGGCGGCTGATTTTTGCACCATAGCCTTCAATAATCCCGCTATGTTCCATTTTGCGGATACGTTCTGCTACAGCTGGTATAGAAAGCCCTACAACTTTACTGATTTCAGTGGCAGAGGCTTTGCCGTTCCGTTTTAAAATCGTTAAAATTTTGTCATCAATATGATCCATGTTTTAATACCATCCTCTACAAATATTTATATATATATTATCTTACATTCTAAAGAAAAAGTAAATATGATTCGAAAATTTAAATTTAGAATCCATTTATATATTACAATTTCTACAGCACTATACATAAAATCGTTTATTCAGCCAGATGGAAATCCGTATTCATATCAGAAAAATGCGCCTGAAATCCCGGCGTCATATATATGGCACCGTCTGTACCTGTAATCTCACATTCAATACCTGGCAGACTGTTAATATACGCTAACCCTTTTTGGGGTCCCAATACAAAAACGACTGTCGTCAGTATATCGCTGAGCATGCCTGCATGTTCTACATCCTGATTGATGACAATGGAATCACTCATCACGCCGGAATCAGCCGGCCTGCCTGTACGCGGATCAAAGATATGGCAGTACCGAACGCCATCTTGAATGAAGTATCGTTCATAGTCTCCGGATGTAGATAAGGATTGATTTTCAATCGCTATAACGCCTAAATACTCACCGTTTTTATCAGACCGCGGATGTTTCATGCCAATATTCCACGCTTTGCCTTTACTATTCTTTCCCAATGCATACATTGAACTGGAACCCATATTAATCAAGCCGTTTTCAATGTGATGCTTTTCATATATCTTGCGGATTTCATCAACAGCATATCCTTTTGCTACACCACCCAAATCAATAGACATGCCTTTTTTTGCCAGCATGACACTATGATCTTCCGGGCGCAGCAGGATATCTTTATAGTTGACAAGCTGTAGTGCCGCTTGGATTTCTTCCTCCGAAGGAACATGCTGTCCTTCATTGCCAATCTGCCAAAGGTTTGTCATGATGCCTACAGATATATCCCATTCACCTTGCGTCTTTTCTGAATAGGACTTGGCAAAATCAATCATTTCATACACAGCCGGATCGACCTGCACATAGGCTGTACCGGCAGCGGCATTGATTTTACTTACATCACTGGCCGGATCTTGTGCGCTAGCCAGTTTATCTAATTGTTCAATACGCTGAAAACTTTCGTCTACAGCTTCTTTTGCTTCTTTTCCCGTAGCCCGCAGCGAAATAGTCGTATCCATCGCTACACCGCTTCTATCAAAAGAAGACTCCGGACGCAAAGCGCATCCGGAGCAACTCATGATAACCAGGAAAGCTGCGGCAAGGATATACCTTGCTTTACTTTTCCAATTCATATTATTAACCTATTTTTTCTTCCGTTTTAGCAGCTGCAACCATCGATGCAATTGCTTTTGTCGGACATTTTGCTACACAGGTTGCTTCTTCGCAATCATGGCAGATGGCCGGGTTGACAACAGCAAGATGGTCCACTACTTTAACGCCGCCTTCGTGTGCGCAGTTTCTCATGCAGAGACCGCAGCCAATGCAGGCTGCCGAGCAATCTTTACGAGCAACAGCACCCATTTCTTTTGAAGAGCAGCTAACACTAACTTTTGCACTAATCGGCAAGAGTTCAATAACATGGTTCGGGCAAATGCTTGCGCATTTACCGCAGCCTGTGCAGAGGTTTTTGTCAACATGAGGAAGGCCATTGGCTCCCATAGACATGGCACCAAACGGGCAGGCACGAACACAGTTACCAAAACCAAGGCAGCCAAATTTACAGAATTTAGGACCTTGCTGTACCGTTTTAGCAGCAGCGCAGTCATGAATGCCTTTATATTCAAAAGCAATTTTAGCGATACCATTGCCGCCGCGGCAACGGATATGCGCATATTTCGGTTCTGTTTCTTCTGCAACTTTACCTGTTAATTTTGCTACAACAGCAGCAACTTCAGCTTTGCCAGGTACGCAAAGGTTAGGCGGAACTTCCGGGTCAAGAACAACTGCTTCTGCATATTTAGCACAGCCGGCAAACCCACAGGCACCGCACTGGCCTTTCGGCAATGCTTCTTCAACTTCACCGATAAGCGGATTTTCTTCCATTGCAAATTTTTTATTAGCAAAAGCAAGAATAAAGCCGAAGACGATACCGATGCCGACCATGACTGCAATAACAGAGATTGCGATTTGCGTCATATTCATATCCATGATATTACTTCCAACTCCTTTACGTTATATCATACCGGAGAAACCAAGGAATGCCAAAGCCAACATGCCGGCAACGATAAAGGCAATCGGTGTTCCTTTCAAAGCATGAGGAACATCAGCATAATCCAATTTTTCACGGCAGCTTGCCATGACAATCAAAGCTAATGCAAACCCCAAGCCGGAACCAACGGCAAATACAAGGTTTTCAAGGAAATTATAATTGTTTGTAATACTGATGACCGGTACGGACAATACGATACAGTTCGTAGCGATAAGCATCAGGTAAATGCCCCACATATTGTACAATGTCGGAGACATTTTCTTAATGATAATTTCCAACAACTGTACGAAACTTGCGATCAAGACAACGAAAGAAATCGTACGGAGGAATGTCAAATCAAGAGGTACTAATACAAAGTTGTACAGCAACCATGCCAGTACAGTACTCATTGTGAGGACAGAAGTTACAGCAAAGCCCATCCCGATAGAAGCGTTCAGGTTTTTGGATACACCAAAGAAGATACACAAGCCGAGGAACTTAGTCAATACGAAGTTGTTAACGAGTACTGCCCCGACGAACAGCGTAAAGTATTCCATTATCCTTCACTTCCTTTCAGTTGTTTGGCTTTTTCACGAGATTCATTCCACATTTTCAGACCAGCCATTAAGAAACCGATAAGCATAAATGCTCCTGGCGGCAATGCCATGATAAGAGCCGGCTGGAAGGAAGGTCCAAAGAGAGAAACACCAAGGAGTGTACCATTGCCCAAGATTTCACGAATAACGGAAATAACAATCATGGCAATGGTAAAGCCAATGCCCATGCCCATGCCATCGAGGAAGGATACGACAATGCCATTCTTGGAGGCAACAGATTCAGCACGCGCTAAGATGATAGCAAATACAACGACCAAGTCGAGGTATACGCCGAGGGCTTTATATAAGTCCGGTGCATATGCCTGTAAGAACAGCTGTACGCATGTTACGATAGTAGCAATACATGTAATATATACAGGTACACGTACTTTTTTGTTGATTAATTTACGAATAATAGAAACAACTACGTTGTTTGAGGTAATAACGAACCATACAGTCAACCCCATGGTCAACCCATTGACAACACTTGTTGTAACAGCAAGGCCTGGGCATAAGCTCAATGCTAAGACGAAGTATGGGTTTTCTTCAATAATGCCTCTAGTAAATACTTTCCAAAGACTCATTATTATTTACCCCCCATCTGTGCTGCTTTTTCAACAGCTTCTTTAACACCAGCGGTAAAGGCACGAGAAGAAATCGTAGCACCGGTCATGGCTTGAATCTTATCTTTTACGCCATGTTCTTTAGTAACTTCCAAGTTTTCAATTTTTTTGCCTTTGAACTGATCTTTAAACGGAGATTTAGCGCCTTTATCACCAAGGCCCGGTGTTTCGTTGGCTTCCAATACGGTGTAGTCCAATACAGTGCCGTCAGTCGATACAGCTGTCAGCAGCTTAATTGGTCCGCCATAGCCTTTCGGAGCCGTTGGGATAATGTAGGCAATTTTTTGACCGCCTTTTTCAGCGATGAATGTATCTTTTTCGCCTTGAACTTCTACGAATTTATCAGCATCTGGAACCAATGTCTTCATAGATTCTTGTTTCATTTGTTCTGCTTTTTGATGGGCTGTCGGGACTGTAATAAAAGCAACGGCACCAATAATACAGCCAGAAACAAGACAAGTAAGGACAAGGTTCATTGCGACATGAACGATGCCGCCTTCATGTTTTTCTGCCATTTTATTTAGCCCCCTTTGTCTTTACTTCACCAAAGACTTTAGGTTTAACTGCACGGTCAATGAGCGGTGTCAATGCGTTCATGAGCAAGATGGAATAGCAGACGCCTTCCGGATAGCCGCCAAGAACACGAATCAATACGGTAATAATGCCGCAACCTAAAGCAAAAATCATCTGGCCTTTTAAGGTAATCGGAGCAGTAACCATATCTGTTGCCATGAAGAATGCACCGATGATTAAGCCGCCGGCCATCATTTCAAACAAAGCAACGTTCGGGCCATAGCCAATGCCCATGAGGACACCAACAGTAGCAATCATGATAACAGGAACCTGCCAATGTACATAGCCCTTATAAATGAGGTATAAGCCGCCGAGAACCAAAAGCACCGTAGAGGTTTCACCTAAAGAACCATTACGTGTACCGATGAAAAGGTTCTGGTAAATCGTACCCCAGTCTGTTGTGCCGAAGAGCTGGAACAAGGCATCTGTACCGCCGTGTTTGAAAACGTTCAGCGGTGTAGCACCGGCAACGCCATCAACAACAGTACCGTTGAGCTGTGTCCAAGTCGTCATAGCAACCGGCCAGGAAACCATCAAGCCAGCACGGCCAACGTGAGCCGGGTTAAAGAGGTTGGCACCCAAACCGCCCATAGCTTGTTTACAGACGACGATTGCCAAGAAGGAACCAACGATGCTCATCCACCACGGAAGGGTCGGCGGGCAGCACATAGCCATTAAAAGGCCTGTGATGACGGCAGAACCATCTTTGATGGTGATTTTTTTGTGCATCAATTTTTCCCATAAAAATTCGAAAACGACTGCAGAAACAATGGCTACAACGATATTGGCAAGCCCATTCATACCGAAGTAATATACGCCAAACACTGCAGCAGGTACGAGCGCTGCAACAACACTCCACATGATTTTAGGAATTGTTTCATTACAGCGAACATGCGGTGAAGATGATACAGTAAGTTTTAATTCCTGCATGTTGTTAGCATCCTTTCCTATAGTTTGTCCTTTAGCTTCTGGACTCATGATATCCCTTCTTCCATTAGTTCTTACGCTTTTTTAGCAGCAGCTTTTGCTTGTGCAGCCTTCTGCATGGCTTTAACCTGTGCTTTTGCGTTACGGATATACTGGACAATATTGCGTTTTGCCGGGCAGGTGTATACACAGCTGCCGCATTCTACGCAGTTCATGACACCATATTCCATGCATTTATCCCATGCTTGGCAGGACGAGAAAATACTAAGCTGGCTTGGAACCAATCCCATTGGACATGCTTCTACGCAGCGTCCGCAGCGAATACACGGTTCTTCTACGCCAACCTGGCATTTTTCCGGAGATAATGCCAAAATACCGGAAGCACCTTTCGTAACAGGAACATCGAGCTGGTATTGTGCAAGACCCATCATCGGGCCGCCGCCGATTACGCGATCCGGCTGTGTTGTAAAGCCGCCGCAGTAATCAATAGCTTCCTGGAATGTCGTGCCAATACGAAGGCGTAAGTTTTTCGGTTCTTTGATGCAGTCGCCTGTAACAGTAGTAAGACGTTCAATGAACGGGATACCATGGCAGACAGCATCAGTAATAGCAATAACCGTACCTACGTTGCTGACAACGCAGCCTACGTCCATAGGAAGTCCGCCCGGTTCAACCTGACGGCCTGTGCAGGCTTCAATCATCATTTTTTCAGCGCCTTGCGGATATTTTGTCTTGCACGTAACAACGGTTACGCCCGGAATATCTTTGAAAGCTTCGGTTAAGTTCTTAATGGCTTCCGGTTTGTTGTCTTCTACACCGATATAGCCTTTTTGAACGCCTAAGGCTTTCATGCAAATCTGAACACCTGTAACGAGTTTTTCTGTCGTTTCTTTTTCAACCATGGAACGATAATCGCATGTCAAATACGGTTCGCATTCAGCACCATTGACAATAAAAGAATCAACAGGTTTGTTCGGAGCCAATTTTACATGAGCCGGGAATGTAGCACCGCCGCAGCCAACTACGCCAGCTTTTTTAATCAATTCAATGATTGCTTTGCTATCGAGCTGTTTCCAGTCATGTTCTTCTGGAATTCCTTCAGCCCATTCGTCTTTGCCATCAGCCTGGATGACAACAGCCATGCATTTGACCATCATGTTGTGCGGCATCGGAGCCACTTTGATGACCTTACCGGAAGTAGATGCATGAATGTCAGCATGCAAAAACGCATCGCTGGTCCCAATCAGCTGGCCTTTTTTTACCAAATCGCCTACCTTGACGGTCGGAGTACAAGGAGCACCAAAATGCTGACTCATCGGGATGACTACTTGTGCCGGTACTGCCGGGGTTTCTATCGCCTTGTCTTTAGCATAGATTTTACCATCGTCAGGATGGACCCCACCTCTTTTAAAGGTATTCAACATCAAAAATCACCTCATTAATATATAATGAAAAATAATAAAAACATGAAGCAACTAATTGAAAGATACGATACTAAAAGTGCACCTGTCTGCCATATTACCAGCCCACAGCCGTTTTTTAATAAAAACAAAATATTGCAGACGCATACACTTTTGATTCCGACTACACCACATCGTTTCTCCAAGGAGTATGCCCCTTTTTCATGCTCTTTGCACACACAAAAAAGCATGCGATGCAGCCGGCCCATCCTTTTATTCGGTATAAAGCCAAAATTCACATGAGCCGACTGCATGATAAAACTTGCGAATGAAAGATTATTTTCGTTGCCGAAGCTTACTTTCAATCGCCTATATTATATCATCAAGTATGATAATATTCAATGTGAAAATTATAGCAATAACGGCAATATATCTGATTTTTTAGTAGGTCTTATGCATATTGTACACGGCTAAAAGAATAAAAAAAACTCAATAAATATTCAAAACAGCATACTTATCTGATTTACAAAATTTCTACCAAAGAGGTGTTTTTTGCTTCGTTTATCGTTTTATGTATAAAAAAAATATTTATATCATTTTTACATACATCGCATCTCTGTTTTTTCACTAAAATCATCAGGAAACATGTACTGTTTATCACATATTCTCTTTGCATTTTGTGCATAACAAAACGGGATGCTGCACGAAGCGGCACCCCGTTTTGGTGTAAGGACACATGATGGCGAAACACATCATGACCCCTTCTCTTATTCTACTCGTTTAGTATTACTTATTTTTCTTTAAATCTAAAGCCGTCTTAATCAATCCTTTAAAGAGCGGATGGGCTTTGGTCGGACGAGATTTAAATTCCGGATGGAACTGGCAGCCGACAAACCACGGATGATCTTTTAATTCAACGATTTCTACCAAACGATCATCTGGTGATGTGCCAGAAAGAACGAGACCGGCATTGACCATTTCCGTGCGGTATTTATTGTTGAATTCCCAACGATGACGATGGCGTTCATAAATAAGGTTGGTGCCGTATACTTCATGCGCTTTGGTATCTTCTACCAGCTTGCACGGATACAGTCCCAAACGCATCGTGCCGCCTTTATCGGATACGTCAACTTGATCTGGCATCAAATCGATAACAGGGAATTTGGCATCTTCATTAAATTCAGAAGACGTAGCGCCTTCCAAGCCAACGACGTGGCGGGCAAATTCCATAACGGCGCACTGCATCCCTAAGCACAAGCCAAGGTACGGTACTTTGTGTTCACGGGCATACTGTACAGCGCGAATTTTGCCTTCGACACCGCGGTTGCCAAAACCGCCCGGAACTACAATTCCGTCAATTCCCTTGAAAACTTCGTCCATGGAAACAGCCGGATCTTCCAGCGTTTCTGAATCAATCCAATGGATATGTACTTTTGTTTTATACGCAATACCAGCATGATTCAATGCTTCTGCAACGCTGAGGTATGCATCATGGAGTGCAACATATTTGCCGACAAGGGCAATGTCCAAATCATTTTCTGTATGGTAAATATCGTCTACCATCTTTTTCCAGTCTTCCATATCGCAAGGTTTATCCGGCAACGCTAATTTGTCCAAAACGATTTTATCCATGCCTTCTTCGGAAAGGAGAAGTGGTACTTCATAAATACTGTTTAACGTTTTGTTTTCAATAACAGCTTCTTTATCAATATCGCAGAACAAAGCCAATTTTTCTTTCATTTCATCGGAAAGAGGACGTTCGGTACGGCAAACGATAATATCCGGCTGGATACCAATGCTGCGCAGTTCTTTGACACTGTGCTGCGTCGGTTTTGTTTTCAATTCACCAGCTGCGCCGATATACGGTACGAGCGTAACGTGAATATACAATACATCATTGCGGCCGACTTCTTTTTTAATCTGGCGAATGGCTTCCAAGAACGGCAGGCTTTCAATGTCACCAACGGTGCCGCCGATTTCCGTAATGACAACATCGGCATTGTCATCATCGCCTACACGATAGACACGGTTCTTGATTTCATTGGTAATATGGGGAATAACCTGTACCGTATGTCCCAGATAATCGCCGCGGCGTTCTTTCTGCAAGACGGACCAGTAAATTTTACCAGTAGTAACGTTGGAGTTTTTCCCTAAGTTAATATCAATAAAACGTTCATAATGACCTAAATCCAAATCTGTTTCTGTACCGTCGTCAGTAACAAATACTTCGCCGTGCTGATACGGACTCATCGTACCAGGGTCTACGTTGATGTATGGGTCAAATTTTTGAATCGTAACTTTAAACCCGCGATTTTTCAGCAAGCGGCCCAATGCTGCTGCTGTAATACCTTTACCTAAAGAAGACACAACCCCGCCTGTAACAAATATGTATTTAGCCATAATTCCTCCCTGCTGAGCCTCTGCTCATGTCATTCAATTATAATTGATTCTATAGTAAGCTTATTGTTATTATATTACATTTTTTCAGGAGCAGAAACCCCTAAAATTGCCAAACTGTTGGCAATCGTAATGCGGACAGCCGTAACCAATGCCAAGCGAGCTTTTTCCAGTTCTTTATCTTCCTGGATAATACGGCAGTGATTATAAAATGTATGGAAGAGTCCTGCCAATTCATACACATAATGTGCAATGCGGTGCGGAGCCCGTTCACGGGCAGCCCGCTGAATTTCTTCCGGGAAATCTGCCATTTTCTTAATTAATTCCAATTCTTGTTCATCTTTCAATGTATCCCATTTTACATCGGACCAGTCCATATCGAGATGGACACCGGCTTCTTTCGCCTGGCGGTAAATGCTGTAAATACGGGCATGAGCATATTGAATATAATATACCGGATTTTCATTGCTGTGCGATTTAGCCAAATCCAAATCAAAATCCAGCTGCGTATCTAAAGACCGCATAATAAAGAAATACCGGGCTGCATCAGTACCGACTTCTTCAATCAATTCATTCAGCGTAATCGCCTGACCTGTCCGTTTGGACATTTTAACAGGCTTGCCGTCGCGAAACAGGCTGACCATCTGCAGCAGCAATACTTCTAATTGCTTGGGATCATACCCAAGAGCCGCAATCGCAGCTTTAACGCGCGCAACGTATCCGTGATGGTCGGCACCCCAAATATTGATTAACGATTTAAAGCCGCGGTCGTATTTATTTTTATGGTAAGCAATATCGGCAGCCAAATAGGTCGGTACGCCGTTGTCACGAATAACCACGCGGTCTTTATCATCGCCATAGTCTGTCGATTTCAACCACAAGGCACCGTCTTTTTCATAGATTTTACCGCGTTCCTGCAGTACTTTGCAGGCAGCTTGTACTGCATCCGGATGAAGCGTTCGTTCACTGAACCAATTATCATAATGTACATTGAAATGAGCCAAATCCCGTTTCAGTGCCTTTAATTTTTCTGCATATGCACGGTCTTTAAAAATTTCCAGCCGTTCTTTTTCCGGCATGTCGAGGTATTTATCCCCGTCTTGGTCAATAATAGCCTGAGCCGTTTCGATAATATCATGTCCATGATAGCCGTTTTCCGGAATTTCCGACGGTTTGCCAAGCAGTTCCAAATAGCGGGCATTGACGGAAATCGCCAAATTATTCATTTGGTTGCCTGCATCATTGATGTAATATTCAGCCTGTACATGATAGCCGGCAGCACGAAGCAGATTGACAAGAGCACTGCCGTAAGCAGCTCCCCGCCCATGGCCAACGTGCAGCGGACCTGTCGGATTAGCGCTGACATATTCGACCTGTACAGTATCATCCTGACGGCACGGCACCTTACCGTAATCAGCACCTGCTGCCAAAATATTTTTCAGTGTATCGTAAATCACGTCGTGCTTCAAGAAAAAATTAATGAACCCGGCACCGGCAATTTCTGCACGATCCAGCCATGTATACTGCATCTGATCCACAATCGCCTGAGCAATCAATTTGGGGGCTTTATGGGCTACACGAGCTGACTGCATCGCAATATTGCTTGCAAAATCACCAAATTCTTTTTGAGGCGGTACTTCCAGATTAATCTGCGGATAACTGCCTTCTGGAAGAGCTCCTGCTTTTACAGCTTTTTCCAAAGCTTCAGCAATGCCCTGTTTCAATAATTCTTTCATTTCCATTCGCGTGATCCTCCTGCACTGTTATCGTCAATTGTGTATAATTGGAACCAATATCTTCCAGATTCACATCATAGCCAAGCCGAATTGTACCGATGCCGTCTTCAAGCTGTACACTGCATTCATAGGTCTTGATCGTAACGATAAATTCTCCCATAGCTGTCGTATATTTTGAGCGAGAAACCTTTCCTTGGCGATATTCCTGCCGCTGATGCATTTTTCCCAACCGCAGCAGCATGACTGCTCCGTCCGGCAATATTTTGATGACGGTCGTCACGCCCTTCATATCTGTCAATTCACTTTCTTCGTACACAATATACTGCGTCTGTTCTTTGATATAAAATTTTCCTTCAGAAACAAGTTCCACTTTTAGTTCTTGTCCCTCTTCGTTCCGTTGGACACTTTCTACTTTTACTAAGACAGGTTTCAATGGCTTCCAACCTTTCCTATCAATAATCCAATAGTGCTATTATATAACAAGTGCCAAGAAAAAGAAATAGTTTATTTGGCGATTTACAGCTTATCTCCGCCATTTTTCATTTCAATTAATGAGGACCAATATTTTTTTGGCATGAAAGAACGGCGCACAGTTTCATTTCGCCGTTCTGCAATCGCGATGGTCTGATAATACCGCTGCCACAATGCGGCAAACCCCGCTTCATCATCCGAGGTGTGAATTGGCTGCTTTGTTTTGGGAATTTCCACCATTGTCAAAATATGTCTGTCATAATATACACCCATATGCCGCTTGGTATCATGAATGACCCATCGTTCATGGGATAGCCGTTTGGCAAAATGGGGTGCCATAACGGGAACCACACAGCACGTCGGCGCAATCGGACAATACAACATGCCGTCCGATAATTCACGAAACCGCACCAGCCCCAGCAATTTGTGCCGTTCATTGCTGCTCTTTCTAGCCCACTGCCGTATTTCCCAAAGAGCCGGTTCATGCAGGTGATACAAAAAATCACGCCGCAGCCGAAATGCTTGCCGCAAATACTGCAGCATTTTCATTTCCCGCTGCGGCTGTTCCGCTAAAAACGCATAGTACAAAAAGTGAGCCGTTTTAGCACCGCATTGTTCCTGCAGACTGTCCAAAATCCGGCGGGCCTTTTTTTCTTCTGTCTGTACAAGCTGTTCACCGCCAAATAAAGACGGCGCAGATACTGCGCGTATATCTTCTATTTGCGTTATGCCGTCATGCCAACCATCAAACACAGCGGATAAAAAGCCAAAAAAAGTGGCATCGTATGTATAAATCATAACTGTCCCCCTGTATCAAACAAGCTCGTCATTTCATAGGCACGCTGCGCTTCTTTAGCTGCTAACCGGCTGCGAATGTCTTCCGGACGCATGGATTCTCCATAAAATTTTCCCTTACAGGTAATAAAATATTTCGCACGCTTCATCACAATCCCCAGCCGGCGCAGGCTGTCATACGATAAAAAAGCCTGCCTGCGGGCTGCGCAAATACGCTTTGCAGACGTAACGCCAATGCCGGGAACACGCAGCAGCATATGATACGATGCCCGGTTGACTTCAACGGGAAATAATTCAAGATGACGCAGTGCCCAACATGCTTTGGGATCTAGCTGCAGATCAAAATCCGGTGCCGCGTCCGTCAAGATTTCATCTGCTGAAAATTGATAAAACCGCAGCAGCCAGTCTGCTTGATATAAGCGATGTTCCCGCAGTAACGGCGGCTTGGCAAGGGCAGGCAGATTTTTTCCCGTCAGTACGGGCACATAAGCCGAATAATACACCCGCTTCAGATTAACATGATGATACAAGGCTTCACTTAAATGCAGTATCGTCCGGTCGCTGTCCGGCGTAGCGCCAATAATCAGCTGTGTTGTCTGTCCGGCCGGAACAAATGACGGTGCTTTTTTGCTTTTTCTACGGTTTTCCCGCCGTTCGGCAATACCGCTGCGAATTTCCCGCATAGGCAGGAGTATCGTTTCTTTTGTTTTCTGCGGTGCCAATAGTTTTAAACTTTGCGAAGACGGCAGTTCAATATTGACACTCATCCGGTCCACGTACCGTCCTAATTCTTGGATGAGTCTGCTGTCCGTACCGGGAATTCCCTTCATATGAATATAGCCGTTAAATTTCTTTTCTTCTCGTAAAATTTTTGCTGTCCGAATCAGCAGTTCCGTCGTTTCATCAGGACTGCGGAATACACCGGAGCTTAAAAACAACCCTTCGATATAATTTCTCCGATAAAACGCGATCGTCAAATCAGCTATCTCTTCCGGAGACATCATGGCTCTGGGAGTGTCATGACTGCAGCGATTTACACAGTAGGCACAATCATATATACAATAATTAGTCATTAAGATTTTTAACAACGATACGCAGCGGCCATCTGCCGACCAGGTATGGCAAATACCACTATACGCACCATTGCCAATGCCGCCTTTTTCATTGGCCCGCCTGCTGCCGCTCGATGAACAGGATACATCGTATTTTGCAGCATCACTCAAAATGGTTAATTTTTTCATTATCCTATCCCAATCCAAGCGAATTCCCCCTTTTTTTCTTCTTATCATACCATACTGCCTGCTATATTTCAAACGTATGTTCTTTATATTCTGCAAAAAAAAGAAACTGTCACATGACACGACAGCTTCCTTTACGACATTGTTTCGTATATATGCTGTTATACGGACTAAAAAATAAAACCTTCTCTGTTACCGCCTGCATATCGAATTATAAGTGCAGTCCTTCTTTGAGTTTTGCAAAGATTTTTTCTTCTTCTTCCGTCATGGTACGGCCCAAATCAATATGCAGTTCTTCTCCCTTGCTCTTGGCTTTGTTTTGTGTATGCGGATCGCCGCTTTTGGCACTATCATCACGAATAATCATCTATCTGTCCTCCTTTGGCTGTATATATTAATTATATCATATTTTTCTTGGTATTTCCTTATAAAAAAGACTGCTGCGCGAAGCAGCAGTCCTTTGTGGTTCTCATGCTTAGCTGGCAGCATGCATGCCATACTTAAAGTAATGTTTTGGGATCTGGATATGCTTTGACATCATCGGCAATTTTCTTAGCGATTTCGTCAATAGCAGCTTCCTGGTCATCCTGCAGAGAAGATTTAAAATCCAAAGACGGTTCAAGAAGTTCACACTTTTTAAATTGATTCTGAACGTAATCTACCATTGTCTTATATGCAGCAGATGCCCAGCTGTGGTTGCCGATAACAGCCACTTTGCGGTTTTGATACATCAGCGTCTTCAAATCATGCAGGAAGTTTTCCATCGGCAGGAACAGATTTAAGTTGTACGTAGGCGCTGCCAATACGAGATGGCTGTATTCCCATGCTTTAGCCGTCACATAGGAAGAATGGGTTTTGGATACGTCATAAAGGCGAACGTCTTTGATACCTTGTTCGCTCAGCTTATGCGCCAATACACAGGCTGCGCGCTGCGTGTTGCCGTAAATGGATGCAAACGCAATAACAACGCCTTTCTTTTCCGGTACATATTTTGCCCAATGGAGATATTTGTCAATGATATAGCCAATCGTTTCCGGCGTACGGAATACAAGGCCGTGAAGAGGGCAAATGTAATCAATCGGAAGACCGGAAGCCTTTTTCAATACATTAACAACCTGCGGGCCAAATTTGCCAACAATGTTGACATAATACCGGCGTGCAGAATCCAAATAGTTTTCTTCATAATCTACCTGGTCTGCATAGACATTGCCCGTCGTGCCAAACATACCGAAAGCATCTGCACTAAATAATACTTTGTCCGTTAAATCATATGACATAATGACTTCCGGCCAGTGAACCATCGGGGCCTTGACAAACTGAAGAGTATGTTTGCCTAAAGCAAGCTGATCGCCTTCTTTTACATTGATATACCGTTCCGGCATGGGCGTGCGGAAAAATTGTTCAAACAGCTTAAATGTCTGCGGCTGTGCAATGATTTTTGCTTCCGGATGTTTTTCAAGCAGTGCTACTGCAGAGCTGGCATGATCCGGTTCCATATGTTGAAGGATAAAATAATCCAGTTTGCGGCCATGAAGCAGATGTTCTACATCTTCAAGAAATTCGTCACGGCAGCTTTTATCCATGGCATCGACAACACATGTCTTTTCATCGTCAATAAAATAAGAATTGTACGTAACGCCTTCAGGAATTGGGAAGATACGTTCAAATAATTCCGTTCCGAAATCATTGCATCCCATCCAATAAATGCCATTTTTAATTTCTTCTACACAATACATGAATAATAAACCTCCTTATAAAAAACAATCATCGATTTATATTTACTTACCCTATCATATCATGTTTTTCCACAATTTAAAATAGATAGCAATGAAAAATCTTTATTGTTTTGTAACTTTTCCATTATCCTTGCCGCCGGACTGTGCCTTAGACGTGCTGCTTTTCGTATCACTGCCAGCTGCATTGCTCGATGCACTTTCACTGTTCATTCGTGAAGCGGATGAATCGCGTGCCGTTTCTGCTGTATTTGACTCTGCACGGCGCGGTTCTTCTGCCGCACTGCGGCTCACTGTTTCAGATGCACTCGGTCCGCTGCCAATCGAATCGGCTTCGTCCACCAACCGGTCTACGAGCTGCTGCAGTACATCTTTATCGGCTTCTGACAAATCTTTGCCGCTGGACAATAATTCCTGCGCCTGTGCTGCCAGCGATCTAGCCTGTGATCTTGCTTCTCCCTTGCTGATACTGCCGGACTGATAATCCCGGTTTAATTCCCGCAGGGAACTGGAAATTTCCATCGTTTTGCTGCGAATACGGGACGCTGCGATTTCTCCGCTCCGCTGTTTAGCCGCATCGGCATCATGCATCTTTTTATCTTCTTCACGGCTTTCCAGCAGTTCTTCCTGCTGCTGTTCTGAAACCTTAGCCAGAGAATCTGCCGTAACATGCGTTCCCACATAGTATTCATATCCCATATAGCCGAGAATAACAATTGGAATGCACAGAAGCAGGATTTCTACCTTGCGCATATGAGCAGCCCGTTTCCAACTGATCACGTTGCGGCGCCGGCGTTCCATAATCAGGACAATCACGACAATCGCCACGATGAGAAACAATGCGATGTAAATGAATAATTTATGCCAAACAGTCGCTTGGAGCTGAATTTGGGAAGGGTTGTCATTGTTCAGGCTCCACATGTATGTACTGCCCGGTGTATCTGCTTTGGTACTGTTGCTGGTGACCTGCGTACCCGAAGGAAAGGATACGATATATTCCAAATCCGCGCCGTTTTCTTCTATGGGCATGCCCAGCCGCAGTGCCTGAATGCTGTCGCCTGTATAGCTGTAGTCAATATAATAGGTCGAACAAATCAATCCGTCGTGCGTCTTATGAACGATACGGTCTACAGAACTCTTATTGGCTCCGTCTTTCGTAATCGTTTTCATGGCACGAAATCCCTCGCCATTATTGTTGCTGTAATCCATAATAGTATAATTTCGCTTTTGAAAATCGTCTGCATCTGCGCGGAGTTTTTTCTGTCCTTGTGCTGTATCGGATACTTTCAGGACATCCTGGGTTTCACTGCCATCATCATGAATAATAGTTTGGGCCCGAAACCCGGAAAGCAGCAGCAAAGCCGCCATCAAGACAACTGTCAAGCCTACTTTTAGATACGATTTCATGATAGCCTCTCTTTCTTAGTATACGGGGTTATTCTTCTTTCGGCGGTACCATGCCGGGTTCTACAATACGGGGTTTGTCAAAGGCTTTTCCCGTGCTGCCCTTTTTCGTTGAGCCCTTTTGCTGTTCCCTCGTCGCTTCGATAGCTGCACCGTTACTGCAGGATTCCAACGGAACGCCGTTGATAAAAATACCTTCAATGACACCGTCTCCTTTTTTGATTCGTATGCTGGCGATGACGCTGTCCTTGTTGGTAATATCATAAATGCCATCTGTATGTTCCGGTGCGATGCGATACCGGTCAAAGCCGACTTTAAACTGAACCATGCCGTCATGAAACGCGACTACTTTCGCTTTCATATAGTCACTGCCCCGTCCCGGTTTATCGGCAGAAGCTCCTTCAATTTGTATCAATCCATCTGCATTGCGGGAAATTTGCACATAAATAAGCTGTCCTTCTTCCGGGGCTGTTTCATCCAGCCATTTCGTCGTATCTTCCGGAAAAACAATCCGCACATAGTCCGTTCCAAATGCAGATACTTCCAATCTCGGCAGACACTGCCACTGATACGGTATGCCGTCCACGCTGATGTTATGCCAGCGCCAGCCAATATAGCCAAATACTCCCAGCTGAATAACGACGACAAGTAAAAAAATCATCCATTTATTTCTGCCGTCAGGAGAAAATTTAAATTTTATTGCTTTCATTTACGCGTTTCTCCTTCCTTAGCCCATGGTGAGCGGCTAAAATGACGTTTGGGTTTGACCGGAGCCTGCTTGTCAGACTGCCAAGGAGAAGTCATGGGCTTGGCTTCTTTCGGTGCGTCAGGTATTTTTCTAGTCTGCATGCGGGGCTGCGGTGCCGTCGGCAGCGCCATCTCATCGGGATCATGAAATACCGGCGCAACAAATAAAGACTGCGGTTTTTCTTTTGGTATAACCGTATCCGTATGCTGCGGCGGTGTATAGGAAACCGTATCCGGTTTCGGCATATGAATCTGTTTCATCCATTCTGCCAGCGTATCGGCATCTTCTGCCGCATCTTTCGTTTCCAGCGGAGATTCATCCAGCGGCACATACGGTGCTGTATCTTCAGAACGCTGCTTCTGTCTGTCTCCCCGCACCGTAGCGGAAGTATGTTTTAGATGACTGCGCCGTTCAGAACGCAGTGCTGCTGCTTTGCGGCTTGAAGAAGTACGCCGCAGCTGCACAATCACTAATACCAAAACAACAATAGCCACAACAGGCACTAGCGGTGAAAAGCTGGTGCCAATTAAAAAGGATACTACCAAGCTGGCCAAAATAAGAATCCCAAATTTAGTATGATTCATGCGGTGCGTATTAAAGCCCTGCAGCGTTTCATAAAATCCTAAAAACAGCATGTACAGTGACGATACAATCAACGGCACGGAAGAATACAGGCCATTGCGTACCAATATCGTTTCACAAGCCAAAACAACAGGAATACCTGTATATACGACAGGCCCCCACAGACGCTTTTTTACGCCTTTGGCCAGCAAAGCGGCAATCGCCACAAACAACACGATCGTGATAAGCGTCGTTGTCCAATGAAATCCCTGAATATCTGCCACGCCGTGCCAAGAGAAAGGCATGCAGGAAATTAACAGAGAGCCAGCTGCTACAAAGCGGCCAAACCAGCGGAACGGAACCCCCCAGGCTTTCCGGATATCGATTGTATATCCACTGAGCATAATGACAACAGCTAAGGCGGCCATCATGAGAAAGGGGATATAGTCCGTATCCCGCGCAGCCAGGCCAAAAGCCGCAAACACAGTCACCGTCATCATCCAAGAAAAAATAGAGAGACGGAGTTCATCATGATTCTGGTCAAGAACAAGATAAAAAGGAAGGGGCAGTATAATCATCAGCCATAAAAAAGCCGTGCCGCCTGCAGCATTCAGCGGCCCGCCCACAGCAGCCCAAACCAGCACAGACAGGCAGTAAACTGCCAGCCCGCCTACAGACCGCAGCAAATATACTGCCGGTAAAGTAAGCACAGCACTGGCGGCAATATAATCGGCTGTATCCCAGCCAATATAAAAAGTCTGTTCTGCCATCGCCATGACAACAAAAACAATCATGCTGTGAACGACGGCTACTGCTTCACCGAGAAGCGTTCCCTGCCGTTCCTGAAACATAGCCATGCCTACGCCAAGCTGTGAAAGTATGAGCAGCAGCACGGCAAGTATCGTTCGGATTACTGTGGAAATTTGATACCAAACATGCGCAGCTCCCCAAATCAGCGCCATGCCAATGATAGAAAATCCTACGACAGCTAATATGCTGTATATCGATATGCCCATACTCGTATCATGCGAAGGCCTGTATGCCTGACATATATGCTTTTCGGCTTCTGCAGAAATCCATCCTTTGGATACCCATTCTTTTGTTTCGCGTTCCAGCCATTTCTTACTATTTTTTATCATCGTCTACTGCCTCCCAGGCAAGATTATGTATCGTAATGTATACGCACCATCAGTATATCACAAAATACGCGTTTCCCATACACAAAAAAAAGACTTTACCCATTTTTTCAGGGTAAAGTCCCTATTATTCTAATCGTATTTATTTTACGATTAATACCGGGCATTCGGAATGCGTAACGACATAGCTGCTGACAGAACCCATAAATAATCCTTTTAACGGTCCTAAGCCGCGGCTGCCCATTACGATGAGATCGGCATTGTATTTTTTGGCAACAGACAATACAGCCGGACCCGGGGAACCGACTTCAAAGACACTTTTGACTTCGATATTTTGCGGAATGGCCTTGGCAAAATCATCCAGTACACCTTTCCCTTCTTCTTCCATGTCCAATGCAACTTGTTCCGTAACATAGCCGCTGGCATTCGGAATCTGATCAAAATTGGAAATAACCGAAACGATATTGGCTACGTAAACCAAAGTAATCGTAGCCCCCAACGAAGAAGCAATAACAACAGCATGTTCCAATGCCCGTTTGGAATTGACGGAACCATCGGTTGGCACGATAATATTATTATATTTTTTCATATGAATCCCTCCTAACTTTCACGGTACCTTTATAGTATATATTCTCTATGCTGCGTCCAATTCCTTCTTTTTTCCGTAATTTTTTCTTTTTCTCGTTCAATTTGCATACTATTAAGTTTTTATAACAGTATAATATATAAAAGCACCATATTTTTTCAAAAAACAGTATAATATGAAAGACAGCTATGGTATAATGTTTGTAATTATCCGCAAAGGATACTATGCAATTAAAAGAAAGGCGGTATATTATGAAACACATGATTCGGCCATTGTATTGTACATTGGCTCTTTTCCTGCTTATGGCACCTGCTGTATTTGCCAATGAAGGCGGTGCGCACGCTGCTGTAGGCGCAACGCTGCCCACATGGAGTATTATTCCTTTCGTCGGCATGCTGTTGTCTATTGCTATTATTCCTTTAATTAAACCTCATTGGTGGGAAAAAAATATGCTGGGCGCAGCGATTGGCTGGTCTATTCTTTTTCTCGTTCCGTTTTCAGCAGCCTACGGCGTAAATGAAGCATTGTTCCGTTTGCTGGAATCGGTATTATTGGATTATGTACCATTTATTGTGCTGTTGTTTGCGCTGTTTGTCGTTGCCGGCGGTATTGCCGTCAAAGGCACGCTGGCCGGTACCCCCAAAATCAATGCACTGCTTCTTTTCATCGGTGCCTTTCTTGCCAGCTGGATTGGCACGACCGGTGCCGCTATGCTGATGATTCGCCCGGTCATCAAAGCCAACGCCTGGCGGCAGCGCAAAGTTCATGTCATTGTCTTCTTTATTTTTCTCGTTGCCAACATTGGCGGCTGTTTGACTCCGCTCGGTGATCCCCCGCTGTTTATGGGCTTCCAGCGCGGCGTTCCCTTTACATGGACATTCCATTTACTTCCTATTTTGATTTTAAACCTGATTATTTTGTTTGCTGTTTTCTTCGCCATCGACCATCATCTTTATAAAAAAGAACTGGCTGCCGGCCGTTCTCCTCAAGATACACAAGCTGGTGAAAAAGAACCTCTTCACGTCGAAGGCATTCACAACATCTTTTTCATTGCCCTCATTGTCCTGGGTGTTGTCGCTAACGGCGTCTTGCCAAAAGAATTTGCGTTTTTCGCTGACGGTGCCGGTATTCCCATTTATGATGAAATCGTCTTTCCGTATGCAACGCTCGTAGAAATTGTGCTGTTGTTAGCCGCAGCTTATTTATCGCTGAAAACGACAAAACAATCGATTCGCGCGATTAACGAATTTTCCTATGCACCAATTGCAGAAGTTGCCAAACTCTTTATCGGTATTTTTATTACGATGATTCCGGCTTTAATTATTTTAAAAACACACGGCGCGGAATTAGGTCTTTCCCAGCCTTGGGAAATGTTTTGGGCAACAGGCGCTTTGTCGTCCTTCCTGGACAACACGCCGACGTATCTCGTATTCCTGCAGACAGCCGGAGCACTGGGAGCCACTCAGGGTATTGCAACGTCTGTCGGCACGGTATCGCAGATTATGCTGGAAGCTATTTCAGCCGGTGCTGTATTTATGGGTGCTAATACGTATATCGGCAATGCCCCCAACTTCATGGTTAAATCGATTGCCGAAGAAAACAAGATTAAAATGCCGAGCTTCTTTGGCTACATGGGATGGTCCTGCTCCATTTTGATTCCTACGTTTATTATTGATATGATTATCTTCTTCCTTTGGTAATCGACACGCTCCGGCGTTATATGACAGATAAAACAACCGCTCACTGTATCATGCAGTAAGCGGTTGTTTTGTATATCCCTATATTCCTATGGATATATATTATTATATATGAAACGATAGGAAAAACAAAAAAAGCACTGTTCACAAGAACAGTGCTTTTATGGTGATCCATCCGAGATTCGAACTCGGGACACCCTGATTAAAAGTCAGGTGCTCTACCAGCTGAGCTAATGAATCATGGCTGGCAGGGGTAGCTGGATTCGAACCAGCGCATAGCGGAGTCAAAGTCCGGTGCCTTACCACTTGGCTATACCCCTATGGGGCGAGTATAGGGATTCGAACCCTAGCATAACGGAGCCACAATCCGCCGTGTTAACCACTTCACCATACCCGCCATAGGTATCTACGCTGCGTCACACATTCCATTTGTGCGCCGTCAACGTAGATTATTCTATCATCCAACATAG
The DNA here is from genome assembly GCA_002431345.1 of Megasphaera sp. UBA5897. Classification (GTDB taxonomy): domain Bacteria; phylum Bacillota; class Negativicutes; order Veillonellales; family Megasphaeraceae; genus Megasphaera. The sequence continues at coordinate 5,762 of DJEN01000094.1, read as the reverse complement.
ATTATGTCAAGAGATTTTTTTTACTTTTTTAAAAAACTTACTGCAGCGTCTTACCGGTCCTTTTCCCCGTATAAAACATCTTTTACAAAATTAGGCAAAACGAAAGCACTGCGCTGAATTCCCTCATTATAGTATTTCGTAGGGAATGTCCGTTTGCGGTTCGGTTTCCATTGCAATGGATCGTATTTTTTGGAACCCATGGTGAAGCAGTGCATGCCTGTCGGATACAACGGAATAAATGCCGTATAAAGTCGTGTAACAGGGAATATATCGGATACGCAGTCCCAGATTTCTTTGACAAGCTTGCGATGCATAAAGGGCGATTCTGTCTGCTGTACAAATAACCCATCTTCTTTTAACGCCTTGTACGTGTCTTTATAAAATTCATAGGTAAACAGTCCTTC
>DJEN01000094.1:0-5239 GCA_002431345.1 Megasphaera sp. UBA5897 | reverse complement strand
GCAATGCCGTCGCCTACTTTTACGGTTAATTTAGGATTATTTTCCAACATGGCTTTGGAAATTTCCGGGAAATATTTTTTAGACAATTCAATAACTTTGCCGTCAATATCGACCATCGTCACATGTTCGACCTCAGGATGACGGACAGCTTCTCTGGCAGCACCGCCGTCGCCGCCGCCAATAATCAATACATTCTTCGGATGAGGATGCAAAAATAAAGGAATATGGACAATGCTTTCATGATACATAAATTCATCTTTGATGGATGTCTGAAATACACCATCCAACACGAGCATGCGGCCAAATTCTTTCGAATCTGCTACAATAATATCCTGAAACTCTGATTTTCCCTTATATAATACGTTTGAAACTTCTGCCGTTAAATCCAAATACGGCGACTGATGTTCTGTCACAAATTCTTTCATATAGGGCCTCCTGTAATGTCTTGTAATGGCTTTATTGTATCATAAATAGAAGCGTAAAAGAAGTAACACCTTTAAAACAAGAGTAGACATTATCCACAAAAAATTACTACAAAATAAAATTTTCTACCTTACAGTTTGGACGCAATATGATACAATATAGGATAGACTATGTATACGCTGTACGTCCATCAGATTGACAGCATAAGTCTATAGATGTATTCATTATATATAAGTAAAATAAGTAAAAAAGAAAGATCGGCTTCTGCCGATAAGGTGAAACATATGAAAAACGTATTACATATAGGCATTGATATTGGTTCAACAACTGTCAAAATTGCAGTACTCAATGATGCCAAACAATGTATGCATGCCTGCTATGTCCGCCACTATACAGATATCCGTCAAAAAGTTTGGGATCTTTTACAAAACGCCTATGAAATTTTTGGCGACCAACAGATTACCATTGCCATTACCGGCTCCGGCGGTATTGCACTGGCAGACTATCTTGGCATTACATTTATACAAGAAGTTATTGCCGGTACTAAAGCCGTACGCACGTATTATCCCCAATCAGATGTTATCATTGAATTGGGCGGCGAAGACGCAAAAATTACCTATCTGACCGGCGGCAACGAACACCGCATGAACGGCAACTGCGCTGGAGGCACCGGTGCTTTTATTGATCAAATGGCTACACTGCTTCATACGGATGCCGGCGGTTTAAATGAATTGGCAAAAAAATCAGATACCCTCTATCCTATCGCCGCACGCTGCGGTGTTTTTGCTAAAACAGATATTCAGGCACTGCTCAACGAAGGCGCCAGCAAAGAAAATGTTGCAGCTTCTGTCTTCCAATCCATCGTATTTCAGACCATTACCGGTCTTGCCTGCGGCCGTCCTATTAAAGGATCGGTCTGCTTCCTCGGCGGTCCGCTGACTTATTTATCCCAACTGCGCAATCAGTTTGCCAAGACCTTGCATCTAACAGCTGAACAAGTCATTGCTCCGGAAAATGCCCAAGTATATGTTGCTATTGGAGCAGCCTTGGGCAGCTTTAATGAAAAAAAATTGTCCTTTATGAATCTCATGGGCCAGCTTCGCAACGTTGATGAATCGTCCTTAGCCCAGTCCGACCGCATTGACCCGTTGTTTCATAACGAAACCGAACTAAAAGAATTTCAGGAACGCCACAGTCAGCATACCGTTCCCTACGGCGACTTGGCATCGTACAGCGGCCCTTGTTATCTTGGCATGGATGCCGGCTCAACGACAATTAAATCGGTCTTACTCAGTGAAGATAATAAAATATTGTATACCCATTACCAAAACAATGAAGGCAGCCCCCTGCTCGCTGCACAAAAAATCGTTGAAGAAGTCTATTCCCGTCTGCCAAAAGGCGCCTTTATTGCCAAAGCCGGTATCACAGGCTATGGCGAAGGACTCATCAAAGAAGCCTTGCATTTAGATATAGGTGAAGTCGAAACCATTGCCCATTACCAGGCTGCCGCTCATTTTTGCCCGGATGTCGATTTTATCCTCGATATTGGCGGCCAAGACATGAAATGCAGCCGCGTAAAAGACGGGCATATTGAAGACATTCTCTTAAATGAAGCTTGCTCGTCTGGCTGCGGTTCCTTCTTGGATACCTTTGCCAAGTCCTTGAATTTATCCATTGAAGACTTTTCCAAGGCGGCTCTGCTGGCAAAAAGACCGATTGATTTGGGTTCACGCTGTACTGTCTTTATGAATTCCAAAGTCAAACAGGCCCAAAAAGAAGGCGCCACGATGGCAGATATTTCCGCCGGCCTGTCCTATTCGGTCATCAAAAACGCCTTATATAAAGTAATCAAAGTCAAAGACCCAGCAAAACTAGGAAAACACATCGTCGTTCAGGGCGGTACGTTTTATAACGATGCCGTCTTGCGGGCTTTTGAAAAACTATTAGGGCGTCACGTCATCCGTCCGGCTATTGCCGGCCTCATGGGCGCGTTTGGCATGGGACTTATCTGCCGAAGTGCCTACCATGCAGACCAAGTCAAATCGTCGATACTAACGCTTGACAAATTAGCCAAACTCCATGTCACGACGTCGATTCGGCATTGCGGCAAATGTACGAATAATTGCCTTCTTACCGTAAACACTTTTAACGACGGCCGTTCGTTTATTACGGGTAATCGCTGTGAACGCGGTGCTGCCGGTTCTGTCACGCAGCATCATAAGGTACTGCCCAATATGTACAAAGTAAAATATAATCTCTTATTTAACAAGTACAAACCATTGGCTAACGGTCCGCGCGGCACCGTCGGTATCCCTCGCGTACTCAATATGTACGAAGACTACCCGTTTTGGTTTACATTCTTTACCAAACTCGGTTATACCGTTGTCTTATCAGATCCGTCATCCAAAAAGCTGTATGAAAAAGCCATGGATACAATCCCGTCCGATTCGGCCTGCTATCCAGCTAAAATGGTACACGGCCATATTGAAAACCTGCTGGAAAAAGGTGTAGACCGTATTTTTTATCCCTGCATTCAAAACGGTCCAGATGAAGGAAGCCGCGACAATACCTTTAACTGCCCCATGGTTATGAGCTATCCGGAAGTCATTCGCCATAATATGGAAGAACGTCTGTCTGACACAAATACGGTATTTTTATGTCCTTTCTTACCGCTTCATGACAAAAAACGCATCGTTCCTAGACTGCAAGAAGAACTGAGTGTTTGGAATCTCGATAAAAAAGAAATTAAAAAAGCTGCGTTAGCTGCATGGAATGAAAAAGAACATTATAAACAAACCTACCAGGACTTAACGAAAAAGACGTTGGAAATGCTCGCCAAACGGGGCGAACGAGCTATCGTCCTCTGCGGTCGGCCTTATCATGTCGATCCGGAAATCAATCACGGCATTCCCGAACTCATCAATAGCTTGGGACTGGCGGTTCTCACCGAAGATGGAATCGCTCCATTAGGTCATTTGCCCAAAGAACTTCGCGTTGTCGACCAATGGTCGTACCATTCCCGCTTATACCGAGCTGCCCAATATGTCGTCAGTCAACCAAACCTCGAACTAGTTGAACTCAACTCCTTCGGCTGCGGCTTAGATGCCATTGTCGCTGACCAAGTACAGGAAATTTTAGCACAAGGACACAAAATCCATACGTTATTGAAAATTGACGAAGGATCTAATCTCGGTGCTATCCGCATCCGTCTGCGTTCCCTCCTCTTCGTCATGAATCATCGCCAAAAAGAAACGGAACCGACTGTTCCTTACTCGTATCACAAAGCGATTTTTACCAAAGAAGATGCCAAGACCAATGTCATCCTGGCTCCTTCGATGACGCCGATTCATTTTCCTATGTTTCAAGCTGCCTTTGCCCACGAAGGCTACCATATGGAAATTCTGCCCCATCAAGGACAAAAAGCCATCGATACGGGCCTTACCTATATTCACAACGATGCCTGCTATCCGGCCATCATGTCGCTAGGCCAAATCATTACGGCCCTCAAATCAGGCAAATACGATTTGAAACACACGTCCGTCATTATTTCCCAGACCGGTGGTTGCTGCCGTGCTACCAATTACATCGGCATGATTCGCAAAGCCTTGGCAGATGCCGGCATGGCAGACGTTTCCATTATTTCCCTGAATACAAAAGGACTGAATGAACAACCAGGCTTTAAACCCCACCTTGGTTTTTGGCATCGCCTGGTCATGGCCATGATTTACGGTGACGCACTGCAGCAAGTACTGTATCGTACCCGCCCGTATGAAAAAGTCAAAGGCACTGCTGAAAGGCTGTTTAAAAAATGGCAGGATAAATGCACCCACGACTTAATGAAAGCGGACATCAGCACCTTCAAAAAGAACATTCGCAGCATGATTGCTGAATTTGACAATATCGACATGCATGAAGAAAAGAAGCCGCGCATTGGCTTAGTCGGTGAAATTTACGTTAAATTCCATCCGATTGCCAATAACCATATCGTCCGCATGATTGAAGAAGAAGGCGGCGAAATTATTGTTTCCGGACTGGCTGATTTCTTCTTGTACGGCCTGCTGGACAATCAGTTCCGCCACAAATACTTATCCGGCAGCTGGCTCTCTTCGTTTGCCAGCAAATCTATGGTCAAACTGCTGAACTGGTATCGCAAGCCCTATTGTGAAGCCGTTGCCAAGAGCCGCCATTTTGATCCCATTTCTTCCATTTATGATATTGCCGACGAAGCCAAGCAGTATTTGTCTTTAGGGCATGAAGCCGGTGAAGGCTGGTTCCTGACCGGTGATATGATTGACTTAATCAAGCGGGGTGCTAAAAACATTGTCTGCCTGCAGCCATGGGCCTGCCTTCCCAATCACGTAACCGGCAAAGGCATGATTAAGACACTGAAAGCGGCCTTCCCGGAAGTCAATATTGTAGCCATTGACTATGATCCCAGTGCCAGCTCCGTCAACCAGACAAACCGTTTGAAGTTAATGCTGACAACCACCTTTGAAGGCATTCGCGAAACCGTTGATACGACAGAAAAACCAACGATGCCTTTCTTAAAAGGCGTTCATATTAACAGTACGTTACATATAGATAAATAAGATAGAAAAAAGAGACCTGTCACATTCGTGGCAGGTCTCTTTTTTTAGTTTGTAGTTTTTAGTTTGTAGTGACGACGAACTGGCAAAGACGAAATCTCTGTACTCTCACTTTTGGTACGGACAAAAGCAGGGAAGCGACCCTACACACCCTCATATTCATTCTTTTTCGTACCGACGAAGAGGCAAAGAAGTATCTCTGCACTCTCTGTACTTTTTTCTTTTTGCGC
>DJEN01000048.1:9586-15579 GCA_002431345.1 Megasphaera sp. UBA5897 | reverse complement strand
ATGGCGATTGCCAAGAAAAGTACGACGCGCTTTGGCCCGATGATTGTGGAAGTATTATCCTATCCGCGCTATACCAAAGACATATTGGACAGCAAGATTACCTTTCACGGCCGCGCGTATTTGGATGAACTGAAAGCCAGCGGTGAAGGAGCTGTGTTTATGGCATCGCATGCCGGCAACTGGGAACTGCTCGGTGCCGTGCTGGCGATGAATGGTTACCCGCTTATTTCTGTTGCCCAGGAACAGAACAGTAAAAGTGCCGATACATTCATCAATGAATACCGTGTGATGATGAAGCAGCATGTGACGTATAAAACAGGGATTCGGGATATGATTCGCTTTTTGGCTGATGGGCATTATATTGGCCTGCTGATGGATCAAGATCCGGGATTTGCCGGGGTCATGGTCAAGTTGTTTGGCAGAGATACGCTGACAGCCGACGGCCCGGCTAAATTGGCAGGCATCCGAAACTATCCGATTTTATCTATTTTCATTCATGAAGATCGGCCGTATCATCATGTAGTAGAGGTATTGCCGCCTATTCGGCCGTATCCGGTCGGGGCTGTCCTTTCCAAAGAGGAAAAGAAGAAGGCCATGTATGATGTGACGCAGCAGCTCAACGACCGCTTGGAAGCGCATATCCGCCAGTATCCGGAAGATTGGTTTTGGCTGCATAATCGGTGGAAATGGACCAATCGATATAAAGCGAAACATCATTTGCAGTAATTGTGCCAACGCTGAAAAGAGCTGCATACCAGTAACTGCCAGTGTCGTGCAGATGGATGCAGCAGGCGTTAACTTTTTTAAAACGAATCACGTAAATACATACTAAGAAAAGGGGTTGTCTTCGTGCGGCAGCCCCTTTATGATATAATAAAAGATAAAGAATAGGTAAACATTCTTCATTAGGGGATGCTGGATAGGAGAGATGACTTGTGAAAGAAGAACAGTCAGGGCAATACCGGAACACGGTACATGAATTGCCTCGCCATCATACGGTATTGCTGCAGCAATACACGCAGCCCTTGGCCGATATTTTTAAAGTACTTGGCGACCCAACGCGGCTGCGCATTCTTCATACATTGATGGAAGGGGAACGGTGCGTGCGGGATATTGCTGAACAGATTCAAATGGGACAGTCCGCTGTTTCCCATCAGCTGCGGATTTTGCGGGATGCCCGGTTAGTGCAGTTTCGCCGTGACGGCAAAGTAGTATATTATTCTCTTGCTGACAATCACGTATTTACGCTGCTGGCAGTAGGTTTAGAACATGTAGCTGAATAGGCAGTATATGAAGGAGGAAACAGCGTGTATATTTGTTTGATGCGCCATGGGAAAGCAGAGCCACTGCAAGCTGGGGCGGCGGATAGAAGCCGCGAATTGACGGCGCAGGGAAAGAAGCAGGCCCAAACGATGATTCAAACGGCACGGCAGTGGTGGCCGGCCGGCAAAACGGTATTATGGTCCAGTCCGTATGTACGGGCTTGTCAGACGGCACTATATTTTAACAGTGTCATTCCCTATGAATCATTCCATACCCATGAAGCGATTGCCGGCGGCATATTGGAATCGGTGTATACGGATATTCTTTGCAGCAGCGATGCTGATGTATTGTGTATCGTAGGGCATTCTCCGTATCTAGATCAATGGGTTCGCCAATGGACCGGCATGACGCTTGACTTTAAACCGGGAAGCATGGCCTTACTGGATTATGATGTATATGGAGGACCGGCAGGCGCGGCATCCTTATTATTGTATATGCAGCCGAACGGCGCTGCGTTGTTCACCCCGCAGGAGAATAGGAGATGAAGTTTTTATGATGAAACACGTTTTATCCATTGCCGGCACAGATCCTTCCGGCGGTGCCGGCGCAGCCGCAGACTGCAAAACAATTTGTGCCCACGGCTGTTTTGCCTTAAATGTCATTACGGCTGTCGTATCCCAGAATACCCAGGGCGTGAGGGGATATATGGATGTGACGCCGGAACTGATTGCTTCGCAGATAGATGCAGTATTTGAAGATATTTCTGTCGATGCAGTCAAAATCGGCATGGTCAGCAATCCGGATACGATTCGCATCATTGCGAAAAAAATAAAGCAGTATCAGCCGCCGATTGTGGTGGTCGATCCCGTTATGGTAGCTACCAGCGGCCATCGTCTCCTGCAGCCGGAAGCCGAACAGACGCTGCAGGACGTATTGATTCCGCTGGCAGATGTATTGACGCCGAATATTCCCGAAGCTGAAGTACTAACTGGCCGGACTATTCGCTCTTGCGAAGAAATGGAACAGGCAGCAAAATCGATTGCGGCTATGGGAGCGAAAGCTGTATTGGTCAAAGGCGGCCATCGTATGACGGATGCGACAGATGTCTTGTATGACGGGCAGCGCTGGTATCATTTTGCAGGAAAACGGGTGCAGAGTACCAGTACACACGGTACGGGATGCACGTTATCCAGTGCGATTGCTTCCAATCTTGCCAAGGGCAGACCGTTGGAAGAAGCCGTAAGAGATGCAAAAGAGTACGTCTTCCAGGGAATTTGTCATGCCGAACCGATTGGCAAGGGACATGGACCGCTCAATCATTTTTATGCATGGAACAGCAGTGAACTGTAAATATATAAAAATATATTAGGCTTGGCTATTGATTTAATTATTGTTGCTTGCTATACTCATAAAAAAGCCAGAAGAAAAAGAGATAAACAACGAATAGCTTCAGTCAGGAAGGAGAATGAATGATGAAATTTTCATGGAAACGAACATTTTTTACAGCCGCAGCTTGCTTTATGATAGGAACGTCCGCATGGGCTGCTGCGCCGGCAGACACGTATAAGGAAGCTGTCAACAACATGATAAACCATCCGCAGGGAGAATATACGGTGCAGGTTCAGGCTAAGATGCCTGTTGTCGGCGAAGGAAACGCAAAGGCCGTATGGGATATTCAGGCAGAACCATTTGCCGGTAAAGTAGCCTTTTCTGCATCAGCTCTAGGCCAGTCTACGCCGACTGTACAGGGGTATATTGAACAAGACGGGAAAAAACTGGTATATTATTATGATGGCCAGTATGCTAAGCTGGACGACAGCAAAAATAACAAAAATACATGGGTCAAGAACACGATTGATTTAAAGAGTGCCGAACCTGTGGCTAAACAAATTGCCGGTGTGCATAATGTATTGTCCGGTGTCAAAGATGTAGCTGCCAATGGCGATACCTATACCGTTACGTATGATATGTCCCAGCTGTACACCGCCGGGGATGAAAAAGAATGGGTAAAACACGGTGCAAAAGATAGTGACGCTAAAATCTTAAAAGATGTCTTGCTGGCACTGCAGCAGGCAGGGGATGTCAAAGCGACAGTTACGATTGATTCTGCCGCAAAGCGGATTACGAAGATTGACATACCGCTGACAGATCACATCCGCAGCCTGACAGCTGCTATCATGAATAACAGCAGTTCAGCTTTAAAAGATAGAGAAGATGTTTTAAAATTTATCAATGTAAGTGAAGTTTCTTTATCGATTGAATGCACGGCATTGCCGCAGGGGCTGGATGTATCGGTTCCTAAAGATGTAAAGAAACACGCAAAAGAATATAAATAAGCAGTTCAACTATGAGGCAATATCATACCCATGACGTATTTTGGGATGATATTGCCGTTTTTTTATTATTTCCTATGAATAAAAATCATTAAAAGACAGAATTTTTGCGAAATACATCTGTTTTACACGAAATTTTTGCTCAATTTGTAGAAAATTGCCTGCATATTATTGACATAGAAAGAGAAATAACGGAAAATATGAGAGAAGGATAAATCCAGGATTGTTCGTTATATCTGAAGACAAACGTCCAGCCATGGTAAAGAGCGGCTGGCAGTGGATGGTTTGTCTGTGAAGGCGAGTCTCTTTGGGGGGACTGTTTGATGCAGTGAGAACGGATAAAATTTATTATGGGAGGTAACTATTTTGGCTAAAAAGGAAAAACTTATGGTCATTCCTTTGGGCGGGCTGGGTGAAATCGGCAAAAACATGACAGTCATCCAATACGGTAATGATATTATTGTCATTGATGCTGGCTTGGCCTTTCCTGATGATGATATGTTCGGCATTGATTTGGTTATTCCTGATATGAGTTATTTGATTGAAAACAGGGATAAAGTTCGGGCTGTCGTCATTACTCATGGACATGAAGATCACATTGGCAGCTTGGCATATTTGCTGAATGAAGTCAATGTACCTGTCTACGCTACGAAGCTGGTATGCGGCCTTATTGAAGGCAAATTAAAGGAAAATCATATTACAAATTACGAATTGAATGAAGTGCATCACGGCGATGAAGTGCAGATTGGTTGTATGAAAGTTGGATTTATCCATACGAACCATTCTATTCCCGATGCGAGTGCATTGTATTTCAAGACACCTGTAGGGACGATTGTTCATACGGGGGACTTCAAAATGGATTTGACGCCTGTTGACGGGCTGCTGATGGATATTCACAAATTTGCGGAATTGGGACGGCGCGGCGTACTGTTGCTCATGTCGGACAGTACGAATGCAGAACGGCCCGGATATACGGAATCAGAAATGACCGTAGGCCATGCATTCCGCAAGGCATTTCGAGCTGCCAAAGGCCGTATTATTTTGGCGACATTTGCTTCCAACATTTCCCGTATCCAGCAGGCTATCAATACAGCCGTACAGTTTAAGCGCAAGGTTACCGTATTGGGACGCAGCATGGTCAACAACGTGCAGATTGCCATTGAATTAGGCTACTTGGATGTACCGGAAGGCGTTTTGATTGAGCCGGATGAACTGAACCGTTATCCGGAAGATCAAGTGTTAATCCTGACGACGGGCAGCCAGGGGGAACCGATGGCAGGGCTTTCGCGCATGGCCTCAAATAACCACCGCAGCGTCAGCATCATTCCCGGTGACACCGTTATTATTTCAGCCACACCGATTCCGGGCAATGAAACCGGCGTAGGCCGTACGATTGATAATCTGATGAAATTGGGGGCTACGGTTATTGCCGGCCGGGATAAGAAAATCCACGTATCCGGACATGCGAGCCAGGAAGAATTAAAACTGATGCTGGACTTGATTCGACCGAAGTATTTTATTCCTGTACACGGCGAATACCGTATGCTCAAGCAGCACGGGGATTTGGCTGTCATGATGGGCGTAAACAAAGACCATGTTCTCATTGGCGACAACGGCCAGATTTTTGAATTTTCCAACCGGTCCGGTCATAAGACAGGTCATGTCAATGCCGGCCGTGTCTTTGTCGACGGCTTAGGTGTCGGCGATGTAGGGAACATCGTTATTCGCGACCGCCAGCAGCTGGCTATGGAAGGGGTTGTTATCGTCGTCATGACCTTGGCCAAGGGAACGAGCCATGCATTGGCTGGCCCGGATATCGTATCCCGCGGTTTTGTCTATGTTCGTGATTCGGAAGAATTAATCAGTGAAGCCCATGACCGCGTCGCAGCCGTATTGGAACGCTGTGAAGCTGGAAATATTCGTGAATGGGCTGTTATCAAATCACAAGTACGGGATACATTGAGCCGCTACTTGTATGAAAAAACCCGTCGGCGTCCGATGATTCTGCCGATTATTATGGAAGTATAGAAATTATATAGCATGTATGGACAGCGGAGGTATTTTGCCTCCGCTGTTTACGGTGATAGGGCAGGCAGCCATTTGCCAGGTACACAAAGCTGTGCGGCTGTGCCGGTACAGCCTGTTTTACGGGTATGCTGCTGTATCATCTGCGTAAGAGAAGGGAGAGAATGTTATGGAACAGAAGCGTGTGACACCGATTACAACAGCGGGGTGTTTTGCTGCTATTATGTTGATTTTAGCGCTTCTTAGTACCTATCTGCCGTTTTTTTCATTTATCGGCTATTTTATCATGCCGATTCCAATGACCATTTTGTTTGTAAAATACGGACTGCGGCAGGCTGTCATGCTGGGCGTCACTGCCGGCATTCTGATGGG
>DJEN01000048.1:3812-9493 GCA_002431345.1 Megasphaera sp. UBA5897 | reverse complement strand
GGCATTGCCATGGGGGCAGGCTTTCGGGAAAAATGGCCGCCGGCCAAGCTCCTTATGGGCGTAACGGCGGCACTCATCAGTACGGCTATTGGCCTGATGGCACTGATGTATGCCGTTATGGATGTCAACATTGTCGCCATGCTGCGGGATGTGTTTGATACGTTTATGCAGGAAGCACTGCAGCAGTATCAAGCCAGTGGCATGTCGGAAATCCAACTGGCTGAAACGAAAGCCCAGCTGGAAGAAGTGCGGCGCCAGCTGCCAACCATGCTGCCCATGTTTCTTTGTTTGTCCATGGCGATTATTGCCTATGTAAATGTGAAGGTTTCCCAATTTTTCCTACAGCGGCTGGGATTTGATGTTAGACCTTTTTTGCCAATTCGTTATTGGGAAATGCCGCGTGGTGTGATATACTTATACATATTGGCATTGGTTATGAAATATTGGGGGACAACCCGGTCTATCGACTGGCTGAACAGTATCGGGCTGAACCTTAATCAAATGGCATTCTTTTTCATTTGTATTCAAGGCCTTGCCTTTTTGTTTTATTTCCTCGACCGCCGCTTTCATATCAGCACAGGTCTGCAGGCAGTCATCATTGTTTTGTTTTTTGCTATGCCGGTCTTTTCCTATGCTGCCTTTGTGATGGGCTTGATAGATATGCTTGCCAATATTCGTAAAAAACAAAACATGACGTAACACGCAGGGGGCGGAAAAATGTTTAAAAAATTGCTGTCAAGACGAAATGAAGAACCTGTTTTTCTGATTATGGTCTTGCTGCTCGCTGTCATTGCCATATATAATTGGGTTATTGCGTTGCTGGCGCTGATTTTGATTATAGGCGCTTATGTACTGACGCGTAAGAATACGACAGAACGAAACCGGGAAATCAGTCAGTTTTTTGATGCGATTTCCCAGAGCGTAGATCAGGCATCTACATATGCAGTGCAAAATCTTCCAATTGGGATTGCCATTGTGGATATGCAGTCCAGTCTTTGCTGGGCTAACAGCGTATTTCGCGACTGGGTTGGCGATATAGACAATGACCAGAAACTAGATCATATTATGCCGAACCTTAATATCGATAAGTTTTGGGGAAAGTTTGGCTATTTCTTTGAACATATTGGCGAGCGGTATTACCGTGTCGTGTACAAGTATTTACAGACAGAAGGGTCTGACGATGACAACTATTTAATTCTTTATTTTGAAGATATTACGGAAACAGAAATTCAAAAGATGAACTGCATTGCTTCAGTGCCCGTGTTTTGTGATATTGAAATCGACAATATGGAAGAAGTCGCCAAAGGGCTGTCAGCAGTACAGCAGGCTACGTTGTGGACCAATGTCAACAACTGCCTGCTTGATGAATTGACAGCAGTAGACGGCTTTGTCCGTTCGTACGGCAATGAAAAATATTTTGCCTGCCTGAGCCGCAAAGCATTGAATACACTAAAGGAAGAAAACTTTTCTTTTTTGGAAAAAATCCGCATGATTCATACGGTCAACCGTATTCCTGTGACACTGAGTATCGGCGTGGCTGCTTTTCCGGAAGAAGTTATGACGGCAGGCTTGGCCAATTTCAACGAACTGGCAGACAAAGCACGGGCCGGGCTGGATTTGGCGTTGGGCCGCGGCGGCGATCAGGTTGTCGTCTACGAAGAAGACGGATCCCCACATTTTTACGGCGGCAAAACGCGTTCAGTTGAAAAAAATACGCGTGTCCGGGCCAGAGTGGTAGCCCAAGCTATTCGGGAACTCATTGATACCAGTGAATGCGTCCTCATTATGGGGCACGAACGGGAAGATTATGACAGCATCGGCGCGGCTGTCGGCGTGGCGCATATGGCGCGCTTGGTCGGCAAGCCTGTTCACATTGTCGTCAGTAAGCAGACGGACGCGATTTGCCGTTTGGAAAAACAGATACTCGACGTACCTGCCTTTAAAGATTTGCTCATTTCAGCAGAAATGGCGCAGGATTTGTGCAATGGTCAGACTTTGCTGTTTATCGTGGATACGCACCGGCCGGATATGACCGTTTCTCCTGCCTTGATTGACAAGACAGATCGGCGCGTTGTCATTGACCATCATCGCCGCAGCAGTGATTTTATTAAAAAACCGCTGCTTACCTATACAGAACCGTCCAGTTCTTCTACGAGTGAATTGGTCACGGAACTGTTGCAGTATTATCAGGAAGATATTGAACTGGAAAAAATTGAAGCGACAGCTTTGTATGCCGGTATTATTGTCGATACGAAAAACTTTGCCGTGCAGACCGGCGTACGCACCTTTGATGCGGCCGCGTATTTGCGGCGCAGCGGTGCAGATCCGGAAATTGTGCGGGAACTGTTCAGCTTTGATTTTGAAACCGTGCGGGACAGGGCACGCATCTTATCCGATGCCAAGATTGACGACGGTATTGCTATGGCGGTCTGCCCGTCGGGTACGCAAAATGTGACCATCGTAGCGGCTCAGATTGCCGATACGCTGATTAATATAGATAATGTTTCAGCCAGCTTTACGTTTTATGAATTAAATACGGACTGCATCGGCATCAGCGCGCGTTCCAAAGGCGAAATCAATGTACAGCTGGTTATGGAAGCGTTAGGCGGCGGCGGACATCGTACAGTAGCAGGTGCCCAAATAAAAGGCCGTTCCGTCGAGGAAGCCCAGGATGATGTCATGGCTGCATTGCATGAAGTACTAAATAAAAATAAGGAGAATGAGAAAGAATGAAAGTTATATTACTGCAAGATGTCAAAAAATTAGGAAAAAAAGGGGAAATCATAGAAGTATCTGAAGGATACGGCCGCAATTTTTTGCTGCCCCGTAAATTAGCAGCTCCCGGTACGGCAGAAAACATCAATAATGCCAAGCAAAAACAGGCTGCTGCTAAACACAAAGCACAGGTTGCGTCGGATGAAGCCGTTATTTTGGCAAGCCAGTTGAAAAAGGTTGAATTGACGATTCCCGTAAAAGTAGGTGAAGGCGGCAAGGTATTTGGTGCTATTACCGGCAAAAATATCAGTGAAGCGGCAAAAAAACAGTACGATATTGATTTGGACAAGAAAAAAGTCGAAATTAAAGAACCGATTAAATCATTAGGGACATATGATGTCGTTATTCGTGTACATCCTTCTATCACGAGTGTCATCAAAGTTCATGTTGTAGAAGGATAAAACAGACCGGATGCCGATAGCTATGTTGGCAACAAGGGGATATAATGAAAGAATTACTGGATAAATTATTACAGCGCCATAAGTATCTGGAACCGACGGCGGAGGAAGAACTCCGCCGTCAGGTCAATGTGCTTTACGGCGCTTTTACTAGTCTGATAGGTTCTGAAAAAATGGTGTTGCGTGCCAGCAAATACGCTGCGCTGTCGTATGTCCATTCGGAAGATCCCAGACGGCGCTTAGTGGGACTGCAGCGCCTCGTGTATGAAGATGCTTCGTATGACAAGCTGCCGCAGGATGACGAAGTAATTGACGTACTCAATGAATTAGAAAATATTTTGGCAGAAATGCTGGCACGGCAGGCTGTGGAAGACCGGCTGGAAAAGAAAATTTCCCAGCGCATGGAAGAAAAACAGCAGGAATATGTTCAGGAAATCAAAATGCAGCTGATTCGTGAAGAACTGCACGATGTAGAAACGCCGCAGTCCAAACGAAAGCTGGAAGAACTGAAGCGGCTGGATACGGTTCACCTAAACGAATCGATTATGCAGCGCGTTCGGCCTAAAACGCTCCGGGCTGTTGTGGGACAGGAACGAGCCGTCGAATCGATGCAGAGCAAATTAGCTTCGGCGTATCCACAGCATTTGCTGCTGTACGGACCGCCGGGAGTAGGAAAGACGACAGCGGCACGCATTATTTTGAAAGAAGCGAAGCAGCTGCCGTTTACGCCGTTTGGCCCGGATGCCCCGTTTGTTGAAACAGACGGCACGACACTGCGCTGGGACGCCAGAGATATGACGAATCCGCTTATCGGCTCTGTCCATGACCCGATTTATCAAGGCGCACGGCATGATTTGGCAGATACCGGCATTCCGGAACCAAAGCCGGGATTGGTTACAGAAGCGCACGGCGGAATTCTTTTTATTGACGAAATCGGTGAAATGGATCCGATGCTGCTCAATAAACTGCTGAAGGTATTGGAAGATAAGAAAGTAAAATTTGAATCAGCGTACTACGATGAAGAAGATCCCAACGTACCGCAGTACATCAAGAAACTGTTTGCTGAAGGCGCGCCGGCTGATTTTGTCCTGATTGGCGCAACGACGCGGGACCCGTCGGAAATCAATCCGGCGATTCGTTCCCGCTGCGCAGAAATCTTTTTTGAACCGCTGATTCCGCAGGATATACAAACGATTGTAGAACAGGCAGCAAAAGAACTGCAGGCGGAGCTGGAAGACGGAGCAGCCCAGCTTATCAGCTCGTTTACGATTGAAGGCCGAAAAGCCGTCAATATTTTGGCAGATGCCTACGGATTGGCTGTGTATCAGGCAGGTCGCAAAGACCATGTGGTCATTACGCGGCAGCATGTACACCGCGTTGCGCAGATTAGCCGCTTGGTACCGTACGTGATGAAAAAAGCATCGGATATACCGGTTGTCGGCAAAGTGTTTGGCCTGGGTGTTTCCGGATATTTGGGCTCGGCGATTGAAATTGAAGCCGTAGCTTTTCCGGCGCGCGTTCCCGGCAAAGGATATTACCGGTTTAACGACACGGCCGGGTCGATGGCCAAAGATTCCATGTTCAATGCCGCAGCAGTTGTTCGCGGTATAACGGGAAAAGAACTGTCTGATTATGATGTCCATATCAACTTTGTCGGCGGCGGCAACATTGACGGGCCGTCAGCCGGCTGTGCTATTACGACGGCATTGATTTCGGCCATTACCCATACGCCGGTACGCCAGGACATGGCACTTACAGGTGAAATTTCCGTACAGGGAAATGTAAAACCCGTTGGCGGTGTCTTTGAAAAGGCATATGGTGCGAAACAAGCTGGCATGAAGGGGATTATTATTCCGAAAGAAAATGAACAGGATATTCCGGCACATCATTTGGCACTGCAGATATACAGTGCCGCAACCATACAGGATGTGCTGGATTGGATGCTGGTAAAATAGGAGAGTAAAACAGTATGGAACAACGTATTCCACCGCAAAATGTAGAGGCGGAACAAGCAGTCTTGGGAGCTATGATGCTTGACCATAATGCCGTCATTACGGCGATGGAAAAGCTGACTCCCAATGACTTCTATCGGGAAGTACATCGGATTATCTTTGAAGCGATGGAGCATCTGCACCATGAAAATAAAGAAATCGATGTCATCACGCTTCCGGAAGAATTGCGGCGCATGAAAAAATTAGATGATGTCGGCGGCATTGAATATATTTTGAGTTTGCCGAATCTTGTTGCTACGGCGGCTAATATTGAATATCATGCCAATATTGTGTCAGAAAAAGCGTTGGCGCGTAATCTGATTACGACTTGTACGGATTTGACAGCTGCTGCCTACGACGGCGAAAAAGAACCGGAAGATTTGCTGGATGATGCCGAACGGCGGATTTTGCAGCTGTCAGAAAACAAAAACCGCGGCGATTTTTCTCCTGTAGGGGCCGTAGTAGAAGAAACACTGGATAAAATTACCAAGCTCTACGAAAATAAGGCCGGTCTTAC
>DJEN01000048.1:0-3637 GCA_002431345.1 Megasphaera sp. UBA5897 | reverse complement strand
CATAAAACCGTAGCGTTCTTTTCCTTGGAAATGTCGCAGGAACAGCTTGTACAGCGTATTTTGTGCCAGATTTCCCATATTGATTCGCAAAAGCTGCGTACAGGACAGCTGAACAGCGATGAAGAATGGACCCGTTTAACCGATGCCTGCGACAAACTGTACCAGGCACCGATTTATATTGATGACACGCCGGGCATTTCCGTTGCGGAAATGCGTTCTAAGGCCAGACGATTGAAGTCCGAACACGGTTTGGACCTCATTGTGGTCGATTATCTGCAGCTCATGCAGGGCCGCAACGCCGAAAGCCGCCAGCAGGAAATTTCTGAGATTTCTCGTTCTTTAAAAGCATTGGCGCGGGAATTAAAAGTGCCGCTGATTGCTTTGTCACAGCTCAGCCGAAGCGTAGAAAGCCGTCAGGACAAACGGCCTATGCTGAGTGACCTGCGAGAATCCGGGGCGCTGGAACAAGATGCTGATATTGTATCGTTTTTGTATCGGGAAGATTACTATGACAAAGAAACGGAAAATCAGCATATTACAGAAGTTATCTTAGCAAAACACCGTAATGGTCCTGTTGGCTCGATTAAATTGTATTTTAAAGGGGAATACACGTTGTTCCTTAATTTGGATACGACACATGAAGACCATGCATAACAAAAAAAGGGATACCGCTTGTCCGGCAGCATGCTGCCAGTACAAGGCATCCCTTTTTTCGTATCAAGGAGGACTGGTACATGGATAAGAAAAAGAAATTGAGGACGGCAGCGGCAGCCGTTGTCGTGCTGTTTGCAGCAGTTATTACAGGCTCTGTTCTTTCACAGACAGAATGGGCAGAAGGTTCGCTAAACTTGTCTCAAGAGAAAAAAGTCGCTGTCATCCGCGTCAGCGGAACGATTGTCGGCGGTGACCAAGAACCGATGGGACTGGGAAATACGTCGGCAACGACATCAGGCACGCTGATGCGGCAGTTTCGCAAAGCGAGAAAGGATGACAGCGTCAAAGCGGTCCTTCTCCGCATAGACAGCCCCGGCGGCAGTGCCGCAGCGACTCAGGAAGCAGCGGAAGAACTGCAGCGCCTGAAAGAAGACGGTAAGCCTGTCGTCGTATCGATGGGAGATACGGCAGCATCCGGAGCCTATTGGCTGGCTGCATACGGTGATAAGATTTATGCGAATCCTTCGACCATTACAGGAAGTATCGGCGTTTATATGTCGTATTATGATTTACAGGGATTAAGCCAGAAAATCGGTATTAGCGAAGAAAAAATTAAATCCGGCGCGCATAAAGATATTTTTTCCCCGTTCCGGCCCATGACAGACGAAGAACGTCAAATAACGCAGGATATGGTCAATACGATGTACGAACAGTTTGTACATGTAGTAGCAGAAGAACGGCACATGGATGAAAGCACGGTGCGTACGCTGGCAGACGGCAGAGTATTTACGGGTGAGCAGGCTCAAAAAGCCGGTCTTGTCGATGAAATGGGCAACTATTATGATGCCTTGGCGTATGCAGGTCAACTGATACACGCAGATTCAGATCGCGTACCGATTACTACCTATACAGATGATTTTAGTGTGCGGCAGTTATTGCAAGGCCATATATCATCCCTGCAGTATATCCAGTCTGCCATGGGAGTACAGCAAGATATACCCTTGCCGCTGCTGATTATGAAAGGGGTATGGCAGCATTGAAACAGTATATAGAAGAAGCGATGATATTGGCATACGATTTGGTAACGGCTCCGAAAACGGCATTGACGACGATTACCCAGGAACAACGGCTTTATGAAGGCTGGATGATATGGTTTTTATCGACGCTGCTGTCGCTTTTGTCTGTCTATGTGCAGTGGGATCGGGCAGGTGTATGGCTGCTTATTGCAGCATATGGAGGCGGTGCCGTAATATTGCTGACAGAAGCGGCACTGCTCCATGGAACGGCTCGGCTCCTTGGTGGTAGCGGCTCATGGAAAGGCATATTGGCTGCACTGGGATTTTGCGGTATTCCTGCCAATATCGGCACGCTGGCAGGAACATTTGCGTTTATTTTGCCGGCTGGGTTGGTTGGTCTTGCGGCTTTTTTCTCAGGCCTTTGGGTGCTTGTTTTGATTGTGCTGGCACTGCAGGCCAACTATGGGCTGAGCATAGGGCGGAGTATTGCCGCTGTCCTGCTGCCGATTATTTTTCTGGCTGGTGTATTCGTTTTATTTTGCGTCTATGTTGTCGTTTCCGTTGCTTCCGTTTTTATGTAGTTCTTCTAAGCAGTCCATATTGCGCAGCAGCGTTTTTTTGCCGCGCCAGGCGAATGCGCGCGAGCCAAAAGATTTTTGGAATTGTTTGTTGGAAAGGGATTCCAGCTCTTTTCGGGAGAGAAAGGTGATGCGGTCCTGCTGAAATGCAGGAAGCGGCGTCAGCGGTACATTTTGATTTAAAGGGCAGACATCTTGACAGACATCACAGCCGAAAATAAGCGGCGTTTTACTCATGACTTTTTGTTCAGGCAGCGTAAAGCTGCCTTTTTTTTGTGTCAAATAAGACTTGCACAGCTGATAGTCATACGTGCCGGACGCAAAGCACTGGCCCGGGCAGGCTGCATGGCAGGCACCGCAGTGCAGGCATTCTTTATCTGTCGGTGTATCCGGCTGAAAAGGAATGGAAGTCAGAATGCTGCCGATAAAAAAGTAAGAACCATACGTATCGTTAAAGAAGCAGTGATTGTCCCCGTAAAAGCCCAATCCTGCTTCATAAGCCAGCCAGCGGTCAGCCAGCGGCGACGTATCGACGATAGCTGTATGTTTGCTGCCGGGATAGTGCTCGGTCAGATAGGATATGATACGGTCCAAATAACGGTGAACGACCGGGTGATAATCATAGCAGCGGCAGTACTGGGATAAGTTGGCATGCAGATCGCGTCCGCCGTAGTAGGGAAAGAGAATGACAATAATGGACTGACATTCCGGCAGTACGGATACAGGCATATACCGTTCCGGTCCCTGACCGGAAGCCAAGGGGCAAATAGGAATCGTGCCTGCCTGTGGGGGTACAGGCAGCTGGGCCGGTGCAATGCCCAGACAATCGAGGTGCAGGGACGCGGCGAAAGCTTTGAGGGAAGTCGTTTCTATCATCATATACAAAATCTCCTGGAAAAGTAAAAAAAATTTAAAATACCTCTTGCAATTTACTATACAGTATAGTATACTATCTAAGTCAGCGGTTTTAAAGAACTTTTTGAAGCGGCTTGGAGAAAACATGGAAATGGATTTCTCAAAAGCGTTCAAAAAAGAAATAAAAAACTTCTGAAAGTGCTTGACAGAACGAAGTGCTTCTGATAAAATAAGTTACGTTCCGTTAAGCAAACGAAACAAACCGAGCCGACGTAGCTCAATTGGTAGAGCAACTGACTTGTAATCAGTAGGTTGTAGGTTCAAGTCCTATCGTCGGCTCCAATTATCTGGTGGGGTTCCCGAGTGGCTAAAGGGAGCAGACTGTAAATCTGCCGGCGACTGCCTTCGAAGGTTCGAATCCTTCCCCCACCACCAACTTTTTCATCGCGGGGTGGAGCAGTTGGTAGCTCGTCGGGCTCATAACCCGGGGGTCGTTGGTTCAAATCCTTCCCCCGCAACCACCAAAGTCCTGAC
>DJEN01000057.1:3380-18767 GCA_002431345.1 Megasphaera sp. UBA5897 | reverse complement strand
ATACAGTGTAATATACAACTCAACAAACACATATCGTCCATGCAAACCAGTGAAGCGGAAGTAAAAACGATGACGTGCACGTACAGAGAGCCGGAGTGCTGAGAACCGGTCGAACGCAGCTCGTTAAATGGACCGCTGAGGGCGCAGTCAAAAGCTACGGCTGAGTATTCTGCGACGTAAAGGCATACGTCAGTTGCCGGGAATATGATGGTATTCCGACGAGAGTAGGAGTCAAATCCTAAAACAAGGTGGCACCGCGGAACTGTATCCGTCCTTGACAAGTCTATTGTCATGGACGGATTTTTTTATAGGAGGTTTATATGGAAACGCTCAGTCTGGAACAAGTCAAAGCCTATCAAAACCAATATAACGTCGTACCGGTTTGCCGCAGTATGTATGCTGACGTTCGCACGCCTATCGAAGTGTTGCGCATCGTCAAGAATGTTAGCTCACACTGTTATTTGCTGGAAAGCATGGAAGATTCCCAGCGTTGGGGGCGATATACGTTTATCGGGTACGATCCGCAAATGGGATTGTATTGCAAAGACCGTGTAGTTCACATAAAAACGGGGACTGCATTCCAAATCAAGACAGAACATCCGGAAACCCTCATTGCCCAAATACTGGAGGATAATAAAGCACCGCGTTTAAAAAACTTACCGCCTTTTACGGGTGGATTAGTCGGATACTTTGCCTATGATTTTATTAAGTATGCAGAACCTTCTCTTACGTTAACCGCTGCGGACGATAACGATTTCAATGATTTTGATTTGATGCTTTTTGACAAGGTAATCGTTTTTGATAATTTAAAACAGCAGATCTATCTTATTGTCAATGTACGTTTGGACTCGGTTGAAGAAAATTACAACCGTGCTCTTTTGGAAATTCAGCGAATGGAAACGTTAATTCGTCAAGGAAAGAAAGCCGTGAATGTGCCGCTGCAGCTAAAAAGCGAATTTAAGCCGTTGTTTAGTGAAGAAGAATATTGCAGCATGGTTGAAAAGGCTAAAGGGTATATTCATGAAGGAGATATTTTTCAGGTCGTTTTAGCCAACCGGATGCAGGCAGAGGCAGAAGGCAGTCTCTTGGATACCTATCGCGTGCTGCGGACGCTCAATCCGTCTCCATACATGTTTTTCTTTTCCGGCGATGACATTGAATTAGCCGGTTCATCGCCGGAAACGCTGACGAGACTGGAAAACGGCGACTTATTTACATTTCCCTTAGCCGGCTCGCGGCCGCGGGGCAAGACGCCGGAAGAAGACCAGGCACTGCAGGATGAACTTTTACACAATACTAAGGAATTGGCAGAACACAACATGCTGGTTGACTTGGGACGCAATGACTTGGGCCGTATCAGTGAATTCGGCAGTGTGCATGTAGAACGGTATTTGGATGTACTGCGTTTTTCCCATATCATGCATATTGGTTCGACGGTGCACAGTAAGATTCGCAAGGACAAGAATGCGATTGATGCGATATCTTCCGTTTTACCGGCAGGTACTTTGTCAGGAGCCCCCAAGCTCAGAGCGTGTGAAATTATTGATAAACTGGAAGGGCATAAACGGGGAGTTTACGGCGGAGCGATTGGCTACATCGATTTTACAGGCAATATGGACTGCTGTATCGGCATCCGGCTGGCCTATAAGAAAGGAAAGCATGTGTTTGCCTGCTCTGGAGCCGGCATTGTTGCTGACAGCATTCCGGAACAGGAACACCAGGAATGCCTGAACAAAGCCAAGGCAGTAGTCATGGCTCTGCAGCAGGCCGATGGAGGGATTGACAAATGATAGTACTTATTGATAATTACGATAGCTTTTCTTATAATCTCTATCAGCTTATTGGTCAAATCAATCCGGAGATTACAGTCATCCGCAATAATGAAAAACGTGTGGCAGATATTGAAGCACTGCATCCGGATTACTTGATTATTTCACCTGGACCAGGCCGGCCGGCTGACGCCGGTATTTGTGAAGAGGCTATCCAGTATTTTGCCGGAAAAATACCTATTTTGGGTGTGTGCCTGGGACATCAGGCTATTTGTGAAGTGTACGGCGGCACCATTACCTATGCAAAGGAACTCATGCACGGTAAACAGTCTGCGGCACTCTTAGACAGACAAAGTCCGCTTTTTGCAGGCATGCCGGAAAAAGTAGACGTTGGCCGGTATCATTCGCTGGCACTGGATCCGAAGACGCTGCCGGAAGAATTACAGGTTTTGGCACAAACGGAAGATGGTGAAATTATGGCAGTGGGACACAAGACATATCCTGTCTACGGCCTGCAGTTTCATCCTGAGTCCATTCTCACGCCGACAGGACCGATGATGATTGAAAATTTCTTAAAACATACCGTGTAAAAACGATGACAGCATATGGAGGGAAATCACTATGATAAAAGAAGCCATTATTAAAATTGTCAATAAAGGTGATTTGACATACGACGAAGCGAAAGCCGTTATGTTGGAAATTATGAGCGGCAAGACGACACAGACGCAAAATGCAGCTTTTTTGGCAGCTCTTTCTACTAAGAGCACAAAAGCGGAAACGATTGATGAAATTTCTGGCTGCGCAGAAGCGATGCGTTCCCTGGCAACTCCGGTGCCGCATCCGGGTATGGATGTTTTGGAAATCGTAGGAACTGGCGGAGACGGTGCTCATTCCTTTAATATTTCTACGACATCGGCCATGATTCTGGCTGCCGGCGGCGTCAAAGTTGCCAAACACGGCAATCGGGCGGCATCGTCTCTCTGCGGCACGGCAGACTGCTTGGAAGCCTTAGGCATCAACATCCAGCAAGACCCGCAGCTGGCGCTGAACATGCTCAAAGAAACTAATTTCTGCTTTCTCTTTGCACAAAAATACCATGCGGCGATGAAGTACGTCGGACCGATTCGTAAAGAACTTGGTTTTCGCACGGTATTCAATATTTTGGGGCCGTTGACCAATCCGGCGAAACCGGAAATGTTTCTTCTGGGCGTCTATGACGGCTATCTGGTGGAACCATTGGCAAAAGTCCTTTCATCTCTTGGCGTCAAACGGGGACTCGTCGCTTACGGGCAGGAAAAACTCGATGAAATATCGCCGAATGGACCGACGACGATTTGCGAACTTCGCAATGGATACTATCGGACATCGGTTATCAAACCGGAAGACTTCGGTTTGACACCGGGCAGAAAAGAAGAACTTGTTGGCGGCACGCCTGAAGAAAACGCACAGATTACACGGGACGTCCTGAGTGGAAACATTCAGGGAACCAAACGAAATGCTGTCCTGTTGAATGCAGGTGCCGCATTGTTCGTGGCGCAGAAAGCCGATTCCATTGCAGACGGCATTGTGCTGGCAGCCAGCCTGATTGACAGCGGCAAAGCGACAGCGGCATTAGAAAAATGCATTGCCGTCAGTCAGGCGTAGGAGGTACGGCTATGATACTGGATGATTTGGTAGCTGCTTCTAAAAAAAACGTGGCAGCTGATAAAGAAAACATATCGCTGGAAGAAATGAAAGCCCGTGCCTTGGCAGTACCGCCCAAAGCGGAGTTCCCTTTTGAGAAACAGTTGGCAAAACCGGGACTGTCCTTTATTTGTGAAGTAAAAAAAGCATCGCCGTCAAAAGGTCTTATTGCACCTGATTTTCCGTATGTGGATATTGCGAAAGAATATGAAAAGGCTGGCGCAGCGGCTGTTTCCGTTTTGACGGAACGAGATTATTTTCTTGGTAGTCCGCAGTATCTGCAGGAAATTGCTGCAGCGGTTCAGATACCGGTTTTGCGTAAGGATTTTATCGTAGATACCTATCAAATATATGAAGCTCGTGCCCTCGGTGCAGCGGCAGTGCTGCTGATTTGCGCTGTTCTTGATGATGAAACGCTGCGGCGGTTTTTCAATCTTGCAGACTCATTGGGGTTGTCTGCATTGGTTGAAGCCCATGATGAAAGGGAAGTACGCCGGGCGATAGCGGCAGGTGCCCGTGTCATTGGCGTCAACAACCGCAATCTAAAGAATTTTACCGTGTCCTTGGATACAAGCTGCCGACTGCGGCCTCTCGTACCGGACTCGATTCTTTTTGTAGCTGAAAGCGGTATTCAGACGGCTGCCCATACACAGATACTGCGCAGTCACGGCGTGGATGCCGTCCTTATTGGCGAAACGTTTATGCGAAGCACGGATAAGAAAGCGATGCTGGCAGAACTGGCAGGAGGAAGTCGTGGTCAAAATTAAGTTTTGCGGACTCAAGCGGCTTTGCGATATTACTTGGGCAAATGAGCTTCATCCTGATTATGCCGGCTTTGTCTTTGCCGGCAGAAAGCGTCGTATTGACGATGAACAGGCAGCGTTTTTGCGGCGAGCCTTAGATCCGGCAATTGCTGCAGCAGGCGTTTTTGTCAATGAAGATCTAGCTCATATCGAAGCACTCGTCTTGGCTGGGACGATTCAAATCGTCCAACTTCATGGACAGGAAGATGATGCGTACATTGCAGCATTGCGGCAGCATCTCCGTGTACCGATTATCAAGGCATTTTCTATCGCCGACTCTGCCGATATTGTCCGGGCACAGCACAGCACAGCGGACTATATACTGCTGGATCACGGTGCGGGCGGTACAGGAAAACCATTTGATTGGACTTGGGTTTCCAAGATAAAACGTCCCTATTTTTTGGCTGGCGGTCTTACGCCGAGTAATGCTGTACAAGCAGCAGCGCTTCAGCCGTATGCATTGGATGTAAGCAGCGGAATTGAAACGGACGGCGTGAAAGATAAAGAAAAAATGAAATCATTTATGGCACAGATTCGTGCATATAGGAGGTAAATACTATGAGTACAGGACGATTTGGCCCGTTTGGCGGCCAGTATATCCCTGAAACATTAATGAATGAAATCCAACGCTTGGAAAAAGCGTATAACCATTATAAAAACGACCCGGATTTTCAAAATGAATTGCATGATTTATTGAATAACTACGCCAATCGGCCGTCATTGCTTTACTATGCCGAACGGATGACGAAAGATTTGGGCGGCGCTAAGATTTATTTGAAGCGCGAAGACTTAAATCATACAGGTGCCCATAAAATTAATAATGCGCTGGGACAATGCTTGCTGGCAAAGAAGATGGGTAAAACCCGTGTCATTGCAGAAACCGGCGCCGGCCAGCATGGAGTAGCGACAGCAACTGCTGCTGCGTTTTTAGGCTTGGAATGTGAAGTTTTTATGGGCGAGGAAGATACGATTCGCCAAGCATTGAATGTATACCGCATGGAACTCTTGGGGGCTAAGGTACACGCTGTGGATTCCGGTTCCCGTGTTCTCAAAGATGCGGTCAATGAAGCCATGCGGGAATGGGTCAGCCGTGTGGATGATACGCACTATGTTATCGGCTCGACGATGGGACCGCATCCGTTTCCGATGATGGTTCGCGATTTTCAGGCAGTTATCAGTAAAGAAGCACGTCAGCAAATTCTCGAACGGGAAGGCAAATTACCAGCAGCGGTTTTGGCCTGCGTCGGCGGCGGCAGCAATGCCATGGGGATGTTTTATCATTTTATTCCGGATGCGGGCGTAAAACTCATTGGCTGTGAAGCCGCTGGCAAGGGGATTGATACCAAACTTCATGCGGCAACGATTGCCAAAGGGGAAGTAGGTATTTTCCACGGTATGAAATCCATTTTCTGTCAGAATGAAGATGGCCAGATTGATGAAGTATATTCTATATCTGCGGGCCTTGATTATCCGGGCATCGGGCCGGAACATGCATACCTGCATCAGACAGGCCGTGCCCAGTATGTCCCCGTTAAAGATGATGAAGCAGTGGCAGCTTTTGAATATTTAGCCCGCACTGAAGGAATTATCTGTGCTATCGAAAGCGCGCATGCTGTTTATGAAGCGATGCAGCTGGCTCCTAAAATGAATCGGGAAGACAGCATCATCGTTTGCTTATCCGGACGCGGCGATAAAGACGTAGCCGCTATTGCAAGATATAGAGGGAGGGACTTACATGAGTAAGATTGGCAACGCGTTTCAAAACGGAAAAGCCTTTATTGGCTTTTTAACTGCCGGTGATCCGTCACTGGACAAAACGTATGAATATATTATGACAATGGAAAAGGCCGGTGCAGATCTTGTCGAAATCGGCATTCCTTTTTCCGATCCGATTGCAGAAGGGATTGTTATTCAAGAAGCAGATTTACGGGCATTAAAAGGCGGCACGCGGTTGGATGACGTTTTTCAGCTGGTCGAACGAGTTCGTCAAACATCACAAATTCCGTTGGTATTTTTGACTTACATGAATCCCGTATTTCATTATGGCGTTGAAAAATTCTTTACTCGCTGCCAGCTGGCAGGTATAGACGGCATCATTATTCCGGATATGCCTTTTGAAGAACGCGGTGAATGTGCGGCAGCAGCTAAAAACCACGGTATTGACATCATTTCTATGATTGCGCCGACATCAAAAGAACGTATTCAAAAAATTGCCCAAGTCGGCGAAGGATTTCTCTATATCGTATCTTCGTTAGGCGTTACGGGAACGCGGACGGAAATTAAGACAAATCTTAAAGAAATAATTCATACAGTCAAAGAAGTTTCTTCTGTGCCGTGTGCCGTTGGCTTTGGCATTAACACGACAGAACAGGCTGCCGCTATTGCCCGTGATGCAGATGGTGTCATTGTAGGCAGTGCGATTGTCAAAATCATTGCCAAATATGGAACAGAGGCAGCACCGCATATTTATGAATATGTGAAAGCAATGAAAGAAGCAGCGATGAAGGGCATGTAATAAAAAAACTGACTGCCGTATGTGCGACAGTCAGTTTTCTTTTATATTCCTGTGACATCCCCATCGGAAAATGGGTTTGCAGTTATTTTGCAGTTTGTTGTGCATCCAGCTGAGGTGCTAAATCATGATCGGTCATTGCGCAGACTGCAGAGTCAGACCAAACATTTTCAGCCGTTTCAATCATATCAATAATAGTATAGATTGGCAGGATGATGCCCATAATGCCAATCGGCGCACCTATGCCGGACATGAGTGACAAGGTTAAGAAATAACAGCCCATAGGAACACCGGCATTGCCAACAGCTGCTAAAACGGCAACGAAAAGCCAAGCAATCATGGTGCCAAGTGAAAGCTCAAAACCGCCGTTCTGCATAAGAAATAAAGATGTAACCAGAATGAAGGCAGCGCAGCCGTTCATGTTGATGGTCGTGCAGATAGGCAGGACAAAACGGGATACTTGAGGATGAACTTGGAGACGCTGTTCTGCAGATGCCAAGGTAACCGGCAAGGTGCCGGCAGAACTCTTGGTGAACAGGGCAACGGCAATGGCTGGGAACATTTTGCGGAATACGTGGATTGGATTGAGTCCGCGGAGAGCCAAGAAAATCGGCAGGACAATGAAAAATTGAATAAGGTTGCCGCCGATGATGACCAGCGTATATTTGCCAAGAGCACCGACGATGACACCGGCTTCAATCTGTGCTGACAGCTGTGCAGAGAAAGCCAGGATACCGACCGGCAAAATCCAAAGCAGTGCCCGGATGAGGGTAAACAGGACTTCCTGCAGTCCCAAGAGTCCTTTTAAAAGGACGGTACGGTTTTCTGTTTTCGGCATAAAAGCCAATGCCAAGCCGACAGCGGCAGCAATGAGCATGACAGATAAGACGTTGCCGGATAAGAACGGCTGGAGCATATTGTTTGGAATAACAGATAAGAAATGGTCATAATACGTGACTTTTTCTAGTTTTTGCGGAACGTTGGAAACACCGGAATTGATGAGATCGACCGGCAGGTTGCCCGGCGCAATCCATAGGTAAAGTGCTAAGCCAATCGCTGCGGCACAGATAGTTGTCAACAGCGTATACGTAACGGCATGGGCGAAGATACGGCCTGTTTCTTTTTTAGCACCCAAAGCTGATAACGTGGTGATAACAGCCAAGGCGATAGTAGGTACGGCAATAAACTGAAATAAGCGCGTAAAAACGGTGGCAATAAAATTAAATAATTGATTTAATGCTGGAATGCCAAGCCAGCCTAAAATGGCACCAATGATTAGTGCGCCCATCCACAGCATAAATTGACGGCCGCGATGTTGTCCTTTGCTGCTTTGGATGGCTTTTTGAGCTTGTTCTTCAACTCTGTCTTGTGATTCGTTAGACATAAAAAGTCCTCTCCTTTTACATATAAATAATTTCTATACACCACATTTTTAGTATATTATAGAAGAGAGGATGTATTCTGTCAATGGAGAAATGAAAGTTATGTATAAGTATGTAAAAGGACCGATATACACGTGACATATGTATATCGGTCCTTTACGTTATAGGATTCATATTCATGTTTTTGGTTCTGGTTACTTTAACCTCGTCAAAAATGCTAAAAAACAATTATCGTTCGCTATCTTCAGATTTACGTGTTGGAACTAACCTATTTGAAACATACCACACCCATTCGAAAAGCTCGAAGCACTTAAAATCAAGATAAGTTAATTACGCGTGTTCATCGACGAACGTCTCATCCTATGAACAATATTTAATTGTTAATAATCAACGCAATAAACACGAGATCTGCAGTACCTGTGTTTTCCAAGCTGTGTCCTTTGCCGTCCGGCGTATAAGTAACATCACCTGCTTTGACGGTTCGGACGATGCCGTTGTCGTCGTATTGGCCTTCACCGGAAAGGATGTAATAAGCTTCTGCGTTGTCATGATGTTCATGGTAGCCCAAGGAACATCCAGGCTTAATAGTAATGCGGGCAAACATGCCATTTTTACCATTCAGCTGTTCATCTGATAAAAGTTTTTGACGCAAAATGTAGCCTTTGCCACCTGCTGCGTGCTCTACTTTTTCGGTATCCATGGGACCCACCTCTTTCTAATGCTTTCGCATTTCTTGATTTGATTATAGCATGAAAAGACTCACTTGTCATGCTATATAGGTAAAAAACATATGCTGTTTTAGCATAAAAGAGGCGGGGGATATGTCATAAAGTATACAGACGGATACTATTTCTTCTATCGTAAAAAAACAGAAAGTTGACATGACAGAAATAAATACATCTGTCCTATTTAAAACATAATAAATTTATAGTAATATATAGTACAAATAAAGCAAGAAGGACAGAGGTACACTGAATAGCTGTATGATACATGATACAGAAACTATGTGGACAGTCCTGCTTGATTAGGAGGAATGAACATGAGTACGATGACAACGAAAACAGCAGGAAATGTACACCGGATTATACTCAATGCGATGCTGATTGCTTTGGTATTTGCAGCGACGGCAGTTATTAATATTCGCCTTCCCTTTGTGGGAACTGGCGGCTTGATTCATTTAGGAAATGTACCTTTGTTTATTGGGGCGCTGCTGTTTGGCAGACGAAGCGGTATGATTGCCGGCGCGTTTGGCATGGGATTATTTGATTTGCTGGGAGGCTGGACGGCCTGGGCTCCTTTTACCTTTGTGATTGTTGGCTGCATGGGGTATGTAGTCGGCTGGTTTGCAGAAAAAAAGCTGATTCACAACGTATATGGCAATGATACAGCGGCGCTAGTACTGGCACTTTTGATAAAAATTGCGGGATATTATATTGCAGAAGTCTTTATTATTCAAAACTGGGTCCTGCCTTTGGGTTCGATTCCCGGCAATGTGGTGCAGGTTGGGGTAGCGGCAGGTATTACATTGGCAGCCATGCCTGTATTTCGCAGAGTCATTCGTCCTCTCGGACAGGCTGCATAAATACGTTATGCTCTACTGTATTATCTAAAAAAAAAGTCGTCAACAGTTAATGCTGACGACTTCTTTTTTAGATGGATTTGTATTATTTGATAAGCGTTGGAACGACTTTTGTGCAATGAGGCATGATGTTGATTGTGTAATCGTTTTCTTTGCCTTGTTCTTTTAATTTCTGCTGGGCAATATCCCAAGCTTCCTGCACGGTTGCAACGGGAATCTGTCCAGTGCGCCGGATGTCTTCAAAATTACGCGGCAGCGTAACGAGGATGACCGTACAGCGATGAGCTAGGCAGTACAGATTATAGGCAACGAAGAATGGAATCGTAAATTTCTGGCGAAGTGCCGTTTCCATTTCTTCTGTGGAATTGTATTTAAAACTGCCCATATAAGCAGTAGGTTCTTTGATGTCGCGAGCTTCCATAATGGCAATGACGATACCGCCGTCTTTGACAGCCATTTCAGCCGGGTCGTAGCATTTACTTCCCTGGTAGAGGCTGACGTCGCTGGGATAGCCGCCGGCGCAGGCAAATACGACATCTGTTTTTTGTTTCA
Organism: Megasphaera sp. UBA5897; assembly: GCA_002431345.1. Lineage (GTDB taxonomy): Bacteria > Bacillota > Negativicutes > Veillonellales > Megasphaeraceae > Megasphaera. The sequence goes on along the minus strand of DJEN01000057.1, from coordinate 8,487 downwards.
TCGGAACGCGCTGGATATCGAGAACAGCTTCTGTCCCTTTACGCCATGCTTTGTACCAGTCGCCGCCAACCATACGGCAAATTTCCCCGTCGGCATTGATAATCGAATGGACAAGGAAGCATGGATTGATTTTTTGGCAGGCTTCGACCATATCATCATTGAGCGGGTTATGGTCAATCATCAGCGGGCGCGTGTGCGGATTGACACCGCCGCCGACTTTTTCAGACAAGGCGTGGCAATGATTCCGCTGAATCGTTTCATATCCGGCGACACCGGGAAGAATGAGTTTGCGGCCGCCGCCAAAACCGGCGAACAAGTGTGTCGTAATGCCGTCGACGAGAATGACTTTGTCTGCATCGACAACGTGTTTGTTTAATTTAAGAGGCGTGCCGATTTTGGTTGTCCCCATATCGACGAGGGTCGGGTCTTGGCAGTCATGCTGATACGTTTTGATGCGTTTTAGTACTTCTTTGCCGCAGACGAGTTCGTCTTCTTCCGGTGTTTGAGAACGGTGAGAACCCTGCGCAAAGACGATGCAGATGTCTTCATCCGGGACACCGCCTAAATTTAATTCATCAATAATATATACTAAGAATTGATTGGATTTATTCCACGTACGCGTTACGTCGGCAACGACAACGCAGACTTTGTCTCCTTTTTGCACTTTTTCCTGTAAAGGTGCGCTGCCAATAGGATGGCGCATGCAGTCAATCGTTGCTTCTTTGACATCAACAGCCGGAATATGTTTTCCTTCCATGACGTCAGAAATGTGTTCTTCAGGCAGGCTGACTTTTTGGAACGTGTCGCCAATGCCGAAGGTAAATTCTTTTAATGCCATATCTGTCACCACTTTTTATAATTTTAGAGTCTGTTACCATTATAGCATGACCATAATATAGTGCAAGATAGTTGAAGCTTTATATATACTTTATTTTTTTTCAATCATGGATAATGAGATTTCATCCGGCAGAGATCGCAGGACAGGCTGTTTTTTGCTGGGCAGTTATACATTTCCCAGATATACATGCGGCAGGTACTGCTGGGCTGTTTTTTGCAGTATTTTTAATTTGGGTTGCGGTGTCATGGGAACGCTCAGTTTATATTGGGGAAAATATCGTGTCAAATGCAGCGCGATGGACGGATTTACGGCGGCAAGCCAGCGTGCTTCCTTTTCTATGGCTGATGGGAAATCATTATATCCGGGAATAATCAGCGTCGTCACTTCGACGTGGCTTTGAGCCGCTGCCAGACGAAGGGTACGCAGTACAGGGGCCAGTGTGCCGCCGCAGAGCTGCCGGTAAAAGGTATTGGAAAATGCCTTGATATCAATATTCCAGGCATCGATATACGGGAGCAATGCGCGAAGCGGTGCTTCTTCTATATAGCCGTTTGTGACCATGACGTTGCAAAGCCCTGCCTGTTTGGCCAAACGCGCAGTATCCCAAACAAATTCATACGCTGTAGTGGGCTCATTGTACGTATACGCCAGCCCAATGTTTCCCTGCTGTTGATACTGTACAGCCCAATTCACAGCTTGCTGCGGCGTCAACGGCTGATACGAAGCTGCTTGCTGTGAAATAGACCAGTTTTGACAAAACGGACAGTGAAAATTGCAGCCCCAGAATCCCAAGGACAAAATCCGGCTGCCGGGATGAAACTGGTACAATGGCTTTTTTTCGATAGGATCTAGGGCGGCGGCAGTACACTGACCGTAATTTAAGACAGTCAATGTGCCGGCATCATTGCGGCGGCAGTGACAACGCCCGTATTGCCTATCTGCCAGTTGACAGTGGTGTGGACAAAGATGACATGTCAGGATGCCGTCGGCATGGGTGTGATAGTAAAGCCCTTTTTTGGCATGTTTATTCATAGCGCGTAACCGTAAAGCGGTAAATATCGGGCCGTACCTGCGGCGGAATACCCGCTTTTTCTTTGGCAATGGCCAGCTGCTGCTGCGGCGTGTCGATGCCTTCCAAATCAGGAAGCAGCAGTCCCGTCTGGGCATGACTCATGACGATGACACCGTACTTTTTAGGGTCTAGCTCGTCAATAGAGACGACGGCTTCCGGTTCTCCTAAAATATCGACAGAAATCGAAATATCGTTGAGCTCATCTGGACGAAGCGGTGTAAAGCGAGGATCTCGCGTAGCCGCAGATACAGCATTGTGAATGATTTCGCTGGCAATGTTGAGCTGCATTGGCAAAAACGTCCCAATACAACCGCGAAGACGGCTGCCTTTATGCAGCGATACAAAGGCGCCGGCTTTGTCCGCAAGTTCTTCTGGAATCGGTGAGGGAACAGACATAACAGTATGATGTTGTAAATAATAGGAGATACTTTGCCGGGCCAGCTCTACTTGGATATGGGTCTGAGCGGGCATTTCCATAGGCCGACGTTTGTCATCATTGATATACAATGCGACGCCGTAGCCGACGCCGAAGGGCCCTTCATACGAATATACAGGCATAACGGGATTCATGTAATGCAGGGAGCCAAATAAGAAATAAACAGACGGAAGTCCGCACATACCGGCATCGTCAATTAATGACTGCGGCATAGACTGCAGCAATGGCAGATCTAACTTTTGCAGCGCTGTCATGACGGTCTTGTCAAACACGGCACCCTGCGGAGAGTATCCGTTAGGAGACTGCGGCAGCAGCCGGTGAGACAAATCGCCGGAAGCAATGACAGCGATACGCCGATGTATGTTTTGTGCGGCTTTTACGACAATTTTCCCCAGTACGGTCATGGTGTTGTAGTGACTAAAACGAGGTGATAACAGGACAATGGGACCGTCAAATCCAGCTTGCCGCAGATAATATAGCGGTACGAATGTTCCTTGGTCGATAGTGAGCGGATGCCCGTATTGCTGACTCCACGTACTGTCAATACGGTGCAGCGTGACGGCAGACTGTGCTTCCCGTATGATTTCTTCTGCCAGCGGCATATCCGTATTGGCTGACATCGTTAGTTCCGGATACCCAAAAGAACCGAGATTTCCATACAGCCGCGGTTCTGGGAAAATAGCTGCGCCGTCAGGAAAAACGTACGCATGAGGAGAAATAATGACAATCGTTTCCGGTTTTTGTGCAGCGATACCCTGTGCAGCTTCTTGGACAGCTTGGACAGTATGTGCCATTTTTGCCAATTCACTGCCGCCTATTTCCGGAAGCATAATGGGCGGATGAGGCAGCAGGGCTGCGGCAACACACGTATAATTCATGGCAAGAGACCTCCTTTGTTGGTTCGTAATCAAGAATTGGTATACATAAATTTTACAATAAAATGGAAGCGAGTAAAAGTACAAAAGGCTAAGAAGAAAGCGCGCACATTCGGCTGCAGAATCTCTATCGCCACGAGGCAGCAATGTCCAGACAACGGTATAGTAAAAGGGCTGCAGCAAAATGAACTAAAAATCTCATTTTGTTACAGCCCCTTGGAGATGGCAATATATGCAAAAATTAGAAATTATCGTTTTTTAATTCGAAGAATGCCTGCGGATGGGCACAGACCGGACAAACTTTAGGAGCTTCTTCTCCTTCATAGATAAAACCGCAGTTGCGGCAGATCCACGTCTTCTTTTCTGATTTTTTGAAGGCTGTGCCATTTTCGATATTTGCGAGCAGTGCCAAATACCGTTCTTCATGATGTTTTTCGATTTCAGCTACTTTTTCAAAAAGAGCGGCAATCTGTGTGAAGCCTTCTTCACGGGCTTCTTTGGCAAAGGCAGGATACATTTCCGTCCATTCATAATGTTCACCGGCAGCGGCATCTTTCAAGGCTTCGATATCATTGGGCATGCCGCCGTTGAGCAGTTTGAACCAAATTTTAGCATGTTCTTTTTCATTATTGGCTGTTTCTTCAAAAAATGCTTTGATTTGTTCATACCCGGCTTTTTTTGCGACACTGGCATAATAGGTGTATTTATTGCGGGCTTGCGATTCGCCGGCAAAAGCAGCCTGTAAATTTTTTTCCGTTTTGCTTCCTTTTAATTCCATACTAGATAACCTCCCTAGCATATAATATACATAAAATAGATAACAATTTTATTCTATATATACTATAGCTGAGTTTTCCACGAAAATCAATGAATAACGATTATTTGGGATAATAAAATAAAAAATATACGAATGGATATACAGGTTCGCATACGTAAAGCATGCAGTTACAATGCGTTGGTAAAATAGGTGCAGCTGTTTACTGTAAAGCTTTTATGCTGCATGGAAACTGCATTTTTAATCGATGCAGTATTGACAAAAAACGCCGTCCAGCTGCAGGTCTTTTTCTTTTTGGAGTGTTAATTTTTGAGCGGCATTTTTGTCAAATGATGCCGTTAATTCTTGGCCGCGGCAATAAATGCCTTCTCCATTGGCAGCCCCGTTAAAAGCCAAAGGGACCATCGTATTTATTAATTTATCGAAAGAAATAGGCGTATTCATGATATACAGCTCCTTTTGTAAAAGATAGTAATCGTTCATCGGCTATCATCATACGCTTGTTTTTTTTACATTTCAATAGCCGTAAAGAATAAATGATTCAACGCAAGAATTCTTTTTATGAATACATATGGCACAGGCCGTGTGTTCATGGTGTAAAAGATATACATACTAAGAAAGCCCTACAGCTTTTTGGCTGTTTCTGCGGATATAGTCAAAAGTAAAAAATAGTATAGTATGCTTTGACTGCAACGCAAAATATGGTTTATATATATTGAGAATACTCTCTTTTAAAAAGTAATGAATCATGGTAAAATTACCCTGCATAATCAACATAAGTGTTGTCCCCTTTTCCCTGTTTTCTTATCTTAGGATAACGCACTTATGTTGATTTTTTTTGTAAGTCTGCATATATAAAGGATTAGCTGTAGTTGAAGCAACGATTTCATGATATAATGAGTCATAATGTAAACATATAGCAGGGAGTATATCCTGAGCTAGAGGAGCTAGATATCATGAAAAAAATTCGAAAAGCAGTGATTCCGGCTGCTGGTTTTGGTACGCGTTTTTTACCGGCAACCAAAGCAACACCAAAGGAAATGATGCCGATTGTAGATAAACCGGCTATTCAATATATTGTAGAAGAAGCGCTGCAAAGCGGCATTGAAGA
>DJEN01000057.1:0-3227 GCA_002431345.1 Megasphaera sp. UBA5897 | reverse complement strand
ATTTCAGAAATCAACATTCATTATATTCGTCAAAAACACATGCGCGGCCTTGGCGATGCCGTCCTTTGTGCCCGTTCTTTTATTGATGATGAACCGTTTGCTGTCCTGTTGGGAGATGACATTGTATATAATGAAACAGAACCGGCATTAAAACAGATGATTCATGTATATGATAAAGTTGGCGCTACGGTGCTTGGCTGCCAGGAAGTCCCTAAAGACAAGGTATCGGCATACGGTATTGTCAAGGGACAGGCGACAGAAGATCCGGATTTGCTGCGCGTCGTCGATATGATTGAAAAACCAGCTGTAGAAGAAGCTCCAAGCCGCTTTGCTGCTTTGGGCCGTTATATTTTGACTCCGGATGTATTTGAAGTATTGGAACGAGTACAGCCGGGCAAGGGCAATGAAATTCAGCTGACCGATGCGCTGAAGCTGATGGCTGACAGAGAAGCTGTCTATGCCTATAATTTTAAAGGCAGACGGTATGATACAGGCAACAAACTAGGCTATTTGAAGGCTGTTGTTGAATATGCGCTGCGACGTCCTGATTTAGGGGAAGATTTCCGTGCCTATTTACAGGATTTACTGCAAAAGTAAAGTGCGTATACATTTTTTGTCAATTTGCTGCTGATGTATAATGACGAGAAATAGTGTATATGATATAATAGTATACATGAAAGATTTTATCGAAAGGCAGTGAGTAAGATGACAAAGGTTGAACTGAAATCGGGATTTGTGTTTGATGCAACCAACTTGTACGGCCCTCATAATGTGACGGCAGAGGACGTAAAAGAGTTGGAACCTATATATACCAAGGCGCATGAAACACTCATGGAAATGCGGAAAACCGGTATCATGGCAGGACATGTATCCAAAGACGGCATGCCGGAAGCCGTGCTGTTTCCCCAGCTGCCCTATGTGGCAGAAGGCAACATCAACAACCCGGAACGCATTATGGCGTTGGAAGAACTGGCGCGAACCGTGCGGAATCGAGTCGATGCCGTTGTATTTTTTGGTATTGGCGGCTCGTATTTGGGTGGTAAGGTACTGTTTGATGTACAATGCGGCGCATTTTGGAATTTGAAAAGCACGGAAGAACGCCATGGCTATCCCAAAGCATTCTTTGCAGGCAATAATGTGGATTCCCATACGCTGAGCGGATTGATTCAGTTTTTAAAAAATGACAGCAAGACCAAAAAAAACTATACGGTTATGGGAGTAGTTATTTCCAAATCAGGTTCGACCATTGAACCGATGTCGAATTATATGATTCTGCAGGAAGCCATGAACGATGCAGGCATTGCATTGGAAACCATAGCTGTTACAGATCCGCATGAAGAAACGGAAAAAGAAACACTGCTGCATCATATGGCACGCCATGCAGGCTGGCCGATTTTCTTTGTACCGGACGGCATTGGCGGCCGGTTCAGCGTCTTTTCGGAAGTAGGGCTGATTGTTGGCGCGTTAACAGGCTTTAATATTCGCCAATTTTTGGCTGGCGCGCGGGATATGGATAAAGCGTGCCAAAATCCGGATATTTGGCAGAATCCGGCATTGCTCAACAGCGTATTGAAATACTTGGCAGGAGCCAAACATGGTCATGATTTGGAAGTCTTGATGCCGTATGCCGATAATTTGAAGTCTTTATCGGAATGGTATATTCAGCTTTTGGCTGAGTCGTTGGGCAAGCGAGTGGATAAACAAGGCAAAACTATCAATTATGGGCGCACGCCGATTGTGGCTGTCGGCACGACGGATATGCACGCCCAGACGCAGGAGCACCAGGAAGGCCCGAAAGATAAAGTCGTGCAGTTTGTTTCTATTGGCAAATGGAACGATGATTTGACAGTTCCCCATATTTATGATCAGTATCCAAAATTAGCTGCGTTCAGCGGCCTGCCTCTTAGCAGTATTTTGGAAGCTGCCCGCAGTGCCAATGCAGAGGCATTGGCTGGTGACGGTCGGCCGAGTGCCAATTATATTCTGCCGGAACTGACACCGTATCATTTGGGAGAATTGATGTTTATGCTGTGCCTATCCATTGCTTACGAAGGGGAATTTGCCAATGTCGATGCGTTTAATCAGCCGGGTGTAGAGATTTATAAGAAGTTTTTAGGTGCAAGATTACAGAAATTGCAGGAAGGATAATCATATGAACGTATTAGTAACTGGCGGTGCCGGATATATTGGCAGTCATACTGTGCGGGCACTGCTGGCACAAGGACATCATGTAACCGTATTGGATAATTTGTCACGCGGCCATCGCGCGGCAGTACCCAAGCAGGTTTCTTTGATTGTCGAAGACATTCATCATATGGACGCAGTGCGGCATATACTGCAGGACAATCATATTGAAGCAGTCATGCATTTTGCCGCGCACAGCCAAGTAGGTGAATCCATGGAAAATCCAACCATATATTATGACAACAATGTGGTTGGTTCATACAATTTATTGGAAGCCGTACGGCAGGCAGGCGTGAAATATTTTGTCTTTTCTTCTACGGCAGCTGTATACGGTGAACCGGAAAAAACACCGATTACAGAAGATATGCCCTATTGTCCGACTAATGTCTACGGCCAGACGAAGCTGATGATTGAAAACATGCTGGCTCAGTTTAGTCGGGCCTATGGGCTGCGTTATGTCGCACTGCGGTATTTCAATGCAGCAGGCGCTTCACCTGATGGCATTATTGGAGAAGACCATACGCCGGAAACGCATTTGATTCCCTTGATTTTACAGACGGCATTGGGACAGCGCCAGAGTATCAAAATTTTTGGGACAGATTATCCGACGCCGGACGGCACCTGTATTCGCGATTATATTCACGTTGCCGATTTGGCAGATGCTCACTGCCGCGTGCTGGCGTATTTGGCACAAGGCGGCCAGTCTCAGTATTTTAATTTAGGTTCACAACATGGTTTCAGTGTGCGGGAAATGATTGAAGCGGCGAAAAGAGTAACTGGTCGTGACTTCTTGGTAGAAGAAGCCCCGCGCCGTGCCGGAGATCCGGCAGTTTTGATTGCCGGATCCGAAAAAATACGGCAAGTAACCGGTTGGCAGCCCCAGCACAGCGATGTAGAAACGATTATAGCTGATGCGTGGAATTGGCATAGTCACCATGTAAAGGGCTACGATGATAAAAAATGACATATCAGTCTTGATAGGTCGCGTAAGGAACGGTTTAGTTCATCACAGAAGAACTTGGCTCCCGTATGGAGCTATCCTG
>DJEN01000100.1 GCA_002431345.1 Megasphaera sp. UBA5897 | reverse complement strand
ACACTTGGCAGACGATGCAGCATTCCTTGCTTGACAGTACAAGCGATGCGTGGCATACTAAAGGACATAAAGATACAATAAAGATACATTTTTTTACATCCTATACGAGACGAGGTGCAGACAATGAGTGATTTAGTAAAACAATTAGTAACTGAATACGGCAGTGAATTGATTGAAAACCGCCGGTATTTGCATGCCCATCCGGAACTGTCGTTTCATGAAACGAACACGGCACAGTGGGTTCGCAAACGACTGCAGAAAGCAGGAATTCCCATGCTGCCCGGTATCAGCGGCAACAGCACAGTAGGCTATCTGAAAGGCAGCAAGCCCGGTCCGTCTATCGGGCTGCGTGCAGACATGGATGCCTTGGGACTTATGGAAGAAAACGATTTGCCCTATAAAAGCCAGACGCCGGGCGTAATGCACGGCTGCGGCCACGATGCCCATACGGCCTTGCTGATGGCTGCGGCAGAATTGTTGGCAAAACATCAGGATTTGATTGTCGGCACGGTTTACTTTGTGTTTGAACAGGGAGAAGAAATGCTGCCCGGCGGTGCCGTACAGCTTGTCAAAGACGGCATCATGGATGCGATTGACTATATGTTTGCCATTCATGTCAATGCGTCCAGTCCTGTCGGCCATATTGATGTGCAGTCCGGCGTGCGGTTTGCGGCTGTTGGCACATACGACTTGAAAATTACCGGCAAAGGCGGCCACGGCGGTTTTCCGCATACGGCAAACAATCCGCTGATTCCGGCAGGAGAGCTCATCAGTGCCATCAACATGATTCCGGCGCTAAAATGCGATCCCTTGGCTAACTGTACCGTATCCGTATCGTATCTGCACTGCGGCGTAGAAGGCGTAGCCAATGTGATTCCTGCCAATGTCAGCATGGGTGGTTGTGTCCGCGTCCTCGATACTAAGCTGCGTACCTTTGTCATGGAAGAAATTGAACGAGTAAGCAAAGCAATTTGTGCAGCTCATCAATGTGACGTCAAGGTTACGATGGTTTACGGCTATCCGGCATGTACGGTGGCACCGGAATGTGCGGCACTAATGCAGGAAGCAGCGCAGGAATTGGGCATTACCGTAGATGATGTACCGCCATCCCTGGGAGCAGAAGATTTTGGCTATTTCAGTGAACAAAAACCAGCCGGTATTGGCTGGTTTGGCTTGGGCGACCCGACGGGAAACCATGAATTGACGCCGCATCACAACCCGTATTTTTATTTAGATGATGCCAAGGGACTGCCTTTAGCATTGGAATATATGCTGACAGTATATTTGAAGGCAGCAGCACAATTACATAGAGAAGAAAGTGAAGTGAAATAGATGAATCCGTTTTTAGCGCTTATTATTATATTTTTGGTTTATGCCATCGGGGATTTTGTAGCCGATAAGACCAAGGCTTTTGTCTCGTCTATGCTGGCTTGTGCCGTCATTTTTACAATCGGGTTTTGGTGCGGCCTGCCTAAGACGATTTTTGTGGATTCGGGGTTGATTCCCTTTGCCAAACTGACGGTCTGCATGTTTTTGATTCACATCGGAACGACGATTCGGATTCGTGATTTTGCCAAAGAATGGAAGACCGTCTTAGTAACTTTGATAGCGACGATTGCCGTAGCCGGCGGCGTTTTCTTTATCGGCCGCTTTTTTATGGATCCGTACTACGCACTGGTCGGCGCGCCTGTTTTAGCCGGCGGCATGGTTGCGTATTTGGTCATGGCACCTATTGGTGATATACTGGCAAGACCGGATATTCAGGTTTTTGCCGTGCTTGTTCTCGTATTTCAAAATTTTGTTGGCATTCCCATTGCCAGCTTTTTCTGCAAGCGGGAAGGCGATGCGTACTGCCAAAAATTCCGCAGCGGCACATTGGCAGATACAGGAAATATATTGGAAGGGAAAAAGAAAGCCAATAATCGCTCTTGGCTTCGCATTATCTATTTACCGGAAAAATTCAGTACGACCAATATCATTTTGCTGAAACTGGCAGCCATTTCTTATATATCCGTTTTATTGGGACAGGCAACCGGATTAAGCTTTCTGATTTACGGACTGATTTTTGGCGTGCTGCTTCATGAAATCGGTTTGCTGGAAGAAAGCTGCCTGACAAAAGCCAATGGCCTAGCCTTTGTGCTTGCCGGTGCAGTGGCGATGATTTTTGTCGGTTTGACCAATACGACGCCGCAAATGCTTCTTGGCATGATTATTCCGCTGCTTATTGTCCTTTTTGTAGGGACGATTAGCTGTTCCATCGTGGCAGCGATTGTCGGTAAGTTTGTTCATTTTGATTGGAAATTGTCCATTGCGATGGCCGTTACGGCGTTCTTCGGTTTCCCGGCTACGTATCTTATTTCGCTGGAAGTATCACGGGCCTGTGGTAAAACGCCGGAAGAACAAAAAGCTGTCTTGGATTATATGATGCCGAAATTAGTCATTGCCGGTATCGTATCCGTATCGGTCGTATCCGGTGTGCTTGCCGGTGTTATGGTGCATTGGATTTAGAAAAATCCCGTACCATGTTATAACAGTATAAATTTGATGACGTAAAAGAGGGCTGTCGCTTAAAGCGACAGCCCTCTCTAGTTTACAGTTTGCATAGGCATGGAAGCCATACACAGTATTATTTTTCCACCATAACGGTTCGGACGATTGGCGTATTCGTTTCGTGCACGGCAATGCGGCTTTGTGCAAATGCCGGTTTTCCTTCGAGCCGACGATAAATCATGCGGCATAAACCTGCCGAAATCGGCATATCTCTGTCTTGGTTTACAAAAGCCAGCAATAATTCCGCCTCAAACTGGCTTAACTCTATGCAGCGCGTCTTCATAGTGTCATCCCTTTACTGAATCAATATCTATCATGCCTGCGGATTATATCCGTATATAACCTTTTCATTGTATTTATTGTACTATATTTAAACAACCGTGACAAGAGAGAATCGTTCCTGTTTTAAGACAAGGTGAATAATAGACAAAGAAAGTGTTATCTCGTATAATGAAATGTATGTTTTTATAAAAAGAAAGGAGAAAAGGATGAGGAAGTGTGAGATGTTGAAAAAAAACAAGAAAAACCTGGAAAAATGGTTTCTAGTACTGGCTGTATTTTACTTGCTTTCTGTGCTGATACGGATTCCGTCAGCAACAGGTATTCAAGCGAGCCATTTTGGGAGAATTTTGGTGTCTACTGGAATTTGTTTCAGCATGATGCTGTTTTTATGGAATTTTTCTCGTAAAGTGATACAATTTAGTCTAGCTATTATTTTATTATACGTGTCAATTCCATATCTGGGTGTGTTCACAGGAATGAACGTATCAGCTGATGAAATCATAGATGCGTTTTGTTTGGGAGCAGAAGGGATAAGTTGTATTTTAGTATTAAAATATATTTTCTATCCGATACAAAATAGGACAGCATGGTTGGTTTGTGCAGGAATGACACAGCTAATGCTGTTGGTTACGTTAGGAGTTCCCTTGGTGATTTGGGGATATTATATATTAAATGGACAACTTATTACCGGCGATATTTTACTAACGCTGTTTCAAACGAATGCCAGTGAAGCTGTATCGTACCTGTGTGATCGAGGAATTGTACTATGGGGAGCCGGTATCATTAGTATTGTGCTACTATGTGGAATAGGTATGAAATTGCTCAGCTCATTGTCAGCCCCCCCCCCATCACACATACATGCAAGTACCTCAACATGTCAAGTGTCATACACAACTTGATAATTCAATTTGCAGTTCCCAACCTGACCGAACAGGTTCCCATACGTATAGCTTTCTTAACATGCGCAATCCGATGTTTTGGGGTGTTGTCATTATTTTGATCTTGTCTATTCAAGTAACATGGCGCAATGCCAAACAATTTTATCCGTATATGCTGCTAAAGACGACGGTGCAGACGCTGCAAAGTTATCAAGAATACGGAAAGAAGAAAGAATTGAGAAAAGAACGGTTGGCGTTATTACCTGACATGCATATTGCTCCCAATAAGGGCGGTGTATATGTTGTCGTTATTGGAGAATCGGAAACAAGAGATCATATGCAAGTATATGGCTATCCCAAAGAAACGACGCCATGGCTGACATCCTTTGCCCAAGACAAAGGAACGATTGTATTTTCTCATGCCTATTCGAATCAT
>DJEN01000022.1:5512-6673 GCA_002431345.1 Megasphaera sp. UBA5897 | reverse complement strand
AACAGACAAACATCCTCATTGAGAGAACATATCCTGACTAGGGCCTGCTGCTTTATGCGGCAGGCTCTAACTGTACGAAGGAAAAGTATACTGCGATGATAAAAGAAGCTGTACGCAAATGGGAAACAAGGGTTCCGTATTGCGTACAGCTTTCTGACAGGTGGGAGTAGATAAATGTATGCCAATATACTATACTAAAATATAGTGTACATTATAGATTGAAGAAGGTGTTTGGGTGAATTCATTTTATATTATTGCCAACCAATTGTTTCAGTTCTTCGTGATGATGCTTTGCGGGTATGCAGGCGCGCGGTCCGGTATTATTCCCAAAGCATTTCTCGGCGGGCTGGCTAAATTAATTATGGGCTTGCTGATGCCGATTTTGATTTTTGCCAATGTATTGGATGGAACGACGCGGCAGACTTTGTTTGACTGCTACCCGGTACTGCTCCTTTCACTGGGAATTTATATTGGCTTAATAATTGTACAAGCAGCCCTTGCTTATATCATGGGATTGAAAGGCAGCCACAGTCATGTGTACCAAGCGACGATGATTTTTGGCAATGCCGGGTTTATCGGGATTCCGCTGCTGTCAGCAGCTTTTCCCGGACAGGGCGGCATCTATATTGCGCTGTTAAGTATTGTGGATCAGATTGCGTTATGGACATATGGCATCTATCTGACGTCTCCGGTCAAGGCAGATTCGTCTTTTCAATTTCGCAGCTTTATTAATCCGGCAGTGGTTGCAATTGCGCTGGCACTGGGACTGCTTTTGCTGGGCGTACCGATTCCGAATGCGATGGAACATTCCCTGCTGACTGTAGGACGGGCCGCAACACCGCTGGCTCTTATTTATGTAGGTGCTCTGCTGTACTATTCGCATTGGAACTTGGCAGCAAAGACCAAGGAACTGTATGTAGGCATTCTTTCCAAAATGCTTATTTTCCCGATTATTTTTTTCGTCATTGCCAGCCGGCTTTGCAGTGATGCTTCCATGGTGCAGGCGATGACGCTGGTGGCAGGCCTTCCGACGATGACAGCCATTGCGATGTTTGCCCAGTCTAAGAATAATCATGGCGAATATGCCTTGAGTATCGTGCTGCTGACGACAGTTGCCAGCTTGTTTACGATGACGGTTATTTCGTATATCGTGTTTGGCGG
>DJEN01000022.1:0-5476 GCA_002431345.1 Megasphaera sp. UBA5897 | reverse complement strand
GTGTTTGGCGGCTGATGTGCAGGGTGTTGGCGATTTGGTTTTTCGTAAAGCCCTGGGACAACAAATCTTGAATAATGAGATGCTCCACAGAATGATGGAGCTGTTTCATATCGATACGCAGCGAGTCTTTGTCAATCAAAGGCTCGTTGTTTTTTTGTGCCTGGTCAAATAAATACTTGTACGACGTGTCGCCGGTTTCACCAAAAATGTGATAGCGAAAAGTAGCATTATACAGCTCGCGAATATTTCCCCACCAATGATGCCCTTTCAGGGCCGCTGCTAAATCCGAAGAGATCGTAATGTCCTGGCCTGTTTCCCGTTTAAAAAAGTATTTAAATAAATAGATAATGTCGTCGGGACGGTCATTCAAAGTCGGGAGGTTCAGTGTAAATGAATTCAAACGGAAAAATAAATCGCGGCGGAAGCGTCCTTCCTGCACAGCCTGCATGATGTTGGCGTTGCTGGCTGAAATGATGCGCAGGTCCAGCGGGATGACATAGTCAGAGCCAATACGCATAATTTCCTTGCTTTCCAATACCCGCAGCAGTTTAGATTGGATATTGGCAGACATACTGTTGATTTCATCCAGAAAAATAGTGCCGTTGTGAGCTAGTTCAAAGTACCCGGCCTTGCCTTCTTTGCGGGCGCCGGTAAACGAGCCGCCGACATAGCCGAAAAGCTCGCTTTCCAATAATTCCGGCGGCAGGGCGGCACAGTTGACGGCGACAAAAGGGCCGTTACGCCGGGAACTGGCATTGTGTATGCTTTGGGCAAATAATTCTTTGCCGGTGCCGCTTTCACCTTGGATTAAAATTGGTTCATTGTAAGGCGCAATGATTTGAGCAGTATGAATAACTGTGCGCATGTTGCTGCTTATTGTAAGAATATCTTGAAAATGGTGTTTGGCAGTCAAGCCGGTTTTGGCTAATTTGTAGCGGATATTTTTTTCTAACTGCTGCAGTTCTGTCACATCGCGAAGAATTAATATATGATGTTTGGTATTATCCAACTGAAAAGGCGCAGAATTTGCTACCAAGGTATACGGCGGCCGCTGAAGGATTTTTTCTTTGAGCGGATGCAAAACACGTGAATCCTTTTCGGCACCAGAGAAAATATCTTGAATGGTTTTGGGTGTCTCGGATACATTTAAAAAAGTTTTTGCCAGTGTATTGATGTGTGAAATGGTTCCTTTATCATCGTAGAGAATAATGCCTTCATCTACATGGGATAAAATCGACGTGAGGATGCTGAGCTGCTTTTGTTCTTTTTTATTAAAGTCAATCAGTTCGATGGCATATTGATAGGCTGATAAAATTGCGGATTCACTGGGGCGAATAGGATAAATCGGCATGGAAAGCCGGGAAGCGACTTGCGGCAGGAGCGTACAGCCGACAATAGCAGCATCGCTGGCTGCAGGAATTTTATGGACGAGCTGCAGCAGCATATCCGGCGTATCATCAATGCTGTATGGAGGATACAATACTATTTTTTGACGAATATCTTCGGGACAGGCATGGCTGTTAAACATAAAATGCTTATTCAAAAGCAGGTGGATTTTTTTGTAGTGCCCAGGCACTTGGCGGATAGTATACAGTGCGTCGTTGGTTGAACTGTATAAACATAAAATAGGTATCATATCCAGCCGGTGGGCATCCTGCGCGTGAGAGAGGATTTGATGGGAGCCGCTGTTGGTAATGATGATTTTTGTGCCGCTGCGGATTAATGCGCTGGCTTGCGCTATTATGTGCGGGAAATCGATGATGACAATTTCTGTAGTGATTGAATTGGGGGAAAAACTGTCACGATATGTCCACAGCGTACGCTCAATCGATTGCTTAATGGTGGTGTCGGCAACGAGAAACGTAATTTTATCCATAAGAACACCTCCTGAAAAATAACAGGCACTCTGTATGTAAAGTAGTGTAACAAATTTTTTACATAATGAAAAGACATACAACATATGATTTTTTATAAAACCGCATCGCTGCACGGTTTTTAAAGTTGGTATAGATATTTCATATATATTTTTGAATGCAGCTGGAAGGTACGTGCACACCTAATAATACCAGTAAAAGTGGATAGATTACACATATATGGGAGGTTATGGATATGAAAGTGTTAATGACTGGCAATGAAGCTGTAGCAAGAGGCCTGTATGAAGCAGGAGTTTCTTTTGCGTCAGCCTATCCGGGTACGCCGAGTACAGAAATTTTGGAAAATGCTGCCCAATACAACGAAATATATTCTGAATGGGCACCGAATGAAAAAGTAGCCATGGAAGCAGCCATTGGCGCATCGATTTCCGGCGTTCGTTCCTTTGCGGCAATGAAGATGGTCGGTTTGAATGTTGCGGCAGATCCGATTTATACATTTGCGTATTTGGGTATCAATGGCGGCATGGTATTTGTATCTGCTGACGATCCGGGCATGCATTCTTCACAAAATGAACAAGACAACCGGAACTACGCTAAAAATATGAAAATTGCCATGTTTGAACCGTCTGATTCCCAAGAATGTCTGGACATGGTCAAAGAAGCATATCGTGTCAGTGAAGAATATACGGTTCCTGTTATGCTGCGCATGACGACCCGCGTTTGTCACTCCAAGAGCTTGGCAGTAGAAACAGCCCGCCAGGAAGTCAAAGCCAAACCCTATGTCAAAGAACGGGATAAAATGGATGCCGTGCCGGCTATTTCCAAAGTTCGGCGGTATTTTGTAGAAGAACGGGAACAAAAACTGAAAGCGTATGCAGAAGTGTGTCCGTTTAACGTAGAAGAAATGCATGATACAAAAATAGGCATTATTGCTGCCGGAGCAGCATATACCTATGCAAAGGAAGCACTGGGAGATAAAGCTTCGTATTTAAAACTAGGATTTACGTATCCCCTGCCGATTGAAAAAATCAAAGCGTTTGCAGCAAAAGTAGACACGCTGTATGTCGTAGAAGAACTCGATCCGTTTATGGAAGAAATCATTCATGAAGCAGGCATTCCCTGTCATGGCAAAGATGTCATCCCGAAAATCGACGAGCTGAATCCCAATATCGTAGCGGCTGGGATTTTGAATCAGAAAGCAGAAGGCGTGCAGGTTCCGGATACATTATTTGTTCCGCGTCCTCCTGCATTATGTGCCGGCTGTCCGCACCGCGGCTTCTTCTATGAACTGGCCAAACGGAAAGACACGGTCATGGTTGGGGATATTGGCTGTTATGCGTTAGGCGGCGCAGCGCCTCTGAGTGCCAAAGATTTGGCAGTTTGCATGGGCAGTGCCTTTGCTGTCAGCCACGGCTTATGCCATGGTTTTGCCATGAGCGGTCAGAAGAAACGTGTTGTCGGCGTCATGGGTGACTCGACATTTTTCCACACGGGCATCAACTCGCTGACGGAAGTATCATACAATCAGTCTCCGTCTATCTGTGTTATTTTGGATAACCGGATTACCGGCATGACCGGACATCAGGAAAATCCTGGTACCGGCTATACGATTAAAGGCGAGCCGACGACGCTGATTGATATTGAAACCGTTGTCCGGGCCTTGGGACTGAAGCATGTCCGCACCGTCAACCCGCTGGATTTGAAAGCCATGAAAGAAACACTGGATTGGGCATTTGCCATTGAAGATGCGCCGAGCGTCATCATTACCAAATGGCCGTGCGTACTGAAAAAATTCTCAAAAGAAGATAAAGAAGAATTTGATATGAATCGGACACCGTGCGTGGTAGATGAAAAGACATGCATTGGCTGTAAAAAATGTCTTACAACAGGATGCCCGGCACTGCGGTTTGACAAGGAAACGAAAAAATCAAGTATTGCGCAGGCAGACTGCGTAGGATGTACGGTATGCATGCAGGTTTGCCCAGTGCAGGCCATTGCCAGAAAGGGGGACAAATAAATGTCGGATATCAAAAGCGTATTATTTGTCGGCGTAGGCGGACAAGGAACTATATTAGCAAGTAAAATCCTGACTATTGGATTAATTGAAAATGGATATGATGTCAAAATGTCGGAAGTACACGGCATGAGCCAGCGCGGCGGCAGTGTCAGCACGCAGGTGCGGTTTGGCTCCAAAGTGTATTCTCCCATTATTGGAGAAGGTTCTGCCGATATTCTCGTATCTTTTGAAGAAATGGAAGCGGCACGGTATGCCAAATTCCTCAAAAAAGACGGCAAAATGGTTGTTAATACGAGCCGCATTCCTTCGATGCCGATTTTATCCGGTGCTTGTCAATATCCCGAAGGCATTTTGGAAGCATTAAAAGAACAAGTGCCCGTTATGGCATTGGATGCGACGCAGATTGCTTCCGATTTGGGCAATCCGAAAAGTGCCAATGTAGTTTTGCTTGGTGCGTTGATTCAGGCAATGAATTTACATACTATAGACTGGAAATCTATTATTGCCAAAACTGTAAAGAAAAACTTTGTCGATATTAATTTAAAAGCTTTTGAAGCAGGAATGGCTGCTGTATAAGATACTACATACGCTCTATCACTTTATATACCTTTTGCGGAAATCACTGCCGGGTTGATTAACACGGCCCGGCAGTTCTTTTCCACGAATTTATGACATGTTGCTGCCGGATATATAGAGCCAGCCTCTATGCGGGGGGATGCGGTAGTTACCAAACAAAGGAGGCACATAGTATGTCATCATCCACATCGTTTCCAGAACGCATTTTAGGCAACAGTTCCCGGTATGCAGATTTGGCAGGCATGAGTGAAGCAGAATGGAAAGAAGCCACTCGGTTCAGCGGCATTGATTTAGGCTGGGTTATCATGTGTGTAGGTATGTCCCTGGGGGCAGGTATCGTATTTCTGCCGATTCAAGTGGGACTGTCAAGCCTGCTCATCTTTTTGCTGGTAGCGCTTATCGGTTATCCGATTGCGTATCAGCATCAAAAATTGTATTTGAATGTATTGGCAGAAGCCCCTGTTTGTGAAGATTTTGCCGGTATTATTTCGGGGTATCTGGGAAAAAACTGGGGATTTTTGTTAGGCATTTTGTATTTTGTGTTTACGACGATTTTGATTTTCCTCTATTCAACAGCGCTTACCAATGACAGTGCTTCTTTTCTTGTTACGTTTGGCGTAACGGAAACGCCGCTGTCAGAGAATATGTTTTATGGCTTGTCTATCATTACATTTCTCGTATTAGTAGCTTCCCAAGGGGAAAAGCTGCTTATGAAAGTATCGTCTGGAATGGTATTTACGAAAGCAATGGTTATTGCTGCCCTGGGAATTATGATGTTTCCTCATTGGGATATGGCGAATATCCTGATTCCGTCCGATGCGGTTTATGTGATTAAGCACTTTATCATTATGCTGCCGTTTATTGCCATGTCGATTGAGTTCTTTGTAGGTTTGGGACCGGTAGTCATTTATTTCCGCTCTCATACGGACAATAAAGTGGCTGCGCAGTATCGCGCCATGCGTGTATATAATATGGCCTATTTATTTTTAGTAGGATTGGTTGTATTTTA
>DJEN01000109.1:5438-31803 GCA_002431345.1 Megasphaera sp. UBA5897 | reverse complement strand
AATCCCTACCGGGTCACCACATGGCAGCTCATACATTTTGTATGGGCTGTTTTTTTTGTATAAAATATGGAAAACCAATAGATGCTGTGCAGTGCAGCCTCTGTTTTGGGAGAGAAAATGATGCTGTACAAAAAAGTTATATCCCCATGGGGGGCTTAAAACTAGTATGAGATTTTTGTATACTATATATATGAATAAAATAGT
The DNA here is from genome assembly GCA_002431345.1 of Megasphaera sp. UBA5897. Classification (GTDB taxonomy): domain Bacteria; phylum Bacillota; class Negativicutes; order Veillonellales; family Megasphaeraceae; genus Megasphaera. The sequence continues at coordinate 31,599 of DJEN01000109.1, read as the reverse complement.
ATAGGTGAGATAGATGGAAACAATAAAACAAGAGATGGTACAGTATTGGTCACAACGGGTTGAAGCCTTTTCGGCACAGCGCTGCCGGGAATTTCAGAGCAGTAAAAGACAGCTGTGGCTTGCTGAATTTGCAAAATATATACCCATGCATACCCAGCTGCGGATTCTTGATCTGGGTACGGGGACCGGTTTTTTTGCGACGCTGCTGGCTATGGCAGGACATGATGTGACAGGCATTGATTTGACGGCGCATATGATTGAAGAAGCCAAGAGAAAAGCGGCGCAGTATGGCATACCGGCATCGTTTTATGTCATGGATGCAGAGAAGCCGGCATTTCCGGCACAGTCCTTTGATGTGCTTATTTCCCGCAATCTGACGTGGGCGCTGCCGCATTTGGATGCAGCGTATGCATCTTGGCACCTGTTACTGAAAAAAGGCGGCTTGCTGTTAAATTTTGATGCCGATTACTGTCGTGAAAAAGAAGAGACTGTATTGCCGGAAAACCATGCGCATAAGCAAATAGCTCCCGAATTAATGAACCAGTATGAAGTAATGAAAAAAGAACTGCGGCAGCCGTATCAGCGTCCGCAGTGGGATGTGAAACTGCTGCAGCAGGCCGGATTCAGCCGGGTGCAGATTGATACGACGGTTTGGCAGCGGATTTATGCTTCCGTAGATGAATTTTACAACCCAACGCCTATCTTTACGATAGCAGCGTATGCATGAGGTGAGCGAGATGGAAGAATGCATGGCATTTGAAGAAGAAAATAGAAGGTATTGGAGCAAGCGCGCGCCTTCGTATTCCGGGGTCAACCAAGATGAGCTGCAGACAAGGCAGCATGATGTATGGAGCCGCGTACTAGTGGAGCGGATAGATGCGTGCTGCCATCATACACGGCGGCAGGATATCCACGTTTTGGACATTGGTACAGGGCCGGGGTTCTTTGCGATTCTGTTGGCAGAAAAAGGATATGCCGTCACGGCTGTGGACTATACGGAATCGATGCTGGAGGAAGCGAAACAAAATGCTGGGAAATGGCAGAAATCGATTGCTTTTCGGCGCATGAATGCAGAAAAATTATCTTTTGCAGCGAATTCTTTTGATGTCATTGTGACACGGAATGTGACGTGGAATCTGCCGCATCCGCAGACGGCTTATCGAGAATGGCAGCGGGTGCTGAAGCCCGGCGGTCTGCTGCTGAATTTTGATGCCAACTGGTATCGGTATTTGTATGATGAAACGGCCCGCCAGGGATATGTAGCAGATAGAAAAGAAATCCAGCGAAGCGGCGTCAGCAACGAAACCGATGGGACCGATATTCCGGCTATGGAAGCGATTGCCCGGCAAGTGCCGCTGTCGCTGGCAGTGCGGCCGCAATGGGATACCGATGTGCTGACTGCGCTGGGTATGGAGGTTACGGCAGACACGGAAATCTGGCAAACCGTGTGGACACGGACAGAACGCATCAATAATGCCTCTACGCCGATGTTTTGCATTCAGGCAGTAAAGGCGGCCCGATGATGAACTCTTACATGAAATCATATATTATACGCCGCCTGCTGCAGCTCATTCCCGTTGTGATAGGCATTACGTTGCTGTCTTTTGCCTGTATGTATTTGGCAGGCAGTGATGCAGTGGCACAAAAATATGAACAGACGGGGATGGCTGTAGCGCAGGGTGTTTTGGACAGCGAACGAGCCCAACTTGGACTGGATCGGCCCGTGTATATACAGTATGCTGACTGGCTGATTCGGTTGCTGCATGGAGATATGGGCCAAAGCTACGTATCCGGTCAATCAGCAGCCGGGTTATTTTTTTCTAAGCTGCCGGCTACATTGGCACTTATGGCAGCGTCCTTGGTACTGACGCTTTGTATTTCTGTCCCGTTGGGAATTTTTTCAGCTGTAAAAAAAGATTCGTTTTGGGATTACGGAATTCGTCTTTTCAGTTTTTGCGGCAGCAGTATTCCCGGTTTTGTCATTGCATTATTGTTAGTATACGTGTTTGCCGTCCGGTATGCGCTGGTACCTGTTATGACTGTCCGCACGACAGGAGAAGCGATGCTTTTGCCTGCCTGTACCTTGGCTATCGTCATGTCTGCCAAATATATACGGCAAATACGGACGGCGGTCTTGGAAGAAATGAGCAAGCCCTATGTAGCAGGTGCCAGAGCCAGGGGCATACCCTTTCACTATACGCTGTACCGCAGTATACTGCGCGCTGCGTCTGTTACGCTGGTGACATTATTAGCTCTGTCCATGGGTAGTCTGCTCGGCGGCACGGCAGTGGTAGAAACGATTTTTATGTGGGACGGCATAGGAAAACTGGCTGTCGATGCGATTGCTATGCGTGACTATCCTATTATTCAGGCGTATGTGTTTTGGATGGCTCTGATTTATATGTTTGTGAATTTGGCAGCAGATATATCGTACCATCTGTTTGTGCCGGCTATTCGCTGGGGAGGCCGTAAACGATGAAACAGACTGTACCCATTTGCAAAAAGCCGGTCCATCACGACTACACGAAAGAGAAAGTCTATGGATTTGCTGTATTGGCCGTTTTGGTTATAGGAATTGCCGTTTTTGCTTCTTTTTTATGTCCGTATGACCCTAACGGGCAAGAGTATGCGGCGGCACTGCAGCCGCCAAGCACGGTGCATCTATTGGGAACAGACCGCTATGGCAGAGATATGCTGTCCCGCGTTATTATGGGAGCACAGGCCAGCGTATTGTCAGCCGGTATCGTCGTGGCGGCAGAGGCTGTCATCGGGACGAGTATCGGCGCGCACTGCGCTTATTTTGGCGGCACGATGGACACGTTTGTCATGCGGGTGGCCGATATGTGTCTGGCGTTTCCTGCCTTGGTATTTGCACTGGCAGTGACGGCTGTTTTGCATGGCGGCATAGAGACGGCCATGCTGGCTCTGCTGGTGATTGGCTGGCCTAAATATGCCAGATTAGCCCGCAGCCAGACCCTAATGCTCAAAGAAAAGCCGTTTATAGCTGCGGCCCAGCTAGCCGGCACTTCACCGAAGCAAATGATGATACGGCATATACTGCCGAATATTAGCAGTACGATTATGACAACGGCAGCCCTGGATATGGGAACCGTCATGATGGAACTGGCTGCGTTGTCGTTTTTGGGACTGGGAGCTAAGCCGCCGCTGGCAGAATGGGGCAGTATGATGAATGTTGGCCGGAGCATGCTGCAGACCTATCCATGGGTTGTGTTTGCACCGGGAATGGCTATTTTTATTACCGTATCCATTTTTAATTTGCTGGGTGATTCGCTGCGCGATTATTGGGATACACGAAAGAAGGGGAGCGTATGATCAAACAATTACGGTGGGGCATTGTCTGTCTGCTGGTGATAACTGCCATGCTGTGCGGCTGCGGGCAAGATGTGGGAACGCCTGACAAAAACGGTAAAACCTTTGTCCTGGGAGATACGACGTTCAATGCAGAAAACAATGAAGCAGATATCAATCCGCACCATGACTGCGGCGGCTGGGCGTGCCTGCGCTATGGCGTAGGTGAAACCTTGTTCCGCTATACAGACAACATGGAATTAGAACCTTGGCTGGCCAAACAAGCCGAGCAGCTTGACCCGCTGACTTGGAAAATTACACTGCGGGACAACATTACCTTTACCAGCAATCGTCCCATGGACGGTGGTGCTGTCAAAGAGTGTTTGGAACATTTAATTTCTGTTCATAAAAGAGCGGCGAATGATTTGCATATTGCTGATATTGGCGTGTCCGGACAAGACGTTATTATTCATACGACAGTGCCGGTACCTGCGCTGCTGCATTATTTGGCAGATCCATACAGCTGCATTATTGATATGAAAGATGGCATTTCCCCGCAGGGAATGGTTACGGGAACCGGGCCGTATATGCCCGTCTCGCTGACTTCCGGAAAAGAGTTGGAGCTAGTAAAAAATGAAACGTACTGGCAGGGAACGCCGAAACTAGATCGGGTTATCGTGCGGACCATTACCGATGGCGATACGTTGACGATGGCCCTGCAAAGCGGTGAAATTGATGCCGCCTATGGGCTTCCGTATGCCAGCTATGCGTTGTTTTCCAATGATGCATACAAGATTAGCAGCACGCCTACGAGCCGGACTTTTTTTGCTTGGATGAATTTTGCCAGTCCGATAATGCAGGACAAGGCTGTGCGCAAAGCCGTATCCATGGCGATTGATAAAGATGGGTTCGTCAAAACGCTGCTGCTGGGGCACGGGTATCCTGCAGCAGGACCGTTCCCCGATACCATGGACTGCGGTGACAAAACAGTCCAAAGCGCACCCTATAATCTTGAAGAAGCCAAACAAGTATTAGAAGAAAATGGCTGGATTGACAGTGACGGCGACGGCATTCGGGAAAAAGACGGCCAAAAATTGCGAATCCGCTGGCTGACCTATCCAAGCCGTCAGGAACTGCCTTTACTGGCAGAGTCAGCCCAAGCCTCGCTGAAAAAAATAGGGATAGATGTAGAAATTAATAATACAGCTAGTCACAACGTGCTGCGTAAAGATAAAACAGCTTGGGATGTATATGCAAGTGCCATGGTTACGGCGCCTACAGGCGATCCGGCGTATTTCTTTTCGTATTGCTGTTTAGATCGGTCTGATTCCAACGTAGGCGGCTATCACAGTGATGTATTGGAACAGCTGGCACAGCAAATGGAACAAACAGCAGATACCAAGCAGCGCAGTAAGTTAGCTGTGCAGATGAGCCAGACCGTGTTAAACGACTATGCGTATGTATTTTGTTCTCATTTGCAAATGAGTTTGATTGCAAAAGCCAATGTCACAGGCCTGCAGGCTCATCCTTGTGATTTTTATGAAATTACGGCAGATTTAGATAAACAATAAGAGAAAGGAGAACGCGGGATATGGAGGCTGTGCTGCAGTATCGGCACGTATCGATTCAATATGGCAGCCAGATGGCTGTCGAAGATGTATCCTTTGCCGTGCATCCCGGAGAAACAGTCGGTATTATTGGGGCATCCGGCAGCGGCAAGAGTACGCTGCTCAACGGCGCCATGCATCTGTTGGGCCCGGCAGGATGGGTATCGCAGGGAACGATTTGGCTGCAGGGACGGTCCTTGTTGGAGATGACAGAGACAGAACGCCAGGCGTTGTATGGCGTGGCGATTGCGATGATTTTTCAAGACGGCAGCATGACATTTGCCCCGATGCGGACGATTGGCAGTCAGATTTGTGAAGCCTTGGCAGTACATTGGGGATGGACAGACAAAGAGACGAAGCAAAAAGCCCTGCCGCTGTTTGAAAAAGTAGCTTTGCCGGATGGGGAAGCGGTTTGGCGCAGTTATCCCTTTATGCTGTCCGGCGGTATGCTGCAGCGTGCCGCGATTGTCCTGGCAATGCTCTTGGAGCCGACGGTGCTTTTAGCTGATGAACCGACCAGTGCCTTGGATGTCTGCGCGCAGCAGGAAGTGTTGCAGGCACTGCACTGTTTGCAGCAGGACAACGGTACGGCTATTGTGTTGGTTACGCACGATATGGCAGTTATACGCCAAGCTGCCGATACGGTGCTGGTACTGCATCAGGGACATTGCATCGAACGAGGAACGGTGCGGCAGATACTGGAAGAGCCGCGCCGCGATTATACAAAAGCCCTGATTCAGGCCATGCCCATATGGAGGAGATAGTACATGCAGCCACTTATCGAATTACGGCATATTACCAAGACGGTAGTGCAATGGAATCATGTCAAAAAAAATATCTTAGATGACATAACTTTTTGTATGTATCCAGGAGAAATCGTAGGTGTTGTTGGCAGATCTGGCGCCGGGAAGAGTACCTTAGCCCATGCCATAGCCCATCTTACCGGTATCACCCAAGGGGAGATGTATGTGCAGGGACAACATATGACAGGACTGCAGGGGAAGGCACTGCGGCTGTTATATCAGCAAATGCAAATGGTATTTCAGTCGCCGCAGGAATCCTTTGACCCGCGCCGCACAGTGGGATACAGTATAGGTGAAAGCCTGAGAAACCAGGGCATGAACAAACAGGAACGGCAGCAGCGTGTACGGCAGATGGTGCAGCAGTGCGGGCTGGATGCCGGCATCGTGTGCAAATATCCGCATGAAGTCAGCGGCGGCCAGTGCCAGCGCGCGGCGATTGCCAGAGCCTTGATGGTGTCGCCGGCTCTTTTGCTTTGTGATGAAGCAACCAGTGCTCTGGATACCATTACCCAGCAGCGGATTATAGCACTTTTGAGGCATTGTAATGTAAGTCAAGGCATGGCGTGTCTTTTTATTTGTCATAATATCGCATTGGCACAGCAATTCTGCCAGCGGCTTTTGATTATGCATGAAGGAAAAATTGTCGAAGAAGGAAAAAGTGAAGACGTACTGCGTCATCCCAAGAGTATCTATACGCAGGAATTACTGCAGGCGGTCTTATAAAAAAACGGTTCTGTCACTTCGAAGCAGTCATGCTTCGTATGACAGAACCGTTTTTCTTGTCATATTATTTTTTCAAATTGGGCGAACAATCGACAACAATATTGTCATACGTGTCGCCTTTTTTATTTTTCATGATCGTATAATTGCCCTTCGTTTCCGGTATGGCTGCTGCCAACGAATCACTGTACCATTTTTCTACAGTCATGGTCATGCCGCGTATCTCTTTGGCAGAGGCCGATTGTTTTTTTCCATCTTTTGGAAGCAAGTCATTCGTGAGGGTAATTTTGCCGTTTTTGTTTGTAAACGTAATGGTTACGGCTTTATTGTTTTCAAAGACTACTTGGTACCTTCCGTTTTTATATACTTTTAAGGAATCTCCCTGAGAAAATGGATGTCCCAATGTACGTTCCCAGTCTGCCATCGTATCGCCTAAGGAAACGACGGCGCCGACATGCTGCGTCTGCTTTTGCGTATCGGTTTGTGCAGGTTCTGCTGTTGACGGCTGCTGATTCTGCTGTGAAGCGGGCGGTTCTTTTGGCTGCGCAGTTGGCAGCGGTGTACAACCGGCACTTACAAGAAGTGTGAATACGGCAAGGAGAAGTACAGCTTGTTTTTTCATAGAGAATCCCTCCTGTCGGAATTAACGGCGGCGGCGATTATCTCCGCCTTTATGCCGTGTTTTATGACGTTTGCTTTTTGTTGCCTGATACGTACTGGCCGGGAGTTTATCTTTAAATTTTTTCTTTTTTTTAGGCGGCTGTGTATTGGCTTTCACTTTGACCTGGCCATTTGCCGTGTACTTCGTAATGGTAGCCTGGATGTTATGTTCAATGCGGCGCACCCAGTTTTCATCGTCCGGAGTGGCAAACATAATGGATACACCTTCATGACCGGCGCGGCCTGTGCGGCCAATACGGTGGATGTAATAATCTACGTCATGAGGCACGTCGTAGTTGAAAACGTGGGTAATGCCTTCAATATCAATACCGCGGGCTGCAATATCCGTTGCGACCAAAATTTGTGTTTTGGCCTTGGCAAAATCGCGGAGAACCTGTGTGCGGCGTCCTTGAGACATATCCCCGTGCAGCTCGCCGATATTGAAGCCTTCGGCAATCAGTTTACCTGCCAGCTGGGACGTGCGTTCTTTGGTATTACAGAAGACGATGGCCAAATACGGATTCATATCGCGGAGCATTTGGCAGAGTTTGGAAAACTTCTGTTCTTCACGCATCATATAAATGCGCTGCTCAATTTGTTCCAGCGCAATCGTGGTGCCTTCCAAAATGTTTAAGACCAACGGATTCTGCATGTGCTTTTTGGCTAATCCTTTGATTTTGTCCGGTACGGTAGCAGAGAAAAAGAGGATTTGGCGTCGTTTCGGCGTCATGCCGATTAACGTATCGATATCTTCGAGAAAACCGGCCTGCAGCATTTGGTCTGCTTCATCGACGACAACGCGTTTTACGCCGCGCAGATCCAGGGAATTGCGGCGGCAGTGGTCGAGGAGACGGCCCGGCGTACCGATAATGACCTGGGGATGGCGCTGCAGTTTTTGCAGCTGGTTTTCAATGGTTTTACCGCCAATCAGACTCAGTACATCGACCTGCAGTGCAGGAGCCAATGTGCCGGCTACGTCGGCAATTTGTTTTGCCAGCTCCCGTGTCGGTGCGACAATCAATACTTGTTCCATATGAACGTCCGTTTTGATTTGCTGCAGGGAGGGTAAAAGGAAGGCATACGTTTTGCCTGTGCCGGTCTGTGCCTGTGCCAGGATGTCCCGGCCTTTGAATAGTGCCGGAATCGCCTGTGCCTGAACGGCAGTCGGTTCATGAATACCTTGTTTATACAGCATGTCCGCAATTTGCGGAGAAATGCCGAGTGATTGAAAATTTTTTGCCATAATGTATATACCTTTCTGTACAATGCTAATGATCATCTATAAATATTGTACACAAGACCCGTGCTTTTCGCAATAGACATCACGCGGTATTCTCCTATCCATGGATGAAAAACTATGATATACTTATCTATTAGAATAAGAGTATCTAACGAGTTTGGAGGTAGCTTCATGAGTGGATGTTGCGATATTTTGCGCCAATGCGTGCGCATGTGTTTCTTTATTATCCCGATTCCCATCGGTGCGTATACGATACATAACGGGTCGAGTGCCGTTGTGGCCTTAGTGAGCTATGCCGTGTTGTCATTGTGCATTCCCTGGGCGTATTTGGGCTGTGAAGAAGCAGCATTTGGCACGCAGCAGCAACGGATTAGCCGGACAGCTTTTGTTGTCATGTGGATTGTTGTTTCGACGGCTTTTGCTGCGTTCAGCGCTTTCATGGGGGATATATGGAAAAACTCGTCATTTTGGGAATGGCCGACTATTGGCCGTGACGTTCTGTTTATATTTGGCATGTATGTCAAAGTCTGTGTGACGATGCTTTTAGCATACGGCGTGTCCTGCTTGGGGATGCGGTCTGCGGAAAGAAGGTAGACGATGATACAGCGTATAAAACCGAAACTATGGGCTGTATTACAGCTGGCTATCTGGATACTGCCGATTCCCTTTGGCGCCTTTGCTTCAGACCGAAGTTTTTTTGCGCCGTTGTCCCTGCTTGTATTTTTGGCCTTATCTCTGAGCATGCCTGTGACCATGCGGCTGCGGCAAATGAAACGCCATAAGGCTTCTGTATATGCGCCTGTTGGTTCTATTCTCTATGGCAGCATCGTAGTCCTGCTGATAGCTATAGGGATTTTGAATGGTCTGATGTCGTATTCCTTTTGGCAGCAGTACGTGCTGCGGGTTGTGGCCTTTACTTGCTGGATGGCAGGCACCATTTTGGTGCAGGCGCTTGCTTCCTGGGCAGCGGCATACTGGCAGAGACATACGAGAAAGCATTGGTATTCTGAATTTTTAGATCCCGTGTTATACAGCTTTCCGCTGCCGTGTGCTTTGATGGGCATGTTCCTTTTTCCCAGCGTTTCCGGCGGAAATGTTACGCAAAGTTTGGTTATTGGCATGCTGGGCATTATCGGATTCGGGTTTATGGCGATGGGTGTGCTTGTCTTAGCGGTCATCGCGTTCTACTTCTTTCCGTCTAAAACGCTGCCGGCCAAAGAACGGTGTATTCAGCTTGTTCGTATTGTAGGGATGGCTGTTGTTTGGCTGGAAAGTTTATACTTGCTTTTTAACAGTAATGTCCAGCTGTTTAGCACGGTCATTTTCCAATGCATGCCTATTTCGCAAAATAATATACTTGTATTTGTCACGCCGTTTGTGACGGTTAGCGTACTGCTCGTCGCAGCCATCGCAGTCAGCAATATACTTGTCATGGTCATACGAAAACTCATCTAAAAAAGATGATGCAAATACCCACTGGGAGGTTGCATGGTGGAAAAAGAAATAAAAGGAAGACGCTGTGAACAAACAGAAATAAATAAACAGCGTATCATACAGGCGGCACAACGCTTATTTGCCGAAAAGGGATATGATATGACCTCTATGCGCGATATTAGCGAAGAGGCGCAGCTGCCCATGGGTTCGCTGTACTATCATTTTAAAAATAAAGAAGCCCTGCTGCTGGCTATATGCGTGCGTATTGCCAAAACAGAACAGATGGATATATTGAACGACTTGGAAGAAAAAGTGAAAAATCCGTACCCTTATATTTTCCAATATTTGGACACGTACGGCGATATATGGGCACATGCCGGTGAAGTATTTTCCTACCATGTATACGGCACGTTTGAATATATTTATGAGACAGAGCATACCTGGGTGGGTGTCCCCTTTTATAAAAATCTGCTGCTCTTTGTTGAAAAAGCACAGCAGGCAGGGACATTTGACATTTCTATTTCTGCTGCAGATACGGCAGATTATTTGTTTATGATGGTACGCATGCTTATTTATGAATGGTCACAAACCAAAGCAAGGCATGAACATGTGTACTTATGCCAAAAGTATATGCCAAGGCTGCTTCGCACATTTATAACAACAACATAAAAAATATACACAACGCTTTTTTTTCTATTGACATGTTGGAAAGAAAAGCGTATTATTTTATTCATAATTAGAGCAATGCTCTAGAACAATATTCTATATGCAATAGGGGGAGTGCATGATGAGTTTAAGTAATATGAGACATCCGGATTTTGATCGCAGTCAGTACGGACCGGCAACGGTGAATGTCCATGGCGGTGAACCTCGTGATATGTACGGTTCACTGATTCCGCCGATTTATCAAACGTCTACGTTTTATTTTGATTCTACGGACGATGCTGTGCGGGCCTGTGATGATTATGCAGCTAGTTTTGCCTATAGCCGGATTACCAATCCCAGCAATGATTATTTTGAAAAGAAATTAGCAGAAGCAGAACACGGGGTAGGGGCCGTGTCGTATGCATCGGGAATGGGGGCTGTATCCGGTGCGATTTTTATGAGTGTCAGTGCAGGCGACCATGCTATTTTCTGTAAGGCTAAATATTCAGGTACGGAAGATGTCACCAGTGATTTCCTGCCTCGCTTTGGCGTAGAAGTGGATACGTTCGATCCGCTGCATTTGGAAGAATTAGAAGAAAAAATTAAACCGAATACCAAATTAATTTATATTGAATCGCCGGCCAATCCGACAATGGTCATGGTAGACATTGAAAAAGTAGTTGCCATTGCCCATGCCCATGGCGTAAAAGTAGGTATCGACAATACCTTTGCTACGCCGTATAATACGACACCGCTGGATTTAGGTGCGGACTGGGTCGTACAGAGCGTGACGAAATATATTGGCGGTCACGGCGATTTGCTGGGCGGCGCTGTTATTTCCAATGATGAAGAATTTTTGCGGCAGTGCCGTTTGGGTACGCTGATGCACTTTGGTGCCGTCATGTCGCCGTTTGTTGCCTTTTTGGCAACGAGAGGACTGAAGACGCTGTCCGTACGCATGAAGCAATACAATGAAAATGCGCTGAAAGTAGCACAGTATTTGGAACAGCATCCTAAAATTGATATTGTCCGGTATCCCTTCTTACCGTCTAATCCGCAGTATGAACTGGCAAAAAAACAAATGCGCGGCGGCGGCGGTATGATGACCTTTGATGTCAAAGGCGGTTTGGAAGCCGGCAAACGGTTTATTAACAGCTTAAAACTGTGCACCCTGGCTGTCAGCTTAGGTGATACAGAAACATTGGTAGAACAGGCAGCTGCTATGACACATACTATGATACCGAAAGAAGTGCGGGAAGCCGCCGGTATTACAGACGGTATGATACGGATGTCCGTGGGCTTGGAAGATGCAGAAGATATTATCGCTGATTTGGCCCAAGCATTGGAACAGGTGTAACAGTAATATTATCTATATAAAACAGGAATGGCTCAGCATATAGTACAGTATGCTGGGCCGTTTCTGTTTTATACGATAGGCATATATCCGTATGTAGGAATGGAAAGAGTATCTTTATTGCACATTTGGGGCAACTAGTATATAATAAGACGAATGCTGACATCATGTAACATATTACACAGAAAGGGTGTTTTCTTGTCATGGAATATGTGAACGAGTTGGACAAAGTCACAGTGGGTGCTGCCCAAAAAGAAGCGGCGCTCAAGATTCATCGTCTTACGTTTTGGGAGGCTACGATGCTTGTTGTCGGGTCTACCATCGGCTCCGGCGTGTTAGGATTGGCATATGCGTCCCGCAGTGCCGGATGGCCTGTATTATTGATATGGCTTGTGATAGCCGGCGTCTTTTCCTTTGTTTCTATGCTGTATGTCGTAGAAACGACCATGCGTACAAAAGAGCCGATGCAGCTTTCAGGGCTGGCACAGCGGTATATCGGAAAGGCGGGCTCATGGGTCATATTTTTTTCTGTTGGAGCGACATCGTTTTGCAGTTTAATTGCGTATACGAGTGGCTGCGGCAAAATTTTGAGTGAGTTATTTGGAATTTCTGTTCAAATAGGAAGCTTACTGTTTGCTGTTCCGGCGACGGTCATTGTCTGGCTGGGGCTGAAAGCGACAGGAATCGCAGAAAAATTTTTGAGCAGCGGCATGGTAGTATTGCTGATTTTATTGGTAGGCGGCTCTTTTTTGTCAGCAAAGGTCCCTGTATCCGATATTCTCTATGCCAACTGGACCTATGCGGTTCCTGTGTTTAATATTACGGTTTTCTGCTATGCCGTACAGTATATCGTACCAGAATTATCGCGGGGACTGTCTCATCGGCCGCAGCAAATCGTGCCGTCTATTGCCGCAGCGTTTCTTATTTCACTGGTTATTTTGGCAGTCGTGCCCTTTGCCGTCTTTTTGATGCTGCCGGCAGAAGAAATTACAGAAGTTGCTTCTCTGGCGTGGGGCAAGGCGTTAGGACATCAAATTTTCTTTATTGTCGTCAATTTATTCGCTTTTTGTGCGATGCTGACGTCCTATTGGGCTATTGCAGAAAGCTTTTTGACCAATATGGTAGATCGATTGGGATTTAAGTCGGAAACGGATATAAAAAACCGTGCATGCTGTCTGATTGCGATTGCCGTGCCGCCGTTTATCTTGGCATACAGCGGTTTGGTCAGCTTTGTCAATGCTATTTTCAGTGCAGGGACTTTTGGCGGCATCATCATGTCGATACTGCCCGTTGTCATGCTGCGCAGTGCCCGAAGGCATGGAGACCAAAAACCGATATGGAAATGCGGCTGGACAGCGCATCCTATCATGCAGGGACTGGTAGTGGCTGTGTTTCTGAGCGCAGGTGTCTATGCTGTGCTGAGTATTTGCGGTATGCTGCCGGCTGCCTGGTAACGTTTCTGTCATTTAAAACTGCATATATGTAAAAAGCTTGCCGTTAAAGGCAAGCTTTTTTTGCATCGTTATGACTATTTAGATTGTTCCTGCAGCATGGGCTGCTTCATAATATTGAAGCGAACCATGTAGATGAGCCAGCCGGCAAAAGCTGCCAGACAGCCGCTGAAGAAGGTAACGCCGTCTGTCGTCGTTAAGGCGTAAATACAATAAATAATAGATACGCCGGCTAAGAAAATAGACGAATTACGGTTGCAGACTTCATTGGGGATATGTTCTTTAGTCAAAATAGATTTCAGCGCAGCAGCGCAAAGAATATAGGGAATGACATTTGTTACGACAGCCAAATTAGCCAACAATTCAAATTGGGCTGCTAATGTAGGGCTGATCGTCATCAACGCCAAAATGCTCTGCATAATGAGGATAACAATCATGCCTTTTACAGGTACGTCGGCATCCGTAACTTTGGCAAATACTTTCGGAAATAAGCCGCGCTGCGCACTTGTTTTGAATACGCGGGCCAAGGTAAACTGCCAGGAAAGCAGGGAGCCTGCACAGGAAAATACCATCAGTCCCATGACGATTTTTCCTGCCGTAGAACCTAGCATATACGAAAATGCCAGACCAAAGGGAGCACTGGAGCTGAGGATTTCTGCATTGGGAACGACGCCGGCAATGACGTTGGTTGAAGCCACATAGATGACGGCTACGCCCAGCGTGCTGACAAAGGTTGCAATTGGAACAGAACGACGGGGATTTTCTACAGCATCCATATTGACGGCTGCCGATTCCAAGCCTAAGAAAGACCAAAGCGTCAGGGCAATCGAATTGCCTACAGCATCAGAAAATCCGACATTTCCCGGATTCCATGATGCCGTCCAAATGGATGCATCAAACCAATACCAGCCGATGAGGGAGATGCCTAAAACAGGAATAATAGCACCCCAAATCGTGATAGTACTGAGTTTGCCGGAATACCGTGACCCGCTGAAATTTAAAGCGGCAGCAATCCAAAGCAGTGCCATTGTATATAAACATGTTTGCAGTGGCGAAAAGGATGTGCCAAGAAAACCGGCACCGTATCCGACTGCTGAAATAGCAATCGCCACATTTGCAATAACGATAGAAACAGCATAGGCATAATTTGCCATAAAATGTCCTATTCGCCCAAAGGCGTATTCGGAATAACCGCCCATTCCGCCAGGTTTCGTTGTAAACATGCCGCATCGGGCAAACGTCATGGCCAGGGCTAGAGAGCCGAAGGATGTAATAATCCAGGAAATAATGGAGATAGTACCGACTTCGGCAAGTTTGGTTGGCAGCATAATAATGCCGGCACCTAACATATTGGCAGCAGTAACAAACGTGAGCTGCACTAAAGACATTTTACGACGGGTAGTTTTCATTATCAGTCCTTCTTTCATATCATGTTTTTTTATTTAGTGCTTATATTTTTTGCTAGTTAATTCTATCATTTTTGTAAGAAAAATTAAATACTTTTGCTTTAATTTTTTATATAAAAATAGAACTAAAATAACGAAATCTATTCTAATTGGATATACTAAAAAGCAGTTTTCATAATGGAGCAGCAATACGCAGAAAACCGGCATTCTTTCTAGGGGTACGAAATGATGTACAGGCAAAAAAGGGCATAATAAAAGAAACTGCCACACGAATGTGACAGTTTCCTTCATATGTTAGACTGTTGGAATTAGTCGATGTTTTCTACGATGCAAGCTGTGCCTTGGCCGCCGCCGATGCAGAGTGTAGCTAAGCCGTATTTACCGCCAACTTCTTTCAAGCCATAGAGAAGTGTAACGAGGATACGAGCGCCGGAAGCTCCGATAGGATGACCGAGGGCGATAGCACCGCCGTGGATGTTGACTTTGTCCATATCGAAACCGAGTTCACGGCAGCAATATACAGCCTGAGCTGCGAAAGCTTCGTTAGCTTCAACGAGGTCGAGGTCTTTGACTTCGAGGTTAGCTTTAGCCAATGCTTTACGGGAAGAAGGAACAGGGCCAGTACCCATGATGGAAGGATCTACGCCAGCAGATGCATAGCTTACGATTTTAGCCATCGGTTTGAGGCCGAGTTCTTTTGCTTTGTCAGCAGACATAACTACGAATGCAGCAGCGCCGTCGTTGATACCGGAAGCGTTGCCAGCTGTTACTGTACCGCCTTTTTTGAAGGCTGGTTTCAATTTAGCGAGACCTTCCAATGTGGAACCTTCACGCGGGAATTCATCTGTATCAAAAATAGTATCGCCTTTGCGGCCATGAACTGTTACAGGAACGATCTGAGATTTGAAAGCACCGCTCTTAATAGCTTCGCAGGCTCTAACCTGAGAACGAACGCCGAGTTTATCCTGGTCTTCACGAGTTACGCCGAATTTTTCAGCAACGTTTTCAGCTGTGATGCCCATATGATAATCGTTGAATGCATCCCAAAGACCATCTTTGATCATGCAGTCGATTAATTTGCCGTCGCCCATGCGATAGCCGTAACGAGCTTTAGGAATAGCATATGGAGCAGCAGACATGTTTTCCATACCGCCTGCAACAACTACGTCAGCGTCGCCAGCTTTGATGAGCTGAGCTGCCAAGGATACGCAGCGAAGACCGGAACCGCAAACTTTATTAATCGTCATAGCCGGTGTTTCGATAGGCATACCAGCTTTAATCATAGCCTGACGGGCTGGGTTCTGACCCAAGGATGCCTGTAAAACGTTGCCCATAACAACTTCATCAACGATTTTAGCATCAATGCCAGCACGTTTGATAGCTTCTTTGATAACAACAGCACCTAATTCTGTAGCCGGAACGTCTTTCAAACCACCGCCGAATTTACCAATAGCAGTACGGCATGCACTTACGATAACAACTTCTTTCACGGAAATCACTCCTTCAAAAAATTTAAAATACGCATAGATGTGAATGTAACATCATTCACGAAGATACAGACATACCCATTTCAATGCCTGGAAGATACACGCGTCATTGTCATGTACAATATGCGTAAAGAAAATAACAACGATATATCTTTACTTATAATGGTACAAACTTTTCCTGCAAATTGCAAGAACAATGAAGCAGTATTACAAGAAATATACATTCAAATTCGGCATTTGAAACCACTGCCGGTATGCTGAATCAATAACTAAATAAAAGCATTGGTCCATTAAAATATGCTTTATTGTCGAGCGTTCTAAATTTCACAATCTCGATGTCTATATAGTACATTTTTTCACAAAGAAATGCAAGGGGAAAAAGAATATTTCTCATGCTAAATATTCATATTAAGGGCTTGTTGAGATAAAAAAGGCATACAAGACGCTAAAACCTACTTACTAGTTAATATTTTGTAATCAAACCTTTCTGAATAAGAATAATTCTAAATAAAATATTAGCTATATATGTGAAAAGCATCACGATACATGCAGAAGTATAAATGTTAACCGTATTGACGACTAAAAATAGGTTGACTAAATAAACAGGGATTTGCTATAATGCCATCGTACCTAGACAGGGAGGTGAAACTGATGATGTCCATGATTCGGGAATTAGCCAAGTGCAATCAAGCGTTGTTTTATGGTTGGCGTATCGGCACGGTGCGGATTGACATAAGCGGGCAGGCGAGTCACTTCGTTTCCCAAATGGCCCCTATACGCCATTCCTGCCGCCGTATTACGATACAAGGAACCAATGAGAATGGCTGTATATGTCAGCAAATGCAGTGTGTAGTATGCCAGCCCAAGGAAAAATCTCCCAAGGCACATACTGCGGCGGCACAGCTTCAAACGGAACAGGTGCGTATCGTTTCGCATGCATTTTCCAAGGAAGAAATACAAGAGTACCTTGACCAAAGCGGTGACAGCAATCCGATTCACCACGGTGAGCATCCTATCGTTCCCGGATTATGTATCTTATGGTATATACAGCAGACGCTTGCCGTTTCTTCGCTTCATTGGAAAACGTCTTTTCATGCTCCTGTGTATGCTGATGATACCGTAACGGTTGTGCAAGAGGCAGGGCGATGGGATGGATATGTACGAGACCATCAGGTTTTCACGATTCAAATACGAACAACATGAGGTGTATAGGATGAAAAAAGAAAGAAAAACGACTATGGCAAAGACGGAAATGTTAACACGGCTGGCACTATTAATTGCCTTAAACTGTATTTCTGCCTATATTATTATTCCGATTCCATTTTCACAGTCGCCGATTGCGCTGCAAACGCTGGTAGTCAATTTGGTTGCTTTTTTACTGCCGCCGAAGCAGGCCTGCCTGACAATGCTGGTATATATCGGTATTGGCTTAATCGGCGTCCCCGTATTTACAGGCGGTACGGCAGGACCGGGGAAAATGTTCGGCCCAACAGGCGGCTATATTTGGGGATATGTCGTGGCTGTTGGCCTGATTGCCTGGCTGAAGGGGACACACTATGATTTTAAACGGTTTGCTGCTGTCGCTGTTGTTTTAGGGATTCCCAGCATTTATTTGCTGGGCGTCGTTCAACTGAAACTGGTAACAGGCATGCCGTGGGAAGCTGCCGTTGTGAGCGGCGTTTTACCGTTTATTCCCTTGGATATTGTCAAATGTATTGCCGCTGCGGCACTGGCACGGCCTATTTATAAAATTTTTGGACAGTTGGCATGAACCAAGATGTCTATATTGTAGGAGGGCTGCGCAGTTATATCGGTGTGTATAACGGCATGTACCGTCATGTCCCGGCAGACGTACTGGGAGCCAGCGTATTGCAACGTCTTATCCAAACGTATCATGTACCGGAAAGCGCGATTGACAGTATTGTCTGCGGCAATGCCGTAGGAGGCGGCGGCAATATAACGCGTCTCATGGCGCTGCAGGCTGGCATGGCTGAAACCATACCGGCTTATACCATAGATATGCAGTGCTGCAGCGGGCTGGAGAGCATTGCCGCGGCCAGTGCCAAAATTGCCTGCGGGCAGGAACAGCTATGCATTGCCGGCGGCTTTGAAAGTGTTTCGACGCAGCCTGTCCGCAGCCACCATCCCAATCATCCGGCGTATACGGGAAAACAGGACAGATACATGACGGCACAGTTTATGCCGGGATGCTGGGATGAACACATCATGCCGAAAAGTGCAGAAGCTGTAGCACGCAATGCACATATCCGCCGCGAAGAGTTGGATACGTGGGTGCTGCGGAGTCATCGGCTGGCGTACCAGGCTGAGCAGGAAGGCGTGCTGCGCAGTATACAAGTGAGTGTATGCGGCAGCCAAAGCGATGAAGGGATTCGCCGGCATATGAGTCAAAAATTACTGGACCGGCTGCCGTGCATACTGCCGCAGGGACAGGTTTTGACGGCAGCCAATACGTGTTTGACGCACGATGGCGCGGCGATGCTCATCGTCTGTTCCGAAGCATGCTGCAAACAATATGGCTGGCGTCCTTGGGGAAAAATCAAAGGGGCCTGTGCTGTCGGAACCCATCCCTTGAAAAGTCCAATCGGAGCGGTGCAAAGTATTGAAAAGCTGCTGCGGCAATATCAAATGACAGCAGCCAATATAGATGTTTTTGAAGTCAATGAAGCCTTTGCCGTTATTGATGAGCTTTTTGCCAGAGCGTATCCGCAATGTGTGGAACGATACAACATACTCGGCGGCGCCTTGGCATACGGGCATCCCTATGGCGCGACTGGCGCGATGCTGGTACTGCATGCGCTGAAAGCCCTGCAGCAAACCCAAGGAACGCTGGCATGCTGCAGTATTGCCGGTGCCGGCGGCTTGGGCTGTGCGCTGCTGGTGGAACGGGTGTAGTATTCTCGATGATAAAGGAAAAACAAAGTATGCAATATATAGATATGCTGCAAAAACAGCCTGCTGATAAAACAGCACTCATTACAGAAACAGAAACGTATACGTATGGCGGGCTTTGGCAAAAGGCGGCGGCAATAAGAAAGAACATAGCGTCTGATGAAGCCGTTCATGTTATCAGCAGTTCGCCCATTGCTGACCAGCTTTGCCGGTTTTTGGCGTACAGCGGCAGTACGGCAGTGCCTGTCATGGCGACAGCGGCTGGTGCCGTGCAGCTGCCCAAAGCCATGAACGTGCCGCTTACTGCCTGCATGGGTGTCATGACTTCCGGTACGACGGGACCGAGCAAAATCCTTTGGCGGGATTACGCCAGCTGGGCTGATTTTTTCCCTGTGCAGAATGCCGTTTTTGGCATTACGAATAAAACGATTCTATTTTGTCAGGGCAGTTTGGCATTTACGGGTAATTTAAATTTGTACCTTGGCGTACTGGCAGCCGGCGGTACCATTATCGGCGCGGATTCCTTCCATCCGAAAACATGGCTTGCGCTGCTGGAATCGCATCAGGCCAATGCCGTGTATTTGATTCCTGCCAAATTACAGCTGCTGCCGCAGACAGCTGGCCATACGTATAAAAAGGTAACGCGTATTATTAGCGGTTCACAAGCTCTGGGCAGGCCACAGGCGCAGCAGCTGCAGCAGATATTTCCGCAAAGTGAAATTATATTGTACTATGGTGCCAGTGAACTCAATTACATCACGTATATTACAGATAAAAATATGACGGCTGATACGAGCTGTGTAGGCAAGCCATTTCCCGGTGTATCTCTGTCTATTGGGAAGGACGAGGAGATTTTGGTAACGACACCGTACCATGTGCTGGGAATTACGGTGCCTTTTTCACTCCATGACAGAGGACGCATGGATGCGGCAGGAAATCTTTATTTTTTAGGCCGCAGCGGTGACAGATGCAATGTCAATGGCAGGCATATATCAACGTATCGTATCGAACAAGCCATATGTACGCACTTGTCCGTCCGGGAGGCTGCCGTCTTTGTGGCGCATGGCGCGTATGCAGACTGTCTTATGGCAGTGCTTGGCGGCGCAAGGCATTCCATAGACCGAACGAAGCTTTGGAAAGGGCTGCGTCCGTATTTGCAGGAATATGAAATTCCCAAAACCTGTGTCGTTTTAGACAGTCTTCCCAAAAATGAAAGCGGAAAAATTGATAAACAAACGTTGCAGCGGCTATTCACGCAAGCGGAAAGAGTGTGATATAATACTCCATATATATACAATACAAGGAGGATTCATGTCATGAGCTTACACATTGAAGCGAAGCAGGGCGATATTGCCGACCGCATTTTGCTGCCCGGCGATCCGCTGCGCGCTAAATATATTGCAGAAACCTGTTTAGATAATCCCGTATGTTACAACCATATTCGCGGTATATTGGGTTATACCGGAACCTATAAAGGCAAGCGCATTTCCGTGCAGGGAACCGGAATGGGGATTCCGTCTATTTCTATTTATGCAACGGAATTAATGCGTGATTACGGTGTAAAAAAATTGATTCGCGTAGGTACCTGCGGCGCCATGCGCAAAGATATTCAGCTGCGCGACGTCATTATTGCCCAAGGTGCCACGACAGACTCCTCTATTATCCGCAATATTTTCGGCGGCGCGATTAATTACGCTCCGCTGGCTGATTTTACGCTGCTGCGTACAGCCTATGAAAAAGCATTAGCCCAAAAGATACCGGTCCGCGTCGGCAATATCGTATCCGTAGACCGCTTTTATGATGACGAAATCGACAATGACAAACTGACTGCTTACGGCATTATGGCTGTAGAAATGGAAACGGCAGGATTATATGTCTTAGCTGCCAAATACGGCGCCCAAGCACTGGGCATATTTACGGTTAGCGACCATTTGGTAACCAAAGCAGCCTGCACGCCGGAAGAACGGCAGACATCCTTTGATGATATGATTCACATTGCCTTGGAAACAGCACTAGAAGATTAGAGATGAAAGCAAATGAAGGGAACACCATTACGAATTATTGACAGCCATTTCCATTTATGTGATTATGAAGGATTTGACCGCATTGCGATTGCAGCGGGACATGTCAATACAGAAGAAAATTTACGGGAATCGTATAAAAAATTTCATTATGTGTACGGTATCGTCATGAGCAACAAGACCTTGGACCCGGCAGTTCATGTCTATCCGGACTATTTGAGCTACTGTATCGGGCTGGACAGTGCATACAGCAATGAACACATTGAAGAATCCCTGCCGCTTATTGAAGAAAACTTGAAACGCAAACAATGCTGCGGCATCAAGCTGTATCCGGGATACAACCACTACTATGTATCGGATTCCCGCTACGACCCGGTCTATGAGCTGGCACGGAAATATAAGAAGCCTGTTGCCATTCATACGGGCTTGACGGCTACGACCAATGCACTGCTCAAATACAGCCATCCCCTGACACTGGATGAAGCGGCAGTAAAATTCCCGGACGTGCAGTTTGTCATGTGCCATATTGGCAATCCGTTTTTGCAGGATGCCATTGCCGTCTTGGAAAAAAATCATAATGTAGCCGTTGATTTGTCCGGCCTGCTGGAAGGACGCATTTATGATATGAAGGCGTTTTTGAACTCGCAAAAAGGCTATATCAACATGCTGCGTGACTGGCTGTGCTATCTCAATCGCTATGACAGCGTCATGTTTGGCACCGATTGGCCGCTGGCAAATTTGGGAGAATATGTTACCTTTGTCAAAGCCTTTATTCCGGAACACTACTGGCCGGACGTTTTCTTTAACAATGCCAACCGTATTTATAAATTAGGACTGCATTAACACATTTGCAGCATACGGCATCGCGTTGGATACGTGTTGCTCCGGCAAACAAAAAATGAGCTGTAACAAAATGAGAATAATCCATTTTGTTACAGCTCATTTTTCTATACGGTTTTACATGGATCGTATGCTGCAGTACGATTCCTTTTCTTTACACTACAAACCAAAAACTAAAAACGTTTTCAATACACCGATATTACGATGTGAACTTGCTTTTCAGCTGAATATACAAATGGTATATGGCAAGCCGGGGTGCATAAAAAAGCATCCGCGGCCCGCTGTAGCGCATGACTTCTTGTATTTGCCGCCGTTTTTCCGGTGCATAGCAATGGGTTTGGCAGGCACTGCAAAATGTCTTGTCTGCCATATGC
Organism: Megasphaera sp. UBA5897; assembly: GCA_002431345.1. Lineage (GTDB taxonomy): Bacteria > Bacillota > Negativicutes > Veillonellales > Megasphaeraceae > Megasphaera. The sequence goes on along the minus strand of DJEN01000109.1, from coordinate 9,338 downwards.
GGGCAGTGCTGTGTGCGCTGGCTTACATAGTCAGCCAGGCTTTGGCAAGCGGGACAGAGACCGTGCTGTGTATGATGTTTGCCGCGGCAGTATATGCGTATCATGAGAGAAACCGTATCCAGCTCATGGTGCCGCTTTTTTTCTAGAGAATCAGCTGCCATCCAACAACCTCCTAATACTAATATATTGAAAATTCTTTTCATATCATAGCACAAATTAGGCTGTTTGACGAGAAATTTATATTATTTTCCCGTTGGCTGCTGCGTTTTCCAAGCTTTCGGCTGCGGCGTGAGGAAGGAGAAAACAGCACCAAAGACAGCACTAATCCAAAGAATTTGCAGAGCCGTGGAAATGCCCCATTGGTCTGCAGCCCAGCCGACCAGGGGGGAACATAAACCGCCGATAGTCGTACTGAGTCCTAGCGTTACGCCGGAAGCCAGACCGATATTTTTACTGAGAAAGGTTTGCCCTAAGATAACAATAGGACTGTATGCGGCAAATAAGGAAAAGGCAACGGGCAGGAGCAATAACGTAGACAGCCAAATGTTAGTACTGTTGACAAAGATAAACATAGCCGGAACCATGAGACACATAGAGCCGCGCATTACTTTGAGGAAGCCGAAGCGGTCTGACAAAAGCCCGCCGATAAACGTAATGACAACGCCCATGGAAAAGAGAATGGATAAAGCCAGACTGCCCTGCGAAGGCGAAGCATGCAGCACATGAATCCAATAAATAGGAATAAAGGCATTACAGATCGTAAAGCCAATAGAACGCACAAAGATGACAACGGTTAATTTGCTGAAGGATTTCCAGTCATTGGTTTCTCCTGTATGAAGGTGCTGTTTGCTTTCTTCTGTGTCAGCCTGCTGTATTTGCTGCAGTACGCGGGGAATGCGATGGTATAACAATACGGCAATACATACATTGACAATACCGAAAATAATCAGGCCGTAGCTATGAAATACATAGGCACAAAAACCGGCAACCATCGGTCCGATGGCAAAACCGGCATTGCCGCCGACAGAAAAACTTCCCATGGCCTGGCCTTTGAGAGAGCCGGAAATTTTGTTGACCATACGGGCCGCTTCCGGATGATAAATAGAAGACCCAAAACCGCTGAACATGGAACATAGGAAGATAAGCCAATAATTATCAGTAAACCCTAGAATCGTGATGCAAAGCCCGCAAAGCACAGGACCCAGTGGTACAAACCAAGGCTTGGAAATTTTATCAGAATAATAGCCGAAAATAGGCTGGGATACAGAGGATAAGAGCATGTTGGCAAAAATCAGCGTGGCCGCATCCTGATAGTTTAAATGGCAGGACGAAATGAAATAAGGAAGTAAGGCCGGAATGGCACCTTGCGCCCAATCGACAGAAAAATGCCCTACCGTAAAGAGATAGACATAGGGATTTAATTTTTTCATAAAAAAGCCCTCCTTATGAAATGATACATTCTATTATGACATAGGAAATGGCAATTTTCAATTTCCATCTGGCTTTCGGCAGACCGGGCGGTGCCTATGCGGCAGGCGATAAGCTAAAAACGGCATGCCAAAGGGGACTGTCACTTTATGCGGCAGCCCCCATGGTGCGTATTATGCATGCAGTTCTTTTTTCATTGCTTGGTATCCGATGAGAATAGTCCAAACGTAGGCACAGGTTTTGGGAATCATCAGCAGTCCGATAGCGGGCATGCTATGAGCCCAAAGCACGACGGGAATATACATGGCAAAGCTAATGACAATCGTCAGCCAAAGCCAGCGGAACGGGCGGTCTTGATGCCATGCAGAGCGGAAAAACAACACGATGTCTATCAGCCCGAGAAGCGCAAAGGGAATATTGCGGTATATGCCCCAGGATACGTCCGGCGCGGCTGCAAACCATTGGTTCTGCGGAAAAAAGCAGAGGAGGATGCGGCAGGCGGCCAGCCCATAGACCAGATACGTCCACAGTGTCTTTTCGGTAACGGCATAGCGTTTGCGCCATACTTCATACAGAATAACATAAAATACAGTCATCGTAATGGACGTAATCCATTTACCGATTCCCAGCGGCACGGCAAAGCCAATAAAACTGCCTGTCGCTGCCAGTGCGTACATCCGCGGCACTAAATGAAACGCATCGCCCAGCACCAGTATGACGGCCATCATGCCAAACAGACGAAATGTCCCTTTGGGTGCTTGGCGAATCATCGTAATGCCGAGAGCTATTACGCCGCATAAGTACAGACAATCAAAAATAATTTCTCCTGTTTCTCTCATAGTAGCTTCCTTTCGTTACAGGAATACCTCTCCTTCTATGAGAACAATCATCATTGTATAAATAAAACAGAGAGATGTCAATATGCCGCCCCAAAATGTACGGGATATCTGCTGAAAATAAAACGAATCATGCCGTAATTTTATGCGAGTTGTGGTATAATATGAATATATTATATAAAGGGAGTTGATAGATATGGCATCAAAAGAAATGTACGCATTAGGCTCACAGGCTTCGGTTATTCGTGACTTGTTTGCGTATGGACAAGAGCAGGCGCGCATCGTAGGACCGGAAAATGTGTTTGATTTTAGTATCGGCAATCCAACCGTACCGGCACCGCCGTGTGTCAAAGAGGCAATCCATGAAATTTTGGAAACGCGGGAATCCGCAGCCATTCATGGCTATACAGCAGCATCCGGTGATACGGCTGTACGGCAGGGACTGGCTGATTATATGAATAAAACGTATGATGCCGGCGTACAGGCCGATAATTTTTATATGACGTGCGGCGCAGCAGCTTCACTTACCATTACCTTAAAAGCGTTGGTAGAAACGCCGCAGGACGAAGTCATTTTGGTTGCGCCGTTTTTCCCGGAATATACCGTATTTATTCATAATGCCGGCGCACAGGAAGTGATTTTGCCGCCGGATACACAGCATTTCCAAATTTCTATGGAAGCCATGGAACAGGCCATTACGCCGCATACACGGGCTGTGATCATCAATTCGCCAAACAATCCGGCAGGGACGGTATACTCGGCAGATACGTATACCCAATTAGCTGCCCTGCTTACGAAAAAATCAGAAGAAATCGGTCATCCCATTTATCTGATTTCGGATGAACCGTATCGTGAAATTATATACGATGGATTGCCTATTTTATATGTCCCCAAATTGTATGCCAACACGGTTATTTGCTATTCGTACAGCAAATCCTTATCACTCCCGGGAGAACGTATCGGTTATATCTTAGTACCGGACTGCGCAGCGAACGCGCGTGACATATACACGGCTGTCTGCGGTGCCGGACGGTCTATGGGATTTGTCTGCGCGCCCCATTTATTTCAGGATGTCGTCCTCAAATGCCTGGGACAGCTTTCCGATGTCAACATATATGATGCCAACCGGAAACTCTTATATAATGGTTTAAAAGAAATGGGCTATGAATGCGTATATCCGAGCGGTGCATTTTACCTGTTTGTCAAATCACCGGAACCGGATGCCAATGCGTTTTCAGAAAAAGCAAAAAAACTGAATCTGCTTATTGTCCCGGCTGACAGCTTTGGCTGCCCCGGCTATGTCCGTGTTTCCTACTGCGTAGATCCGGATATGATTCGCCGTTCCTTTACGGCATTCCAAAAGCTGATAGATCAGTACCAATAAGACTGCCATATACGGCATTTGTCTGTCATGCAGCAACCGATGCATGCACTAGGTATCATACAAGGGCTGTGGCAAAGGGAAGCAAACATCTTCCTTTTGCTGCAGTTTTTTTGTTGACAGCAGATGCGGCGGCAGTGGACAGAAAATATTTTTAGAGAATTTTCAGAGAATTTATAAAATATTCTTGACACTTCCTATAGATGTGGTATACTAAGCAAGTCGTTAAGAGATGGGCCTATAGCTCAGCTGGTT
>DJEN01000109.1:5264-5399 GCA_002431345.1 Megasphaera sp. UBA5897 | reverse complement strand
GGTTAGAGCGCACGCCTGATAAGCGTGAGGTCGGTGGTTCGAGTCCACCTAGGCCCACCAATCTTTTTTCTTGACAAATGCTTGAGATATGATATACTAAGCAAGTCATTGACATGGGCCTATAGCTCAGCTGGT
>DJEN01000109.1:0-5219 GCA_002431345.1 Megasphaera sp. UBA5897 | reverse complement strand
GGTTAGAGCGCACGCCTGATAAGCGTGAGGTCGGTGGTTCGAGTCCACCTAGGCCCACCATGAAACCATCGTTGGAAGAAATTCCGGGGCGATGGTTTTTTTTTGCGCTAAATATGCTATAATATCGTAATCACCAAGGTATACACCGGTTTGAAAGGATGACATGGGATGACGGAAAGCGAATTTCAGCTGCAGCAACTGGCCCAATCGATTGGCAAGGCACGCAGACAAGCAGGCTGTGCTGCCTGGACAAAGCCAACAACCGGGCCGGCGGATATTCCCAATCTGGGAGGAGAAGCACGCCACAAGGACTGTCTGGTCAGCATGCTTGCCAGCGGCAGTAAAGGCAATGCCGCCTATATCCGCTGCGGCAATACGCATATTCTCATAGATGCCGGCATTAGCTGCCGCCGCATTGAAAAAGGACTGCAGCAGTATGGCAGCTCCTTACAGGATTTGGATGCAGTTTTTATTACACACGAACATGCAGACCATGTAAACGGCATTACAACATTGCTGAAACGCACGCAGATACCTGTCTATACGACGCAGGAAACATGGCAGGCGATGGGACGGAAAGTGGCAGAATTTCCAGACCGCTTTGTCCGGCTGACGCGGCGCGTAGGCCTGAAAGACATTCAGGTCGTGCCGTTTGCCATATCCCATGATGCGGCCCGTCCCGTAGGATATACGGTATACCATGGTGACAGCAAGATTACCTTGGCTACGGATTTGGGATATATCAGCCCGGATGTAGAACAAGCAGCCGCTTATGCGGATATTTTGATTTTAGAAGCGAATCATGATGAGGAAATGGTCAAGAACGGCCCCTATCCCTATGCGCTGCAAAACCGTATTCTAAGCCGCTGGGGCCATTTATCCAACCGGACGGCAGCTGCTTTTTTGGCACAGCTGCCGGCCAAGCACATGATGCGTGTCCTGTTGGCGCACCGCAGTGAAAAAAACAATACGCCGGCTCTGTCACTGCATACAGTGCGGTCGATTTTAGGCCAGCACGGCAAAGTAGTCGGCCAGGATATACTGCTGAGGCTGGCATGCCAGCATGGACAAGTACGCTATCAAGAAGGAGGAGATTGCAAATGAAACGCAGCCACATCATTACAGCCGCTGTAGCGGTGGTTCTTATTGTTGTCGGTGCTGTTGGCGGATTTAAAATCCACGATACATTTTTTCGCGGCTCCGGCTCCTATCAGGGGACGATCAATCAGCTGAAAGAACCGGCAAAATCAGAATCAATATCTGACGCGAGAAATACAGCTGTCGTACAGGCCGCTAAAAAAGTCAGCCCGGCAGTCGTCGGGATTACGACAAAAGTCTATAATAGAGATTTCTTCAACCGTAAAGTATTAGTCGGGGAAGGTGTCGGCTCCGGGATTATTTTTGATAAAGCAGGCTACATCGCCACCAATAACCACGTCGTAGGCAACAGCAAAACCGTTATCGTTTCCTTGGCAGATGGCCAGAGTACAGAAGGTACTGTCGTTGGTCGAGATGAAAAAACAGATTTGGCTGTCGTTAAAATTAACATGGATAACCTGCCTGTAGCAGAATTTGGTGACAGTGACTCCCTGCAGGTCGGTGAACCGGCTATTGCCATCGGCAACCCCTTGGGGCTTGAATTTCAAGGAACCGTTACAGCCGGCGTCATCAGCTCGATGAACCGCACGATTGGCGCAGAAGGGCAGAGCATGAAGCTGATTCAGACGGATGCGGCTATCAATCCAGGCAACTCCGGCGGCGCCTTGGTCAATGCAGACGGACAAGTCATCGGCATCAATAGTGCCAAAATTTCCAAAGAAGGCGTCGAAGGTCTTGGCTTTGCCATTCCGATTAATGCAGCGCGCCCGATTTTGGAATCTCTCATTAAAAACGGCAAAGTGGCCCGTCCGTATTTGGGACTGTACGGCTTGGATCAGCAAATGGCAGCACGCTTTGGCATGAAATTAAATGTTGAAGGCATTTATGTCTATAAAGTCGTTGCCGGCGGCCCGCTGGACCGGGCAGGAATCCAGCACGGCGACATTATTTTGAAAATCGGCGATGATGCTGTCAAAGATTTCTCAGCCATGCAACATGCCATGGACAGTCATCAAGTCGGCGATACCGTAACCGTTACGTACACGCGCGGCGGTTCGCAGCAGACGGCCGATGTCGTCCTGCAGGAAAGCCCGCAGACAGATTCGGATGATGACCAATGAAATACCACATTATCACTATTGGCAAAATCAAAGAAAAATACTTGACTGCAGGCATTGAGGAATTTCTCAAACGCCTGCGCCCGTACGGGCAGGTAGAAATTACGGCACTGCCTGAGGAAAAAATGCCGGAAAATCCTTCGGCGGCACAAAAACGCCAAGTACTGGACAAAGAAGGCGAAAAACTGCTGCGGCATGTACGCGCAGGCTCTCATTTGTTTGTCTTGGACGTACAGGGCAAACTCATTTCGTCCGAAGAAATGGCGGCTAAATTTGCCGATTTGGCACTGTATGGCTGCAGTGAAATGTCTTTTATCATCGGCGGCCCCTTTGGCTTGTCCGATGCCGTGTGCAAACGGGCAGACAGCCGTATTTCGTTTGGACGGATTACGCTGACCCATCAAATGATCCGCATGATATTGCTGGAACAGATTTACCGGGCTATAAAAATCCAGCGTCACGAACCCTATCATTGGTAAAAAGAATAAAAATTTTCGTTATGCCGGCAGGAATTTGGCAGTGTCATGTATAATACTATATATAAGAAATGCAATTATACATTATACTCAATATAACAGCTTGCAGTATATGCTGTAAGAGCTGTTATACCATATCCTGCATGAAGGGGTTGATAGTATGGAAGTACGTACAGCATCGGATATTATGGAAAAAGTATTTATTACAGCAAGCCCGGATACGTCTGTGTTTGATTTGGTACACATGTTTGTCAAACATAAAATCACGGCTATTCCCATTGTGGACGAAGAAGAAAAGCTGGTAGGTATTGTTACAGACGCGGATCTGCTGTATAAAAAAATTAAGCCGCATGTCCCTCATTACGTCAACTTGCTCGGTGCCAACATTTATTACAACGGCATCAGTGAATACGACAAAGGATTTAAAAAACTGATGGCCTGCACGGCCAAAGCGATGATGACCAAAGACGTTATTATTGCCGCACCGGATGCCGACGTCGAACAAATCGCCGGCGTTATGGTAGCCGAACACCTAAAAGTCATTCCGATTGTGGACGGACGCCGTGTTGTAGGCATCATTACCAGAAGCAATATCATTGGTGAATTGTATCGCGAATACGGTACAGATGATGAAAAAACTAAATAATTGTAATTGATGTGAACTGACTATGATGCGGCATGCATATACTCGGTGTGCCTGCCGTATCGTAGTCAGTTTTTATGTTTTGTGTACCCAATGTAAAGGTTATCGTTGATTCTCCCTTTTTCTAGGGGCTCATTCATGGTATAATAACAGAATCATCAACAACATATAGCCTTTGCTGTATGATACTTTATACAATTTGAGGAGGAAGAAATGGATAACAAAGAACTCGTCATTGTTGTCGATTTTGGTGGTCAGTATAACCAGCTTATTGCACGGCGTGTCCGTGAAAACCACGTATACTGTGAAGTATACCCGTATCACAAAGCCGTAAGCAAAATCAAAGAATTACAGCCGCAGGGCATTATCTTTACAGGTGGCCCGGCCAGTGTCTATGAAGACAACGCACCTAAGATTGAAGAAGAAGTGTTCCATTTGGGAATTCCTGTACTGGGCCTTTGCTATGGCATGCAGTTCATGGCGCAAACCTTGGGCGGGGAAGTCAAGCATGCCGACATGCGTGAATTTGGCAAGACGGCAATTGATGTCAATACGGCATCCCCTCTGTTTAAAGGACTGCAGGAAAAAGAAATTGTCTGGATGAGCCATCAGGACTATGTTGCCAAGATTCCGGCAGGTTTTGAAATCGTAGCGCATACGGATAACTGCCCTGTCGCAGCCATGCAGAATCCGGCTAAAAAATTATATGCTATGCAGTACCACCCGGAAGTACTGCATTCCGAACACGGCAAAGAAATGATTCATAACTTCCTCTTTGAAGTCTGCGGCTGTACCGGGTCTTGGACGATGGCAAACTATGCCAAAACAGCCGTCGAACAGATAAAACAAACAGTCGGCGACGGCAAAGTCGTATTGGCACTTTCAGGCGGCGTAGACAGCTCCGTAGCGGCTGCGCTTATTTCCAAAGCCGTTGGCAGCCAGCTGACCTGTATTTTTGTAGACCATGGCCTCATGCGCAAAAACGAAGGCGATGAAGTCGAAGCAGCATTCAAAAACTCCGGCATGAACTTTATCCGCGTCGATGCGTCCGAACGATTCCTCAGCAAATTGGCCGGCGTCAGCGAACCGGAACGGAAACGTAAAATTATCGGTGAAGAATTTATCCGTGTATTTGAAGACGAAGGCCGTAAAATCGGTGCCGTAGATTTCTTGGCACAAGGCACGATTTATCCGGATGTCATCGAATCCGGTGCCGGCGACGCAGCCGTTATCAAAAGCCATCACAACGTAGGCGGTTTGCCTGCTGTTGTCGATTTCAAAGGACTCATCGAACCGCTTCGCAACCTCTTTAAAGACGAAGTACGTGAACTGGGCGCAGAACTCGGTCTGCCGGATTACCTCGTATGGCGTCAGCCTTTCCCAGGTCCGGGCTTAGCAATCCGTGTTATGGGTGAAATAACTAAAGAAAAATTGGAAATTCTCCGCGATGCCGATGCGATTTTCCGTGAAGAAATTGCCAATGCCGGCTTAGATCGTTCTATCAACCAGTACTTTGCCGTTTTGACCAGCAACCGTACTGTCGGCGTTATGGGCGATTTCCGTACGTATGATTATACTTTGGCACTGCGCGGCGTCACGACGACAGACTTCATGACAGCTGACTGGGCAAGAATCCCGTACGATGTCCTCGACAAAGTTTCCAGCCGTATCGTAAACGAAGTAGACCATATCAACCGCATCGTCTACGACGTAACGAGCAAACCGCCAGCAACAATTGAATGGGAATAATCCATATCATCTAAAACGCTAACCATTATGCAAGTGTGCATTGCAGTATACATAAAGCCCTTGGCTGTGGGTAACAACTCATGGCTAAGGGCTTTTTGGCGTGTCTGTAAACGGCAAGTTTACAAGAAAAAAAGG
>DJEN01000050.1 GCA_002431345.1 Megasphaera sp. UBA5897 | reverse complement strand
CCTGTCGTTTTATCGACGATTGTCCCTGTCGACAAATCGACGGATACGATGTCACCGGCTTTGATTTTTTCGACATCATCACCAATTTCCAACACAGGCAGGCCCACGTTGATGGCATTGCGATAAAAAATACGCGCAAAGCTGGCTGCAATAATGACGGGAATGCCTGATGCTTTAATGGCAATCGGCGCATGTTCACGGGACGAGCCGCAGCCAAAATTATGACCGCCGACCATGATATCTCCGGTTTTGACATTAGGCGCAAAAGATTCATCAATATCTACCATGCAGTGCAATGCTAATTCTTTAGGGTCAAAACTGTTCAAATACCGTGCCGGTATAATGACGTCTGTATCTATATTGTCGCCGTAGCGCCATACTTTTCCTTCTAAACTCATCTTAGTGTACCTCCTTCGGTGTTGCAATCTTGCCAAGAATAGCACTGGCAGCCGCTACCTGCGGACCGGCCAAATATACTTCACTGTCTACATGTCCCATACGGCCGCGGAAGTTGCGGTTCGTCGTGGACACGCATTTTTCTCCTGCCGTCATGATGCCCATGTAGCCGCCCAGGCAGGGACCGCAAGTCGGTGTCGATACGGCACAGCCAGCTTGAATAAAGGTTTCAATATAGCCGGCTTTCATGGCTTCCATATAGACATGCTGGCTGCCGGGAATGACAATGCAGCGTACATTGGGGTGTACCGTATGCCCTGCAAAAATCTTAGCAGCAATCTGTAAGTCTTCCAACCGGCCGTTCGTACAGGAGCCAATGACAACCTGATCAATGGCGATGTCGCCAAACGTGCCGATAACTTTGGTGTTTTCCGGTAAATGCGGGAAGGCAACAACCGGTTTTAATTCGGACAAATTGATTTCGACTGTGCGGCAGTATACGGCGTCGTCATCGGCTGTCACGATATCATATTTTTCTTCCACACGGCCCTTTTCGTAGGCAATCGTCTGGTCATCTACAGGGAAAATACCGTTTTTGGCACCGGCTTCGATAGCCATGTTGGCAATCGTGAAGCGGTCTGTCATGTCCAGCGCCTGTACGCCTTCACCTGTAAATTCCAATGATTTGTACAATGCGCCGTCGACGCCAATCATGCCAATCAACGTAAGCATGACGTCTTTCCCCGTAATGTCGTCGGGCTTGCTGCCTGTCAAATGTACATTGATGGCTTCCGGTACTTTCAGCCAGACTTCACCGGTTGCCATGGCGACGCCCAAATCCGTAGAGCCGACACCTGTTGAAAAGCCGCCCAGCGCGCCATACGTACAGGTATGGGAATCAGCACCAATCGTCAGCATGCCCGGAGCGACAATACCTTGTTCCGGCAGCAGGACATGTTCAATACCGACACGCCCTACTTCATAATAATATTTGATGGCGTGTTTTTTGGCAAAATCACGAACGATTTTGGCTAATCCCGCTGATTTGATATCTTTGTTCGGCGTAAAATGATCTGGAATCAATGCAATTTTATTTTTATCAAAAACCGGCTTGCCAATTTTTTCAAACTCTTTAATGGCCGGCGGTGCCGTAATATCGTTGGCCAATACTCTGTCTACTTTGCAAGTAATTAACTCTCCGGCTTTGACCGCAGGAACTCCGGCATGTTTAGCCAGAATTTTTTGTGTCATCGTCATTCCCATGTTTTCATTCCTCCATCTGTTGACCTTGTCAGGCAAGGTACATGTCTAGTATACGCATATATATAGTCAAAAGCAATCTATGGCGGCAGCGGCTTAGTGCTGTCCTACGGATGCTTTAAATTCACCGATTTCTTCCGGATTGGATTTCAATGCCCGGAACGTCACGCGCTGCTTGATGCCGTCCATGCGGTTGATAGCCGTGACAAATGCCAGAATAGACGCCGTAATCGTATCGGTATCGACACCGGCACCCCATGTTGTATGCCCGTCTTTATCGGTCAAACCAAAGTACGCAATCCCACGGGAGCTGTCTGCCCGGTCCAAATCATGTTCGCTGTATGCCAAGTTTTCGATTTCAATGCCATAGGCTTTGCAAATCGCATTGCTGACCGCATTGAGCTGACCGTTGCCGGTTCCTTCCAAAATCACTTCTTCGTCGTTGGCTTTCAGCAAAATCTTGCCGGACCATTTGCCGTTTTTCTTCTGCAGCGAGAAGTTTTCGATTTTTAACGGTGCATCGGCATTCAAATAATTTTCTTCAAATACGTTGTAAATTTCAGCTGGCTTGAGTTCCTGATGCTGATGGTCCGATACTTCCTTGACAAAGTAGCTGAAGTCTTCACGCATTTTCTTCGGCATATCGATACCGTAGTTTTGTTCCATAATGAAGCCTACGCCGCCTTTGCCGGACTGGCTGTTGATACGGATAACGTCCGAATCGTACGTGCGGCCCACATCATGCGGATCGATATATAAGTACGGGCATGTCCAGTACTGTTCGTTGTTTTCTTCGCGGAAATGCATGCCTTTGGCAATGGCATCCTGATGCGAACCGGAAAATGCGGCGAACACGAGCTGGCCGGCATACGGCTGGCGAGCGTGTACGTGCATGCGCGTCACTCGTTCGTATATTTCCACTAATTTTGGCATGTTGGAGAAATCCAGCTGCGGGTCCACGCCCAGAGCAAACATATTCATGCCAATCGTAACGATGTCGGCGTTGCCTGTGCGTTCGCCGTTGCCAAACAGCGTGCCTTCGACACGGTCTGCCCCAGCCAGCATAGCCATTTCTGCATCGGCTACGCCTGTGCCGCGGTCATTATGCGGATGGACGGACAATACGACGTTGTCGCGGTATTTCAAATGCTGGGACATGTAGGCGATTTGGGACGCAAATACATGGGGCATAGACATCTGTACCGTAGACGGCAGGTTGATAATGGCTTTTCTGTCAGCTGTCGGTTTCCATACATCCAATACGGCATTGCAGACTTCCAACGCGTATTCCGGTTCCGTGCCGGTAAAGCTTTCCGGCGAATATTCAAAACGGTAATTAGCACCGGCTTCATCAGTCAAGCGCTGCAGCAGTTTGGCTCCTTCTACGGCAATTTCTTTGATTTCCGCTTTGGATTTGCGGAATACCTGCTGCCGCTGTGCAAACGATGTCGAATTGTACACATGAACGATGGCGTTTTTGACGCCTTTCAACGCTTCAAAGGTCTTGCGAATGATATGTTCGCGCGCCTGCGTCAATACCTGTACAGTGACATCATCAGGAATCATGTCATGGTCTACTAAATACCGCAGAAATTCGTATTCTGTTTCCGAAGCTGCCGGAAACCCTACTTCGATTTCTTTGAAGCCCATGTCGACAATCGCTTTATAGAATTCAATCTTTTCTTCCAAGCTCATAGGAATGATGAGTGCCTGATTGCCGTCACGCAAATCAACGCTGCACCATACAGGGGCTTTGTCAGGATATTCTTTTTGAGTCCAGGACATATCTACGACGGGGGGCATAAAATAACCTTTTTTGTAATGTTCTACATGTTTCATACTGCATCTCTCCTATGATTATGGAATAAATTTGAAATAAATTAATTACACAATCAAAATAAAAAAATCTTTCGCCTCTTGTAAGAGACGAAAGATTATACTTACGCGTTACCACTCTACTTCATACTCAATGTATGCACTCTATAGGTACGGACACGATCGTGCTGTCGATACCCTCCTGTTTATTAACGGCCAGGCCCCGGCTCCACCTACTCTGTATTTCAGCGAGCTGCTTAGAGACGAGTTCAGTTTCCTGCCATTGCTGCTTTCCACCGACCAGCAGCTCTCTGTAAATTTTCAGAAACATACTAATTCTCTTCAACGCATTTTTATTTTGACTTGTTGATACGTATATTATCACAGGAAACAGTCTTTTGCAAGACATTTTTTAGAATTTTTTATTATATCTTTAGCTTAAACCTTTAACTTTGAAAGTCTATCTTGAATACTTATCATGATACATTGTGGTAAAACGTTAAACTTTTCAGTTTAGCAGGAAACGGACCGTTCGTTTCTTTTTGCATATTTTTTAGTCAATGCTGCTGCATTTTTTACAAGCGGCAGCATGTTTCAGCAGCGATTTATCTATGATATATACGGCAAAGACCGGAGAGCCACTTAGCCGTATCAAAACGCAGCATGCCTTCTTCCAGCTGCCACTGCCAGTTTCCAGTCGGCGTTCCCGGCGTATTCATGCGGCAGGACGCCGGCAGTGCCAGTGCATCCTGCATGGGGATGATGACAGTTTCTGCCTGACGGCTGTATACGTACGCAACCATCGTTTTTACGATGTCCTGCGGCTGGGCGGTGTCCGGCAAGTGCAGCGTTTGGCGCAGCTGTGCCTGCTGAACCGGCGTCAGTTCTTCTTCGTACCATCCCAGGCTGGTATTGTTGTCATGAGTACCCGTATATACCAGGCAGTTTGGCTCCGTATCCAGCGTGTATCTGCCGTCAGCCCGTGATTTCATATGAAAATGTAATACGTTCATTCCCGGCAGATGCAGCGATTCTTTTAAGGCACACACGTCAGCAGTAATCAGCCCTAAGTCTTCTGCTACCAGCGGAATCGGCCCCAGTGCCCGGTATACTGCATGAAACATCTCTTCTCCCGGTCCCGGAATCCAAGTTCCCTTTTTAGCAGTCTGCGCGTCGGCATCGACGGCCCAGTACGCGGCAAAGCCCCGAAAATGATCAATGCGAATTTCATCTACGTGCCGCATCAAGTTGCGCAGCCGTTCTATCCACCAGGCATAGCCCGTTTCCTTCATCTTCGCATAGTTGTATAAGGGATTGCCCCACAGCTGTCCTTCTTCGCAGAAATAATCGGGCGGCACACCGGCAACAGCTGTCGGATTGCCGGCGTCATCAAGCTGAAACAATTCCTGATGAGCCCAGCAGTCCGCACTGTTGTGCGCGATAAACATCGGCATATCACCTAAAATAGAAATGCCGTTTTGCTGCGCATACGTATGAATATCCTGCCATTGCCGGTAAAAGATATACTGCAAAAACTTGTAATGCGATATAGAGCCTGCCAGTTCTTTATGATAATAAGCCAGCCCTTGCGCCGTATGACGGCGAATATTATCCGGCCACTGTGTCCAGGATATGCCATGGAAAAACTCGCTGACAGCGCGAAATACAGCATAATCGTCGAGCCAATAGGCATTTTCTTTACAAAATGTTTCGTAGGGCTTCCAATGAATGCGCAGCTGCTTTTGGTGCGACAACGCCCACAATGCTTCTTTTTTGCACTGCCACTGATCTTCCGACGTCTTTGCCTGCCGGGCACGGTCGTGAAACGCTGCCAAATCCTCAGCTGACAGCCAACCCCACTCATGGAGTACATCCAAAGAAATCAGCCGTTCATTGCCGGCAAAGGCCGAGCTGGACAAATACGGTGAATTGCCCAAAAGAGGCGGTGTCAGCGGCAGTATCTGCCATACACTCTGTCCGGCTGTCTTCAAAAAATCGACAAACTGGTACGCTGCCTGACCGAGATCTCCCTTGCCGTACAAAGAGGGCAGCGACGTCGGATGCAGCAGGATACCAGCCCGTTTATCTTTGCTTGGGGCACACTGCCAGACCTGCACCGTAAGCGGCGGCAAGGTTACCGTCACGTTGCCTGCGACGGTCTGCAGCGGTGCTGCCGCATCCAGCAATGACGTCAGCGTGCCGTACAATAGGCTGTCCGTCTGTATAGTTATCGTCTTTGCTGCCACGGTACTCGTATTCATAGCAACCAAAAACCGCCCATCTTGGCAGTCTTTGCCAAAGACATCGTTCCCCCCTTCGACAGAACGCACATAGGCAAACACCGTGTCCGCTGCATATACGGGGATAAACCGTCCTGTCTGCAGGGCGCCGTGTTCTTGCCGCAGCTTCGTGCATTGTTTCGTCCACTGCAGCAGTTCTGCATCTTCGTGTCCCCACGGGTACGTACGGCGGTTGTCCGGATCTTTGCCGCCCGTTACGCCTGCTTCATCACCATAATAAATACAGGGCGCGCCGGGCATCGTCATCTGCCAAGCTGTCAATAGTTTCACGCGCTGTTTTCCTATGGCGGCTGCATCTGCTGTTTCTTTAGGCGTCATGACCGTCAGGATACGCGCAATATCATGACTGCTGATTAAGTTCAGCATGGCATACCAATGTTCTGCCGGATAGTTTTCTATAAGATGCATCAGCTCCCGCTGCATGCGCCCGGCATCGATCTGACCCAAGAGGAAATTCACGGCGATCGTCCGCAGGGCATAATTCATGGCACTGTCTATATCCTGACCGCAAAGATATTCCCGCTGTTCGCTGTAACTGATTTTGTTGGACGCATCTTCCCATACTTCGCCAATCAAGACCGCGTCAGGGTTTTCTTTTTTCATCGTCTGGTAAAAATCCCGCAAAAACGGCACAGGCAACTCGTCAATGACATCGAGACGCCAGCCGCTGATGCCCTGCTTCATCCAGTATTTGAGCACGCTGTCTTTATGATGAATGATAAAATCCATATACGACGGTTCTGTTTCTTCTACATTGGGCAAATCTGCAACGCCCCACCACGATTCGTACGTATCGGGATATATTTGAAAACGAAACCAAGGATAATACGGCGAATCTTTGGATTCATACGCCCCTGTGCTGTCGTATCGGTGGAAGCGGTTGAAATAGATGCTGTCTGCGCCGGTATGACTGAATACGCCGTCCAGGATAACGGCAATGCCCATGTCTTTTGCTGTTTGGCAAAACGCCGCAAATTCTTCATTGGTGCCCAAAAACGGATCGACACGATGGTAGTCCCCTGTATCGTAGCGATGATTGCTGGCACTTTCAAAAATCGGATTGAGATAGATGGCCGTAACGCCCAAATCTTTTAGATAAGATAACTTTTCTTGTATGCCAGCCAGATTGCCGCCAAAGAAATCATAATATCGTATGTCTCCATTTTCCTTTTTCCAGTACGCAGGCAAATCCTGCCAATCACTGTGGATGACGGCGCCTGTTTTTCCGGTCAGCGTGCTTTGCCCCTGTGAGCTGCGGTAAAATCTGTCAGGAAAAATCTGATAGACAATAGCATGTTTAAACCAGTCCGGCGTCTTTGTTCTTCTATCGTATACCGTAATCTGGTACGACGGCGGCTCATGGTCGTATGTCATGCCTTCGCCGCCCAGTTGTTCCGGGTTGTTGCCGTAATACAGCGTATACCCATCGCCGCTGACAATAAAGTAATACCAAAGCAGACAGCCGTCTTTCGGCATCTGTAGGCTCGCTGTAAATGCCTGGCTTTCTTCGTCCCAAGCCATTGGCACCTTTGCTTCACCGGTATGGCTGTGCCAAAGCCGCACGACGGCCCGCTGTATCTGTTTGGGACAGCTTGAACGCAAACGCAGCGTTACGGCTGCATCGGTCGGCGCCGCGCCAAACACAGAGCGATAAAAAAACTGTTGTGAATGATGATATAATCCTAAATCCATACCTAACTCCTTTTGATAAAAGGGCTGCCGCAACAAAGCGGCAAGCCCTTTTTTTTCGTGTATCTTATTTAGTAAGAACTGCCTGATACAGATTCATATACGCCTGTGCAGACTGTTTCCAGCTGTAGTCACTTTCCATCGCATTTTTGACCAAATGGTCCCAAATAACGGTATCTTCATAATACCCTAAGGCCCGTTTTGCCGTAAACAGCAGTTCATGGGCATTAAAGTTGGGGAAACGGAACCCATTGCCCTTGCCGGTATGTTTATCAAAAGGAACGACGGTATCATTCAAGCCGCCTGTTTCCCGTACCACCGGGATAGAGCCGTACCGCAGTGCAATCAGCTGGCTCAGGCCGCAGGGTTCGTAGCGCGACGGCATGAGGAAAATATCGGACGCAGCATACACACGATGCGCCAATCCTTCGTCAAACAAGATGTTGGCAGATACTTTGGTCGGATGGCGTTGTGCCAATTCCCGGAAAGCCTGTTCATACCGTTCATCACCAGTGCCGACAATGACCAGCTGAACTTCATCCTCTACCAATTCATCCATAATGCGGAGCACCAAATCCATTCCCTTATCTTCTACCAGCCGCGATACCATGGCAATCATCGGCACGCCGCGTTTGACACGCAGTCCCAATTCACGACGCAGGGCATCTTTATTGACACGTTTGCCGCTGCGGGCATTTTCCGTCGTATAGGTTTGTGCAATATATGTGTCCGCTGCCGGGTTGTATGCCCTTTCATCCAAACCGTTGATGATGCCGCGTACCCGATTTTGGTTGTCCCGAATATACCCGTCCAGCCGTTCACCAAAATATGGATACGTAATTTCTTTGGCATATGTCGGGCTGACCGTTGTAATATAATCAGCATAGACCATGCCGGATTTCATGTAATTGACGCAGCCGTCACATTCCAGATTGCCGTTGTCAAACAATTCCTGCGGCAGCCCAATAATGTCACGCATAATAGCCGGCGGGTAAATGCCCTGGTATTTCAAGTTATGAATCGTATAGATGACTTTCATATGCTGATAATAAGCATCATGATAGAAATCTTCTTTCAAGAACACACCCAACAGTCCCGTATGCCAGTCGTTGCAGTGGATTATATCCGGCTGGAATCCAACATGAGGCAGCATGGTCAGCACGGCCCGGCAAAAATAGGCAAACCGTTCTGCATCATCGTCAAACCCATACAGGCGGTCGCGTTTGAAGTACCATTCATTGTCCACGAAATATACTTTGACGCCGTCGATGTCGATTTCATCAATGCCATAGTACAGCTGCCGCCAAGCCAGATTGACAATGCCTGTTGTGACCGATTTCATCTGGGATTTCCATTTGTCTTGAATCAAACTGTATTTAGGGATGACCAGCCGCACATCCATGCCGCTGGCAACCAATGCTTTGGGCAGGGCGCCCATGACATCGGCCAAACCGCCGGTCTTAATGAAGGGGACCGCTTCCGATGCTACAAACAGCACTTTTTTCATGGGCAATTCCTCTTTTTTCTTGCTGGTATGATTCTGTATTGTCTTTTTCACCTATGTCACGTCCTTATTGTAATTTATTGCTCTTTTTTGTATTCTTCGCACTGCTGCGCTTCTTTGCCGCTCCAGCCGTCTTTTTAGCACGGCCTGCCCGCTTAGGCGTTTTCGTTGGGGCTGCGGCCGGTGTGTTTCTTGTATCTATTGTATCTTTTAGTTGCAAATATATCGTTGCCAGTGGCGGCAGCGTCAGTTCCAGTGACTGATCCATGCCGTGCATCGGTACGGTCTGCGCAGCAAACTCGCCTTCGTTTAGTACATTGGAACCGCCAAACGCTTCTGCATCACTGTTAAACACTTCTACATACGTACCGGGACGGGGCACGCCAAAGCGATACCCATGGCGGACGACCGGCGTAAAATTGCAGACGACGACGGTCATATCCTCTTGGGTGCGGCCGCTGCGGAAAAAGGCAATCACACTGTTGTCGCAGTCATCGCAGCTAATCCAAGAAAAGCCGGACCAGTCGCAGTCTTCCTGCCAAAATTCCGGATGAGTGCCGTAAAATTGATTGAGCTGCCGCACGTAGTCATGCATAGCTTTGTGCATCGGATAGTCCAACAAATGCCAGTCCAAGCTGTCGTCATATTTCCATTCAATAAACTGACCGAAATCACTGCCCATAAACAGCAGCTTCTTGCCGGGATGTGCCATCCAGTAGCCGTAAAACGCGCGCAGGCCGGCAAATTTCTGCCAATAATCACCGGGCATTTTGTCCAACAGCGAATGTTTTCCATGGACGACTTCATCATGCGACAACGGCAGGATAAAATTTTCGGAAAAAGCGTAGCACAGCGAAAAAGTAATCAGGTTGTGATTATCTTTGCGGAACAGCGGATCCATCGCCATATACCGCAGCATGTCGTTCATCCAGCCCATATTCCATTTGTAGTTGAATCCCAGGCCGCCCATATCGACAGGTTTGGTAACCAGCGGCCAGGATGAGGATTCTTCCGCAATCATCAGGGCCTGAGGAAATTCACGAAAAACAGCGGCATTCAAGTGCTGCAAAAAGTCAATGGCTTCCAAGTTTTCCCGGCCGCCGTATTTATTCGGCTGCCACCGGCCGTCTGCATGGCCGTAATCCAGATAGAGCATATTGGCGACAGCATCTATCCGCAAGCCGTCGATATGAAACTGGCGCAACCAAAACAAGGCACTGGAAATCAGGAACGACTGGACTTCCGGCCGGCCGTAATCAAAATTCATCGTATCCCATTCTTTGTTTTCTGCCAGTGTGGCATTGCCCGATTCGTAGCAGGGCTGACCGTCAAAATACCGCAGTCCATGGGCATCACGGCAAAAATGTCCCGGCACCCAGTCCAAAATGACACCGATGTCCTGCCGATGGCAGACATCAATCAGATACATCAAGTCTTCCGGTGCGCCGTAGCGGCTGGTTGCCGAAAAATAACCCGTTCCCTGGTACCCCCAAGAGCCATCAAAAGGATATTCACAAAGCGGCATCAGTTCGATATGGGTATAATGCATGTCTTTGACATACGCCGCAAGGTCTTGGGCTATATCGCGGTACGTCAGCATGTTGCCGTCGGCATCCCGCTTCCATGAGCCAAGATGCACTTCGTACGTCAGCATGGGCTGGCTGTACGAATCATAGCGACTGCGGCTTTCCTGCCATTTTTTATCTTTCCATGCATAATGCAGCTTCGTGATTTTGGATGCCGTATGCGGGCGGACTTCCGACGCAAAAGCATAGGGATCGCTTTTTAATATGACATCACCGGCTGCCGTTGTAACCGCATATTTGTAAATATCCCCTTCCTTCAGGCCGGGAATATACGCAGTCCAAATGCCGTCGCCATACTCGCTCCGCTTCATGGGATGAGCTGCCGTGTCCCATTGGTTAAAATCGCCGACGACGCTGACGGCCTGGGCATGCGGTGCCCAGACAGCAAAGCGCACGCAGGACTTGCGGCGAAAAACGGTAAAATGCGCGCCAAACAGCTGATAACTGGCATGATTGGTGCCTTGATGATACAAAAAGGTGCTATATTCATCAATCGCATTGCGTTTCATTAGGCATTCCCCCTGACCTTATACATTGACGGGATGAATATGCCAAATATCTGAAGCATATTCCTGAATAGTCCGGTCGCTGGAAAAATAACCGGAATGGGCAATATTGACCATGCTGGAACGAAGCCATTCTTGTTTTTTCCCGTAGCGGCGGGCAATTTTTTTTTGCGCATTGCAATAAGACGCAAAATCTTTTAAAACAAAGAATTCATCATTCCTGTCAAGCAATGATTCATATAGCATACCAAAATGTTCGCCATTCAGCGTTCTGTCTACTAATGCATTCATCACTTGGCGGATATCTCCATCGGTGCTGTACATATTCCACGACGAATAGCCGCCGTGCATATAATAATTCATTACTTCATCAGCCCGCAGGCCAAAAATAACACAGTTGTCATCGCCTACTTCCCGATGGATTTCTACATTGGCACCATCCATCGTTCCCAGCGTAATGGCACCATTCATCATAAATTTCATATTGCCTGTGCCGGAAGCTTCTTTACCGGCTGTTGAAATTTGTTCACTGACATCGGCTGCCGGAAAAAGCAGCTGGCCCAGTGAAACATTGTAGTTTTCTAAAAACAGCACCTGCATTTGCTTGCTAACTTGCCGATCCCGGTTAATCATGTGGGCTACGACGTTAATCAGCTTAATCGTCTGTTTGGCTTCGCCGTATCCGGCTGCCGCTTTGCCGCCAAACAAATAGGTCCGCGGCGTAATCTGCATAGTCGGATGTTCTTTTAACTGGTAATACAAATGCAATATATGCAAAATGTTGAGGAGCTGCCGTTTGTATAAATGAATCCGCTTAATTTGTATGTCAAAAATAGAATCGGTTCGCACTTTTATGTCATACTTGCTCTTGATATAGTTTGCCAATACGCCTTTCCGGTAGGTCTTGACTGCATCCAGCTGCTGCAAAAACGCGCTGTCATTTTTAAACGCTTCCAGCTTGGACAGCTGTGCCGGTTCTTTGTGCCAACCGGTGCCAATAGCATCATCAATCAGCGAGGTCAGCTGCGGATTGGCCTGAATCAGCCAGCGGCGGTGGGAAATGCCGTTGGTTTTGTTGGAAAACCGATTGGGGAAACACGTATAAAATTGATGCAGTGTCGAATCTTTTAAAATCTGCGAGTGTATTTCTGCTACACCGTTGACACTGTGACTTCCCAATACAGCCAAATGAGCCATATGCACCTGGCCGTCCCACAAGACAGCTACGTCACGGGCCTTATTTTCATCTCCCGGATACCGGTTTCGTACCTCTTTCAGCCAGCGTCTGTTGATTTCATCGATAATGAGGTAAATCCGGGGCAGCAGCGACTGGAACATAGGAATGGACCATTTTTCCATGGCTTCCGGTAAAATCGTATGATTCGTATATGCCACGGTCCGAACGGTAATCTTCCAGGCGTCTTCCCACGTCATGCCTTCTTCATCCATAAAAATCCGCATCAATTCCGGAATGACTAATACCGGATGGGTATCATTGATGTGAATGCTGATATATTGGTCAAAATGATACAGGCTCGTCTTGTATTTTGCCTTATAGTAACGGACGATACTCTGCACGCCGGCTGAAACAAAGAAATATTCCTGCATCAAGCGCAAACGCCGGCCTTCTTCGGTGCTGTCATCCGGATAGAGAAAGCGGGAAATCTGCTGTACATGATCTTTATAGCGAAACGCCCGGTGGCGGTCCCCCATGGACAGCTCACGGTACAAATCTTCCCGGGAGTATTCAGCACGCCACAAGCGAAGCGTATTGACCGTGTTGTTGTGATACCCGATAATCGGCACGTCATACGGCACTGCCCGCACAGACGAGTACTTTTCATAGATACATTCCAGTTTTCCATCATCAGTCGGCCGCATGTACGCGTTGCCGCCAAACCGGACGTTGACTGCTTTATCCACACGCTTGACTTCCCAGGGATAGCCATGTACCAGCCAGTTATCCGGCAGTTCTACCTGCTGGTCATCGACAATTTTCTGATGAAACAACCCATATTGGTAGCGGATGCTGCAGCCATGTCCCGGCAGCTGCAGGGCAGCTAAGGAATCAATAAAGCAGGCAGCCAGCCGGCCCAAACCGCCGTTGCCCAAACCAGCATCCCGTTCCTGCGGAATGACATCATCCAAATTCCAGCCCAGCTCTTTTAAGCCGTCCCGGCAGATATATTCCATATCTACGCCAATTAAATTGGATTCCAATAACCGTCCCAGCAAGAATTCAATCGAAAAATAATATACCTGCTTGGCTTTTTCTTCGACATATTTTTCTTTGGTATGCATCCAGTCTTCACTGACTAAATCGCGAACCATATAGGCTACGGTTTGATATACTTCGTTTAATGTCAGGTCATGCAGTTCTTTTTCCCATAATATATGGGCTTTTTTGGTAAATATCTTCTTAAATTCTTCCTTATTCTGCCATTTCCTCATTATTTTCTAAGCCCCTTCTTAAATGACGCTGTATTTTCCAATACACAATGGTTTTTCTTTCGTCCCCGTCAGCACGGCTTCCGGCTGAATCACTGTATTCTTATCACAAATGACATAATCCAGCTCTGCATCGTCACCAATGCTAGTGTGCTGCATGACAATGCTGTTGCGAATAACTGCATTTTTGCCCACTTTTACTTTACGGAACAAGATGGAATTTTCGACCCGTCCTTCAATAATACAGCCATTCGCAACTAAGGAATTGCTGACATGGGATTCTTCCATATATTTAGCAGGCGCTTCATCTTTGATTTTCGTATAGATATGCCGCTGGTTGTCCAGGAGAAACAAATCATGCCATGTTTTGGCATGCAATAAATCCATATTGACCTGGAAATACGATGCAATCGAATCAACACGTTTAGCGTACTCTGTATATTGGTAGCCAAACATGCGCAGCCGACCGACGTTGCGTTTTAAAATATCCGTAATCAAATAATGATATCCTTTTGCATAGGCTTTACGAATGGAATGCTGGAAAATCCGGCTGTCTATCAAAATACCCCGCTGATATAAGTTTTCCCCCGCTTTTATGGACTCTCTCGATTCGATATTGGTAATCCTATCCCGATCATTGACAGTAATCGCATAACCGCTGCGATTACTGTCTTCTGTCTGTTTTTGGTAAATAATCGTTACATCGGCATTATGCTGACGGTGAAAATGAAGGACTTCGTCATAATCAATGTTCTGCACCGTATCACAGCCGGTTAATAAAATATATGGTTTGTCTCCTCGTTCGACAAACAACAGATTATTATAATACGCCGCCACATCCCCTTCGACAGGATGCAGTACTTCTTCTACCGAAGCAGGCAAGTAAAATAAACCGTCTCCCTTTCGTGCCAGTCCCCATTCTTTCCCAGAACGGATATGGTCCAATACAGACCGTGATTGTGAAGACAACAACAACCCTACATTAGCAATACCCGCATTAACAATATTAGACAAGGTAAAGTCAATCAAGCGAAATTTGCCACCTATAGGAATCGTCGCTAAGGGACGTTTTTCATTCAATTCACTGAGTACGGCATCATTTCTCAAATTAAGTAATGCAATCATATCACTGCTCATCGCTTATGCCTCCTTTTGGGCTTTGCCCTTTTTCATTTCATCATTACGGCCCAAAACAGCGACCGAACCATCTTCATTATGTACAACGGCTCCTTCATGAATAATGCACCGTTCGCCAATAATCGCTTTATCCACAATGGCATTTTTTTTGATAACTGTCCCAGGCATAATCACAGAATTGCTTACTTTGGCACCTTTTTCAATCGTCACGCCGTAAAAAATAACGGAGTTGATGACATTGCCTAAAATAGCCGACCCTTCTGCCACCAGCGAACTCTTGGCACTGCCTTCCGGCCCAATAAAATGAGGCGGCATGCTCTGGTTGGCAGAATAAATGCGCCACTGCGGGTTGTTCAAATCCAGCGGCGGTTCATCGGCAATCAAATCCATATTTGCCTGCCACAAGCTGTCAATCGTGCCGACATCTTTCCAATATCCTTCAAAAGGATACGCGTACAGCGGCAGATGATCTGCCAGCATAGCAGGAATTACGTTTTTC
Organism: Megasphaera sp. UBA5897; assembly: GCA_002431345.1. Lineage (GTDB taxonomy): Bacteria > Bacillota > Negativicutes > Veillonellales > Megasphaeraceae > Megasphaera. The sequence goes on along the minus strand of DJEN01000050.1, from coordinate 79,596 downwards.
CCAAAATCGTGTTCAGACGTTTCATCCTGGGCATCTGCCTGCAAGTATGATTTCAGTACATCCCGGTTAAAAATATAAATCCCCATGGATGCCAAATTGCTTTCCGGCTTAGCCGGTTTTTCTTGGAACTTATTAATCCGCATCGTATCGTCGGCTACCATAATGCCAAAACGGCTGGCTTCATCCCACGGAACGCGAATTGTGCCAATCGTCACTTTCGCTTCATGTTTTTTGTGAAATGCCAGCATCTTCGCATAATCCATGGAATAAATATGATCGCCTGACAAAATCAGCACGTAATCATCGCCGACCATATCGACAAAATTCAGGTTTTGATAAATCGCATCGGCCGTTCCCCGATACCAATTCGAACCGCCGTCACTCGTATACGGCGGCAGTACAAACGTACCGCCTGTATCGGAATCCAAATCCCACGAACTGCCGTTACCGACATACCAGTTCAATTCCAGCGGCTGATACTGCGTCAAAATGCCTACCGTGCCAATCCCGGAATGACGGCAGTTGCTGAGCGGGAAATCAATAATCCGGTATTTACCGCCAAACAGCAGGCCAGGCTTTGCCTGATCTTTCGTCAATACGCCAAGACGGCTTCCTTTTCCTCCTGCAAGAATCATAGCCAGGCAATTGGATTTTCTCATATAAAATTCCTCCTTAACGAAAGAAATCTCAGGTTTTTGTATATGTATCATAGCTATAAAATCACACTGTCAATCCCATCAGACTTCTTTCTGTGTATTCCGTTAATACTATATATGTAAATATAGAATATTATACGCTAATTATACACCATTTCTTCTGTAAAGATAAAGGAAAATCAGGCCGCAAAATAAGGGTTTTCTGTATTATATGCAAATTTTTACATCGTTATTACAAAAGCACATAAAAAAATATCGTTTACATTCATGCTACGCATATATGCAAACGATATTTATAAAATTTCATAGAGAAAAATGCGGCATTCATGGAGCCAGCCCATCACGCAGATACATTTACAGTACGTCCTGCTTGGTATGCCAAACAGCACAAGGTTCGCTAAACGTATGGCGGCGTGCTGCCTGCCATGCATGCTCTTTCTTATTTGTGTATATTAGAATTTGAAGCCAACTTGTACATCCCACGTATTGGCTTTAGTACTGCTTCCTTTTTGATACTGGTAATGGGCACCGAGTGTCATTGCCGTATTGGCTGCTTCAAAGCCTACTTTGCCGACAAAATGGTTTTCTGTTAATTCGGAAGATAAAGCATTTGATGCCGTTCCCAGACGTACAGTTTCATTGACGTCTTTATCTCCGGCAGCAAACACATACCCTACTTCAGCAACTGGTGTGTATTTCCAAGCACCGGATTGTGTCGTATGGCGGAACGAAACGCCGACTGGGATATTCCAAAGGTTGGCATTGTCCATATCATGGCTGATGCCGAGACTGTCCGTAAAGGTATCTGTCTTGACCTGCATGTACCGCAGACCAATATACGGTGTCCAAAGAGAATGGCCGGATGCGATAGCTTTTTCTGCACGAATGCTAGCATACCAAGCGGAACCATCTGGAGAACCTGTTAGTTTTTGACCCAAGTTGTACTGGGTCAGGTCATTGTCACTGCGAACATAGCCCAAGTCAGCGCGATAGGTCATATCTCCTAACGTGATGTCATGATACAGGCCGATACCGTAATATTTGTTGTCATTTTTTGTATAGGCAGTATTGCCATAGGAAGAAATATCCCCTTTCGCATAAGCAAAAGCAGCACCTGTACGAGATGTATCTGTTGTGTGGAAATCACTGCCTAAAATAACGCCATTATACTTCAAGTCATAGTTAGCTTTTGTATTGCCTGTATTAAATCCATCTACGGTTTTATTCTGATGGAGATAGGATGCCCAAATACCCTGTTGTGTACGATCATGGTTAGCAATCATCGTGTCTAAATCCTGACCAAATCCATAGGTACCATACGCAACGCCGCCAAATGATGCCATCATGACAGCACTGTCAAATGCTGCAGCACCTTTTTTGACATCGCCATTGGTAGTAACGCCAAAAGCTGTATCAACAAATTGACCGGCTGCGGTCTTTTTACCTTCGTCTGATGTTGCATACAACACTAAATTCGGTGCTATGGAATAATCTTTTAAGACAGCGTAGTTATTCTGAAAGACAACATTACCATCTTTGTCTATCGTGCCTTCTGTAAAAATATTATCTCCATATATCTGCTGCCAAAGCGTACCTTTGTATGTATCATTTTTAACTGCAATAGCATTTTTTAAACTGTATTTTGTTGCTTTATCTGCCTTGGCATCCTTAATAAATAATTTAGCACCTTGTTCAATCGTAACGTTTTTATCATTTTCTGCATCAACAATTTTTTCTACATCCACTGTCGACTGTGCATCACGTGTTTGAGGATATACGGCCTTTGTATATGCAGACGAGTTCTTCGTAAATGTAATATTCCCATTGCCTTTTACTTCAAGTGCATTGGAAATATGAACTTCACCATTAATAATGCTTTGCGAATTTCCGCTAACAATAAATTTACCTGCTTCAATATTTAAATTATTTACATTGACGGTAGTATCATCCTGAAACTCTATTTGTCCGTTATTTTTGATATTCAAGTTATTGGTAGAAAATGTGTTTTTGTTATTAGCCGTATTCTGTGAAAAAACTAAGGAACTACCTTCACCATCAATGATAGTTGAATCAGCTTGAATAGTAGAGCCTCCCATAATAGAAATGGTATTTTTCTGATTGGTGTTCTGACTAACTTCTATCTTATCAACAGTAGCATTTGTCTGATCGAGCGTAAGTGTCCCATCATCAGTCGTATTACTGGAAGAATCAGCCCCTACGTGCAGCGTTCCCCCCTGAAGTGTACTGTTTTTAAACGTAATCGTTCCGCTATTAACCCATGCGCCACTGTTCTTGACCGTGGAATCATTAACATTGATAGTACCGCCTTCTGTCGCAAGATACCCGTTCGGAATATCTATACTGCCCTTGTTAATCGTAATTGTACCGCCATTATCAGCTGCGATTTCTGTACCAAGCGGCTTCCCATCCTTATTTGTTTTACTGCTTCCATCACCAAACGTTAAGCCATTAAAGGTAAAGTTTACGCCTTTATCAGCCCATGCACCATAGACAACATCGCGACCATATTGTTTTTGATGGCTTTCTTGCGTAATATTTTCATTAGATATTCCCGCATAGTCATCTACTGCATCTGCCCATACACTCATAGACATGCCCATAGTCAACATCATGGCTACAGCAAAGGCCATCGTTCGTTTTTTACTGTTCTGTTTCATTTTGTTTCCTCCCATTTTAAATTCATAAAAAGATTATATATACCCCTTGCCATAGACACCACTATCTATGGCAATCACATCTTACAACTGTATTTCAAACCGATAATTATAATGACGTATGCCACCCATTTCTAATTTGTATCGTTCATCGCCACGCGATAAATCCAAGCCCCGAATTGATGTATTCGTCTGCAAGTATTTGATACTTTCACCAATCATGACTTTGCCTGGCGAATACGTAGAAAACGTACTGTCAATCGCTACATAGGGAAAGACAATTTCATTATAGTTTGTCGCAAATCCTGTCATAAACGCCGCTGGCTGATGATTTAAAAACAGGCAAAAGGTGTAATGAGAATCCAGCGTTTCCATCGCCCATGCCAATGCTGAAAAATATCGGTGTTTGAGATACGGAAAAAAATCCATATGGCGATGTTTTCGTTCTGATTCTCGTTTGGTATAAATTTTTATTACATCAGATAATAACGCTGTATCTGTAAAGGGACCATGAATAACCTGTAGCTTCGTTTCTATGTCATTCCTACGAATTTTGCTATATGCCTTATGCAAGTTCGAGCGGGCATTACGCGACAATCCTTGCTCATACGTTTCATACTCATCGGGAAAGGGAATTTTTACACATACTCGCTCTTCTTCAGCCTGTATCGTCATCATCGCAGTAGTTCCACAAGCAGCCATATCCTCCAAAAAAGGAAACAACCTGGAGCGTTCATTCATCATACGTAAGAGTAATTTTTTTCCTGGAAATATCTTTTGTAATTCACCCAATGCTTTTTTCCACTGTTCTGACGTAATCGCCATATCATATAGGACATCCAAATGACCTGCACCGCTTATATTTTCGCCAAAGAGATGCAACGTATTTTTCTTCAAATATAATGGAAATAATATCCATGGCTTTTGGTCTTCTTCATAGACTAAAAAATAGTTTTTTTGGCATAGTGTCGATGGTTTTACTTTGATATATTTGTATATTTGCTCATTATATTCCCATGAAGAATAGGGAAATACATAGGTATTATGGGCATACAATCTTTTCCAAATTTGTTGCAAAGCAGGATTATCCCACTTATACATGGTTATCATGTTCATTCACTCCTAAATTTGATTTTCAAGACACGCCAAAAGCGGGCGCATACTCTTTCTATGCGTCCGTACTAATTTTTCTCCATGAGAAAACACGTATTTAGCTATTGTCAGATTTTTAGAGATTAGGTGTATATTTATGCACCCCCCCCCCTAAATATTCTTGCATTATATGTATGACATTTTCTTACGATATACAAAAATACAGGTGCCATGTTAGTCCTCCTCTCTAATCAATGTTTATTATAGCGTATTTATGTATAGATTGCAAAGAAAAACAAAAAGCACTTTCTCAGCCATGATGATACCATGCTGAGAAAGTGCCTTTCAATACATATACAAAATCGCGATGTGACTACAAAGAGTCACTTATGATTACATATCGCTCATTCTGCCCACACTTTGTGGTTTTTGTTTTCCGTAGCTTCCGCGATGTCCCAATTTTTCTACGATAATGAAGAGCATCGGAATGAGGAATACACCCAAAATGGTTGCCATCGATGTACCGAATACGACGGCTATACCCATAGTAACACGGGAGGCTGCGCCTGCACCGGTAGCTGTTGCCAGCGGAATAGACCCAACGACAAATGCCAGGGACGTCATGATGATAGGACGCAGACGGATTTTTGCTGCTTCAATAGCAGCCGATACGGGATCCATGCCGCGTTCATCAACACGAACTTTGGCGTATTCGATAATCAAGATGGCGTTCTTAGCAGCCAAGCCGATGACCGCCAAAATACCAATCTGGAAATACAAGTTATTGGTCTGGTCAAAAATGTACGTAAAGAGTGTCGCACCAAACAAACCGGTCGGCACACTGAAGAGTACGGCAAATGGTACCTTCCAGCTTTCGTACAACGCAGCCAATACCAAGAATACGAAGAGCAATGCCAAGGCAAAGACATAAATTGTCTGGCTGCCGGCCTTGACTTCTTCACGGCTCATGCCGGACCATTCGTACTGATACCCTTCACCCAAGGTTTCTTTAGCTACTTCTTCCAATGCCTTCAGCGTATCACCGGAGCTGACGCCGCTGGCAGGCGACCCCATGACTTTGATAGCCGGGTAATCGTTGAAGCGGTTGATAATAGAAGCCGAACCAACGGATTTAGGCCGAACGAAGTTGGCAATTGATACCAGTTCGTTTTTAGAGTTGCGTACGTACAAGTTATTGTTGTCTTCAATCTTCTGACGGAATTCCGGCGAAGCTTGGACAATAACTTTAAAGTTACGGCCAAAAATCGTGAAATCGTTAATCTGATAGGAGCCGTAAAAGGCCTGCAGTGTCGAATATACAGAGCTCAGCGAAACGCCTTCACGGGCAACTTTATCGCGGTCGATATCCAGTTTATACCCAGGCGTATCGTTGGAAAAGGCCGTATAAATCGTGCCGATTTCCGGACGCTTGCGGGCTGCTGCCAAGAATTTCTGTACCGTGTCATTCAGCTGTGCTGTTGTATGACCGCCGCGGTCTTCAATCTGCATGGTAAAACCGGAAGATACACCCATCCCGTCGATTGGCGGCGGGTTGATAGCAACAACCGTAGCCTGCGGAATCTGCATGCCGTGCATCATAACTTTGCCAACTAATGTATCAACGGATAAGTCTTTTGTTTTTCGTTCGTCCCAGTCGTTCATGGAAACGAAGGATACGGCGCCGTTGGATTTGGCACCGCCGGCAAGCATACTAAAACCGACAACGTTCATGGACATTTTAACACCCGGCTGGGATTCAATCCAGCGCCCCAAATTGTTGGCGATTTTTTGTGTTTCTGTTTGAGAAGTGCCTTCCGGCAAAGTCGTATTAACCATGAGGAAGCCATTATCTTCAGACGGTACAAAGCCTGTCGGAATAATTGTAAACAAGAACCCGGAAATACCGGATATGATAATCAGAAATACGACGCACCATTTGATGCGCTGATTCAAATAGGCCAAGCGAATACCGTACCAGTTGACGATACGGTCGAATGTCGCATTAAACCACTGGAAAAATTTGAAGACGCCGTGTGCATTTTCTGTCGGCTTGTGAACCCGCAGAATCGAAGCACACATTGCCGGTGTCAGCGTCAAGGCAACAAATGCGGAAATAACGACAGATACGGCAATCGTCAATGCAAACTGCCTGTACAATACACCGCTCATGCCGCTTAGGAAGCCGACCGGCACGAATACGGACGCCAGTACGCAAGCAACGCCAACAACCGGGCCTTGTACATTCTGCATAGCGATAATCGTAGCCTCCCGCGGCGATCTGCTGTTGTACTTGATTTCATATTCGACGGCTTCGATAACAACAATGGCATCATCGACCAGCAGGCCGATAGCCAATACCATAGCGAACAACGTCAGTGTATTAATAGAGAAATCAAGTACCTTGAAGCAGGCAAATGTACCCAGCAAGGATACTGGAACAGCCAACAGCGGAATCAAGGTAGAGCGGCCGCTCTGCAGGAACAAATATACAATAGCAGCAACCAAAAGCAAGGCTTCAACGAAGGTAATAATAACTTCTTCGATAGATGCTTTTACGAATTTCGTGCTGTCGTATACGATTTTATAATCCAAGTCAGACGGAAAGGATTCTTTTGCTTTAGCCAAGACTTTGATTGCATTGCTTACAGTCTGCATCGCATTGGCATCGGAAGTCAGACTAATCATGAACGTCGCACTCGGCTGACCGTCAAAATAGCCATGAACGGTATAATCCTTAGAACCCAGTTCAACCTTAGCAACATCACCGACACGAACCATCGTTCCATCGGCATTCGTACGAATAATAACTTTTTTGAATTCATCAGCAGTAGCCAAACGGCCGTCGGCACGCAGCGTATATTGATACGTCTGATCAGACGGCGTCGGCTGTGAACCGACTGTACCAACAGCAGCCTGTGTATTCTGCGTCTGAATAGCAGAAATAATATCGGTCGGCGTAACTTTCAGGATACTCATTTTTAATGGGTCCATCCAAATACGCATGGCATAGTCAGAACCAAATTCCTGTACGTCCCCGATACCGGATACGCCTTTTAATTCATCCATGAAGTACTGTGTCGCATAGTTCTTCATAAATGTTTCATCATACGAACCATTAGGAGAATACAGCGAGAATACCATGGCCGTACCACTGGAAGATTTCTGTACTGTAACGCCTGTCTGGGTAACTTCCTGCGGCAGTGTAGACTGTACCTGGCTGATACGGTTTTGGGTATTGACCATATCCATATCATCGTCAGAACCTGTTTCATACTGTACCGTCAAAGAATACCGGCCCGAGTCATTACTGGAACTTTCCATGTTTACCAAGTCATCGACGCCGATAAGCTGCCGTTCAATGACACTGGCAACGGTATCGCCGATAACGTCGGCGTTTGCCCCTACATAGGTAGCAGATACACTAATCTGCGGAGGCGTAACGTTTGGATACTTAGCGACAGGAAGCGTAGCCATCGAAAGGAGCCCCAAAATGGAAATAATCAGGGATATTACAATGGCGAAAATCGGCCTGTCAATAAAGAATTTAGATATCACTGTTTTCTCGCCCCCTATTTAGCTTGGCTTGCCGTATCACTGCTCGTGGTATCGTTTTCTATATCATCTTTAGAAAGCAGATGCTGATCTAAGGTTGCGCCGTTAGCCTTTTGATAACCGTCAACGATAATCAAGTCACCATCATTCAAGCCGTCGTTGATAATCCAGAACTTGCCAACTTTTTGTCCCGGCGTAACTTCTTTGTTTTGTGCCTGGCCGCTTTCATCAATAACAGAAATAAAGTATTTGCCCAGCGTCTGCTGTACAGCCCGCTGTGGTACGAGCAAGGCTTTCTGCTGTACCTGCGTATCAGAAACAACCGTACCATACAAGCCCGGAATCAACAGGTTTTCCGGATTTTCAAATACAGCTTTGACAATGATAGAGCCGGAGTTGCCGTCCATGCCGTGGTTGACCTGGGTGACATGGCCTTCATAGGCATACATCGTGCCGTCGCTCAACCGAAGCTGTAAATGGTCGCCCCAGCTTCCCGGTGCGTCCGGTGCTTTTTTCGTCATCTGCAGATATTCTGATTCACTGACAGAGAATTCAACAAATACCGGATTGGTTGAAGAAATAGTAACCAAAGCCGTAGAACCAGCTGTGGCATACGTACCAACAGGCACATCATCGACATTCAATTTGCCGTCAAACGGCGCATAAACAATAGTATCATCAACATTGTCCTGTGCGGCCTGAACCTGTGCTGCCCGTGCTTCTAAAACAGCCTGCTGCTGTTGCGTAGCTGCTTCCTGGTTGGTTACGGTCTGTACAGAAATCGCATCCTGATCCGCCAATGTCTGATACCGCTGCAGGTTGAGCTGTTCATTAGCAAGGTTAGCTGCTGCCTGAGCCTGTGTAGCTCTGGCTTCCTGCAGTGCCGCATCATACGTACGGCTGTCGATGCGGAATAATGGCTGTCCTGCCGTAACGGTCTGCCCGCCTTGTACGTATTTTTCTACGACGCGGCCGGAAATTTTAGCCCGTACAGGTACTTTATCCGTTGCCGTAACGGTGCCGCTGTATTCTGCCCGAACCGGCGTATCTTCTGCATTGACTTTATACGTGTTGACAGAAACAGCTCCGCTTTGTGCTCCTTTTTGTGCGCCACAACCAGCCAGCAAGGCTGCGACAGTCAATATGGTGACGCCCATAGTAAGAAACTTATGCTTTTTTATCATTCGTTAATTGCCCCCTATCTGTTTTGATTCCATATAGAATGACGCAAATACATCGTTCCATGTATTCTGGAAAAGAGTAATCATGTTTTACTTTATCAAAGTAGTTAATGACATCATCAGCTGCACTATACAACATGTGAAGCAATAAAAACTTATCAAACGGTTTAAAATCGTCTTCCTGCTGGGCTACATCCAGCAGCTGGCCTAAAATATCCCAATCCGCCTTCCGCGCAACTTCCAATTTTTTACAGACATCCGGCATCTTTTTCATCAAATCTGTCGTTTTCCGCACGGATAATACCGTAATATTATTAGACTTTACTTTAAAAAAGCTAATAATTTTTTCTTCTGTTGTCATATCCGGATCAGCCAGCAGTCTTCGGTGTTCTTCTTGAATCTCGCTCATCATGGAAAGAAGGGATTCTTCAATAATAGCCTGCTTCGACACAAAATGTTCATACAGTGTCCGCTTGCTGATGCGGAGATTGCGAGCCAAATCATCCATATGGAAATCCGAACCGCGGCAATTGATTTCGCGCAGGGCTTCCCTAATAATTCTCTCTCGAATATCTTTTGCCATCTCAACACATCCTAAATCAAAATTGATACATTGCGTAGTAAAGAAACTCAAAATGAAAACTCAGTACCAAGATATAGTTTAATATACTGCCTATGAAAAGTCAATAAAGATTCACTGCGTTGCTCAGGATTTCTTCGTTTATAAGGCAATAGATATACTATTGTATCATCAGGCTGTGCCCTATATTTTAATTTTCATGATGACTTTTCGTATCGGGCAGCTTATACCGTCCGGTGCGCACAAGCAGCGGTGTCCGTCTGCCGGCGTAAATACGGCAAAGATGCCTTCCTGCATATGAATAGGTGTATCGGCAGCCAAAGCCGGATTGTAAAACCAGGCATCTGCGCTGCTTCGGTCTTCTACGACTTTGCCGGCATTTACAACCGGCTGATACCCGATATATTCACTGCCTTTTATGACCATTTGAATATCTATATATGCCCGGTGGGCTTCCATCTTGCGCTGTTCTGCCGGAGCTGTTTCTGTTTCATCGACGTTCATGTAATTGCCATTGCCCAGCTCATGCCGTCCCGGTGCCAGATGCTGTATGTCCAGCGATGCCAGTTTTTCAATCCAAGGTGCCAATTTGGGCGGCAGATACGCTGTTTCTTTTTGCCACTGCTTGATATTTCCTACATACATACTGTCTTACCTCCTCTATTCTTCTTGTTCCCGCTGTGCTACGTTTCTGTCAAACAGAGCGTCTGCAAATTGAGCCGCATCAAAAGGACGCAAATCATCTACGCCTTCCCCTACGCCTACCCAGCGAACCGGTACGCCTAATTCTCTTTTGACCGATAAAATAATGCCGCCTTTGGCTGTACCGTCCAATTTAGTCAGCACAACGCCCGTCAGGGGCACGACATCGCCAAACAGTTTTGCCTGGCTGACTGCGTTTTGTCCTGTCGTCGCATCCAGTACCAGCAGCGTTTCGTGCGGTGCACCTTCAATATTGCGTCCAGCGACGCGGGCCATTTTTCGCAGTTCTTCCATCAAGTTGGATTTGGTCTGCAGCCGTCCTGCCGTATCGACAAGAAGAATATCAATGCCGCGCGCTTTAGCAGATGCTGTCGCGTCAAAGACAACAGCCGCCGCATCAGCACCTTCCTGATGTTTGACAATGGGCACGCCTGTGCGCTGTGCCCAAATCGTCAGCTGTTCCGACGCCGCTGCGCGGAACGTATCACCGGCTGCCAGCATGACCGACTTACCCTGCTGGGTATAGTATTTGGCCAGTTTGCCAATCGTCGTCGTTTTGCCGACACCATTGACACCGACAATAAAGATAACTTCCGTAGAGCCTGTGCGGTCCGGCACCGGTTCATTATTTTCTTCCAACAAAGCGACGATGCATTTTTCCAGATAGGGAACGACATCATTGCCGTCTTCAATCTCCTTGGATTTGACGCCTTCGCGGATTTTGCCGAGCAGATAATCTGTCGTTTCAATGCCAATATCCCCGGTCAGCATAATGGCTTCCAAATCTTCATACATTTCTTCGTCGATCTTGGCATAGCCGCGAACAACGGTTTCAATATTTTGAATCAGTGAATTTTTAGTCTTTTCCAGACCTTTGCGCAATCTTGAAAAAAATCCCATAGTTATGTCCCTTTCTCTAATAATTCATCTACTTTTACTGTCAGCAGCCTAGATACGCCCCGTTCTTCCATGGTGACGCCCTGCAGCGTATTGGCCGCTTCCATCGTCTTGCGGCGATGGGTAATGACAATAAACTGTGTGTGGCCGCTGTAATTTTTTAAATAGCGTGCCATTCGTTCCACATTGGCTTCATCCAGTGCCGCATCCACTTCATCGACCAGACAAAACGGGGCCGGGTGGTATGCCAAAAACGCCAGCAGCAAAGCGATAACAGTCAGCGCGCGTTCGCCGCCGGACAATAACGTCAGCTGCTGCTGTTTTTTTCCAGGCGGCTGAATAAAGATGTCAACGCCTGCCGCTAAGACATCTTTCGTATCCGTGAGTACGACATGCGCCGTGCCGCCGCCAAAAAGCCGACTGAAAATCTGCTGGAAATGTTTGCCGATTTCCTGAAATGCCTGGCGAAACTGTTTGGCCATGGCATCATCAATTTCTGCGACAATCGCTTCCAGCTTCGTGCGGGATTCCCGCAAATCTTCACATTGATTGTCATAAAACTGCTGCTGCTTGACAGCTGCCTCGTATTCTTCCTCGGCGTTGGGATTGATTTGTCCCAAGCCGGCAATTTGCTGTTTCAGCGCATTTACTTTTTCATGCAGTTCTTTCAGTGAACCATCCCGCCGCCTGTCCATCGCTTCTTGGCGTGTCAGCCCTTGCATCGTCAGCAGTTCTTCGTTGCGCCGGATTTCTCCATGATATTTTTCCAGCTGCAAATCTGCATGATGCACGCGGCTGCTGTACTCCTGCCGTTTTTCCTGCAGTGTTTTGCCCATCGCTTCTAATTGCTGGCTGCGTTTAAAATTATCTTCCCGTGCTTTATAAAAAGCTTCTTTTGCCGTATCATGCGTTTGGGTTTCAGCTTCTTTAGCTGTAATTTTAGCCGCCAAATCAGCCAGCAAATGCGCCGTTTCATCCTGCCGCTTTTGCAGTTCTGCCTGCCGCTGTGCCAAGCGGCTGCAATCTTCTTCGTGCTGTGTCTGGCTTTGTTTATGCTGCGTTTGCTGTTCCTCTAGATGCCGCACTTGTTCACGCAAGGTTGCCGCATGAATCTGCCCGTCTGTCAGCATGCTGCGGCAGGCTTCTGCTTCTTCCAATGCCTTGCGGCGGGCTTCTTCCAAGACATGCGTATCGGCTGCGGGATTTATTTTCGCGTCAGCCAGGGCCTGTTCTTTCTGCAGCAGTTCTGCCTGTATATCTGCCCGTGCCTGCAGCAGGGATTCACACTGCGTATCTGCCGCATGCCAAGCGGCTTCCTGCTGCGCTGCTTCTTTTTGGGCCGTCGTCATTTGCCATGTGCTTTTTTGCAGCTCTACGGTAATCTGCTGCTGCTTTTCTTCAGCCGCTTCCATAGCCGTACGCGCAGCTTCGACTTCCTGTCGTTTGGCCGTACCTACCTTGACAGCATCAGCCAGCTTTTTTTGCTGTGCTGCTGCTTTTTCCTTCAGTTCCTGCAGCAGTACACGCCGGCTAATCAGCGAGCTTTCTTTCGCTTTCATACTGCCGCCGGTCAGCGAACCGCCGGCATGAAACTGCGTACCGTCCAAGCAGACAATGCGCAGCCGATGGCGGTATTTTCGCGCAACAGCTGAACCGGCTGCCATCGTTTCTGCAATCAGCGTCTTTCCCAACAGCGACATAAACACAGGCTGATAGGCTGCGTCATATGTTATCAGCTCATTGGCAAAGCCTAAAATGCCTTTTTCTTTGGCAGCCTGTATTTCATCTTGCGTACGAATTCGTTCCCGAATCGTATCGAGCGGCAAAAACGTCGTTCTGCCGGCATGCCGTTCTTTGAGATACGCAATAGCCGCTTTCGCTGCGTCTTCCGTCTGTGTAATAACATACCGGGCTGCCGCGCCTAACGCCACATCCAGTGCTGTCGCATACGGTATGGGAATTTGGCATACTTCGCCAACGACGCCGCAAATACTGCTGCGCCAAGGCGTATGGGCATCCAGTACGGCTTTTACCGAACGGCCTACGCCTTCATGTTCCTGTTCCATGCTTTCCAGCACGCGGATACGCTGCGTCAAGGCATCTACGGTTCCCCGCAAATGCCGGTATGTGTTTTCGGCTTCATGCATGACCGCTTCATTCGCCTGCAGCGTTTTTTGATGTGCCGCAGCCTGCGTTTCATACGCCTGCGCTTCCTGCTGCAGAGCTTGGCATTTCTTTTCTTCCGCCATCCCGCGTGTCCGGGACTGTTTCCAAGCGTCCCGCTGCTGTTTTAGCGTCTGGTTTACTTCTTCATACCGTGTGCTGTTTTCCTGCAGACGGCGGCGCAGTTCTTCAGCATCACGCTGCAGGACAAACAACTGCTGCTGCCGCGCCGCATTAGCTGCCGTGACAGTTTCCAAATCAGCCGCTGCCTTTTGGGCATGTGCTTCTGCTTTGCCTGCCAGCGCTTCCGTCAGTGCCAATCCTTTTTCCGCTGCCGCAAGTTCTGTTTCTTTTTGCTGCTGCTGCGCTGCCAAATCGGCGCCTTGTTTCTCCAGCTGTACTGCCTTTTGCTGCAGCACATTTTTTTCTTCGACCAATTCCTTTTCATTTTCCTGCAGTGTTACCTGACGCTGCAGGAACGCATCATGGCGGCTTTTCATGCTGTCCAGTTCGTTGTGTGCATTGAGGGCCTGCGCATCGAGACTGCGCAGCATTTCGCCTTCTTTTTCCATGGTCTGCAGCAGCTGCTGCCGTTTTGTTTCCATGGCAGCCAATTCTTTTTCAGCATTTGTTTGTTCTACTAACGCTGCCAGACGGTAATTTTCTGCTTTAGAGAGCAGCCGTTCGCAGTTGCGCAGTTCCTGCAGCGTCAACGTACCTTCATACGAAATACGCTCACTGTCCAACGCCCGGAACTGTTTTACTTTCTGGGCCTGCGCTGCCAGCGGCTCCATCCGTTCTGCCAACATGCTCATCAAATCCTGAATACGTTCCAGATTGCGCTCTGTCTCTGCGATTTTGCGAAGCCCGTCCTGCTTGCGTCCTTTATAGCGGCTGATACCGGCCACTTCCTCAAAAATAACACGCCGTTCTTCCGGCTTGCTGTTGAGAATCCTGTCTACCCGGTTCTGCCCGATGACAGCCATCGAATCCTGCCCGATGCCCGTCGAGGCAAAGAGCATATGAATATCTTTGAGCCGGCACGGCCGTTTGTTGATATAAAATTCACTTTCACCAGAGCGGAACAAGCGGCGCGTAACAGCGACTTCCGAAAAATCCAAATCCAGCGCATGGTCGCTGTTGTCAAAATATAAGGACACTTCGGCTGCCCCCTGAGGCTGCCGTTTTTCTGTTCCGGCAAAAATAATATCTTCTGCCTTCTGCCCGCGAAGCTGCCGGATATTTTGTTCACCCATGACCCAGCGGACAGCATCTGAAATATTGCTTTTCCCGCTGCCATTGGGACCAACAATCGCCGTAATCCCTTTGTCAAAGGTAAGGGTCGTTTTATCTGCAAAGGATTTAAATCCCCGCAGCTCCATTTTTAAAAGTTGCAATAGTGTAATCCTCTTTCACGGAAATCTTATAACCATCCTGCAAAAAGATGATAATATATAATAGGTATAAAAAGAGCCGGCAAATAATCCGTCACTTTTAAATTCGTAATGCCCAGCATGTTCAGCGAGATGGCAAAAATCATAACACTGCCGACAGCATTGAGCTCCCGAATGACATCCGGTGTCATCAGCGGCGAAACCATATGGGCCAATACGTAAAAAATCATTTCATAGACAACGATGACTATACACACCGGCAACGTGCCCATGCCATAAATCGCGCCAAAAATAATAGACGCTACACCATCCAGCACGGATTTAAAATACAGCAGTGAATAGTCACCCAGCAGCGCCGCCTGCACCGGACCCAAAATAGACATGGCACCTACAACCTGTATAATCGTCACGACGACAAAGCCCTGCACAAACCGCGAATCGCTGTCTGCTCCTAGTTTATTTTTCAACCATTCACCGCTGTGATGCATCCGTTCTTCCAATTGCAGCATGGTTCCCAGCAAAGTGCCTATCGTCATGGAAGCCAAGAGCAATAGCAAATTTTCTGTTTTGACGGCTCCCTGCACGCCCATTATACAGACACACAGGGCAATCGCAGAAAACAACGCCTTCGTAATCCGTTCGGGAATTCCTTTTTTCAGCAGAATGCCTGCTGCCGCACCTATAAAAGCCGCTATTCCATTTATTAATACACCAGACAACGATACTCCTCCTCTGTGCAGCCCTATCACTGCGTATTCCCCCGTTTGTACGCCATAAGCTGTTCTATACCCTAAATACACTTTATTATAGCAAATTCCTTTTGTTTATAAAAGATTACGCTGCAAGTAATATCCAAACAAACCCTTTCCCCTTTCTTTTTACAATAAATTTACAGGCAAAATCCGTAAAATGTTGTATTTTACTTGACGAGATTCCCATTTATGCTTATATTAGAATTTAGGGTTAGTGCCCGCAAAAACGAAGAGGAAACGGAGAAGCGGAATGATTCAAGTTTACAAACACAGCAATGGCCATTTGGAAGACAACATATCCTTGGCTTCTGCCGAAAAAGGTTCATGGATCAATGTTGTAAATCCTGATTCCGAAGATTTACAGCTCGTATCAATGGTTACCGAAATCCCAACTGACGTCCTGAAGACCGCGCTGGATACAGAAGAACGTTCTCACGTTGAATTAGAAGATAACTATATATTTGTCGTTATTAATATTCCTATTATATTAGAAACAGACAGCTACGATACGCTGCCGCTGGGCATTTTTATTACGCCTGACTTTATTATTACCCTGTGCATTCAGAACACGGAAGTCATGCGGGCATTTACACAAAACAAATATCCTTTATTTTACACGTTCAAAAAAACAAGGTTCTTGTTTCAGATTCTCTACCGCAGCGCCACGCTTTTCCTGCGGTACTTAATGCAAATCAACCGCCGTACCGATGATATTGAAGAAATTCTGCGGCATTCGATGCGCAACAAAGAATTTTTTATGCTTTTAGAATTACAAAAATCATTGACATACTTCACGTCTGCTCTGCGCAGCAACGGTATCGTTATGGAACGCCTGATGCGGCTGCGTCGCAACACATCGCTCCATCATTTGCTGAAAATGTATGAAGAAGATGAAGATTTGCTGGAAGATGTCATCATCGAAAACAAGCAGGCTATTGAAATGGTAGAAATGTATTCCAACATTCTCATGAGCATGTCTGATACATTTGCCTCCATCATTTCCAACAACTTGAACTTAGTCATGAAATTCTTGGCGTCTATCACGATTATCTTGGCCGTGCCGACGATTATCTTCAGTTTATGGGGTGTCAACGTTCCGGTTCCATTCCAAGAAAACGCCATGGGATTTTTCTATATCATCATTCTGGCTCTCATTTGTGCGCTGGCAGCCATCGCCATGTTATGGCGAAAAGATTTATTTTAAAAACACAGCAGTCCATTTGTACAAAAAAGCGTATATTCTCTATCGCAACCAGCGATATGAGTATACGCTTTTTCTTTTATCCCCCATCTAGTTCTCAAGCCATGCGGCAGGACGCAGCAAAGTCCCGATAAACAACGAACGTTTTTCGTTAAGGCTCTACGCTAAACAAATTTTTTATGATATGGTATAGTAGTAATACAGTTTTACGATAAATATATATACCAGCACGGATGAGGATGGAATCATGAAGTTTTATGCAATTAGTGCCGGCCATAAAACCGGCATTTTTACAAAACAACAAGAATATACACAATATACGGCACATTTCAGCGGCGTTTGTGCTAAAGCGTTTGCAACCAAAGAAGCCGCAGCAGCTTGGTTGGACAGCCAAAAACAAGCCGGACTCGTATCGACAACACCGGCAGCCTGTTCTGCCCGCCATCCGGCAAAACGCTACTATGCCGTCAGCAGAGGGCGCAAAACCGGTATCATTACCGATACGGCACAATATTATTCCTATACGCAGGGATATAAAGGGGCACGCGCCAAAAGCTTTTCCAATTACCGGGCAGCCAAAGCCTGGCTGCAGCGTGAACAGATATACCAAACACATGAAGCAGACGGTGCGGTTTCATCTTTGCTGCATACACCGCCCTATTCAGCAGCGCTACAGCGGCGCATCCAATTATCCCGCGAAGTAAAAGCCTATATCCGAACCTTGGACGCCCAGCGTATCTTGGTCGTAGATATTGAATTGACAGGACTGCTTCCTACAGATGAAATTTTACAAGTGTCCATCGTAAATGGCTTGGGACAAGTCGTCTATAATCACTATTTCTGCCCCCAAAAAATCACTTCTTGGGATAGAGCCATGGAAATCCATCATATTACGCCTGCCATGGTAGCTGATAAACCGTCCTTTCAAACAGCTGTCCCCGCCTTGACGCAATTATTTGCCAACGCACAGCTGATTGTTGGCTACAGCACCATGCAGGATATCAGCCATCTTCATGCATACGGTGTACAATTTCCGCATACGCCTATCTATTTAGATATCGGTGAAGCCTATTCTTTTGTCCATACCGATATACTGCATCCCCGTACGTATGCCAAATTAAAAACCTGTGCCGCTCATTATGGATATCCAGACGCCAATTGGCACAACAGTTTGGCTGACACGAAAGCAACACAATATTGTTTTGATGCCATGTTGGAAGATGACGACGCCTTGTTTCGTCTTATGTCATTTTAATGCTTTTCTATGATACTGATGACATTGAGCAGGAAAAAAAGAGAAATACACGCTGTCATGTACAACAACTGCAAGACAAATACCGAATGCTTCCAGCATGAAAAAAGCTGCCGCACAACGCGGCAGCTTTTTCTGTATAATCTTAGTGTTAAGGAGAAACTTATTTACCTTCAAATGTCGGTTTACGTTTTTCAATGAAAGCTTTCATGCCTTCTTTTTGGTCTGCTGTTGCAAAGCAAAGGCCGAATACTTCTGCTTCGTAAGAAATACCTGTTACTACATCGCAGTTAATGCCGCGGTTAATAGCAGCTTTTGCAAGCTGTACAGCAACCGGAGCTTTTTTCGTAATCGTTTTTGCCAATTTCATAACAGCGTCCATCAATTCAGCCTGCGGAACGACTTTATTAACCAAGCCGATGCGAAGAGCTTCCTGTGCATCGATAATACTTGCCGTATAAATCAATTCTTTGGCATGACCACGGCCAACAACACGAGTCAAGCGCTGTGTACCGCCAAAGCCCGGTGTAATGCCGAGGCCGACTTCCGGCTGACCAAATTTAGCGTTTTCAGAAGCATACCGAATATCGCAGGCGCAGGCCAATTCGCAGCCGCCGCCTAAAGCGAAACCGTTGACAGCTGCAATAACAGGCTGCGGCAGGTTTTCAATTTCTGTGAAGATATTCTGACCTACCTGGCCCCATACGCGGCCTTCTACGGCGTTCTTCGTAGACATTTCAACAATATCAGCACCTGCAACGAAAGATTTTTCGCCGGCACCTGTAATGATAACGACCTGAACTGCTTTATCTACAGCAATTTTTTCTACAACATCTTTTAATTCTGTCAATGTTGCCAAGTTCAATGCATTCAATGCTTTTGGACGATTAATAGCAATGGTTGCAATGCCGTTTTCAACTGTATAGTTAATGTTTTCGTATGCCATGATAATAGCCTCCTAATCTGGACAATATTTGTAGTTTGTTTGGACACCATGCTGCATGCTTTATGGCAAACATGGGCGTGATTTCTCACGCCCACTGTCTGCGGAGCACATTTTGCTCAATATTATTTTGTGTAATCGTAGAAGCCTTTACCTGTTTTGCGACCGAGGTAGCCAGCGTTAACATATTTTTTGAGGAGCGGGCACGGACGATATTTCGGATCGCCAAAGCCATCATAGAGAACTTCCATGATATGAAGAACAACATCGTTACCAATCAAATCGCTCAAAGCCAATGGGCCCATTGGATGGTTGAAGCCCAGTTTGCAAACGGTATCGATATCTTCTTTGGAAGCAACGCCTTCCATCAAAGCCTGGATAGCTTCGTTAATCATAGGAATGACAACACGGTTGCCTACGAAGCCCGGGAAGTCAGCAACTTTAACAGGGGATTTGCCCAATTCAGTAGCTGTTTCCTGAACTTTTTTGAATGTATCATCGGATGTTGCAATACCATTGATCAATTCGATTAATTTCATGACTGGAGCCGGGTTAAAGAAATGCATGCCGATAACTTTGTCCGGACGTTTTGTAGCTGCGCCAATCTGCGTAATAGCCAAAGAAGATGTGTTACTTGCCAAAATAGTATCTGCTGGGCAAAGTTCATCTAATTCTTTGAAGATAGCAGATTTGATTTTCAAATCTTCAATAGCTGCTTCAACAACGAGGTCAATATCAGCCATGTTTTCTTTTGTACGAGTTACAAAACCAGAAACACGAGCCATAGCTGCGTCTTTATCTTCCTGTGTCATTTTTCCTTTAGCAACTAATTTTGTTAAGGATTTATCAATTTTAGCTTTGCCGCCAGCAACGAATTCATCTTTAATATCGTTCAAAACAACTTCGCAGCCGTGTGTAGCAAAAACCTGAGCAATACCGGAACCCATTGTACCTGCACCAATTACCATTACTTTTTTACAAAACATGTTTAACTCCTCCTTATTCAGCGTGATTTTTTTCACGTTATTTTTCTTAAAAGTGTCACGCTGTTTCAAATAAGATGCACTGCTTACATTTATAAGTATAACACTTTCTACGAAAAAATCTACTAAAAAGCCGCATTATTTTTAAAAATCTTCCTATTTTGTATGCTTTTTGCGCTATGATATAACAAGTCAAATGCTATTTTAGCATAATTTGATATAAATACCGCATCTGAGTATGTTATATTATGAACTTTTAGCATGTACTATGTGAAAATATACCTATATATCTGCAGCCATGCTGGCATTGAGTGCTTTGACGATGTGATTTCTTTTTTTATATAGTTCGCGATATAACTTGGTACAATCCGGATTCGGCTGATACGTATCTTTAGCAGTCAATTGCCGCTGCAGCGCCTGTTTTAATTCTTTTATATCGCCTACACTGTACGCAGCAACAATGCAGTTTGTCGGTACAGCTCCTCCGGCTACCTGCAGAGTCATGACCTGCGTATCCAGCATATCGGCTTTGATCTGATTCCACAAGGCATCATGGCTGCCGCCTTCCGTAATAGTCAGCTGTGTCAAATCAATTCCCGCATGGCGGTAGCGGTCCGTAATTTCCATATAATCATAGCCGATTCCTTCTAAGACGCAGCGCCACATAGCTCCCTGATCAGAATCCAGCGTCAGACCGGTAAACGTACCTCTGACATGAGGAAAATCGCCGTTGCCGCCTGTCAAATACGGGATAAACATGGCGCCGTCACAGCCTGCAGGATGGCGGGAAGCCAACGCATCCAGCGTACTGTAATACGCGTCTTCTTCATGACGGCTGACACTGTCTTTAAACCAGCGCAGCGCCAGCCCGCCAGTGCGTACCATACCCCAATAAAAGTACGTGCCCGGCAGTGTGCCGGAATTAAAAATCAAGCCGCTTCCCGGTACGGACAGTTCCGGAATAATGCCGTCCGTTGCTGCGCAGAACATGGCACACGTGCCTGCTACGTCCACAGCCCGTCCTGCTTCCAAAATACCGCTGCCCATCATGGATTCCATCGTATCACCGGCACCGGCACAAATCGGGATGCCTGCTGGGAAACCCGTTTCCAATGCGTCTTCTTCCCGCAGCGTACCAATGATGTCCCAAGGCTTGACTATTTTTGGCATATACGCAGCATCTATGCCCAACAGGCGAAGCTGTTCGGCAGACCAACGTTTTTCTATGACATGGTAGCCCAGTCCCCAGCCGGACATCATACCCCAGTCAATAAAAGCATCCGTACCGGACAAGCCTGCTAAATGCATCAATACATACGGGCAGTTATGCACGAACTTCACGCCTTTTTCTTTCCATGCCGGAATATGTTTCATAAACCAACGGGCAAACATAGCCGGAAACATGACGTTTGGTTCGGCATTGCCCGTTTCTTTTGCCCAAATAGAATAATTTTTTTCTTTTAATGCCTGTACGTCTTCTGCCGTGCGGCTGTCCAAATAATTGATATACGGCGTAATGGCATTACCATCGGCATCGATGCCGGCAATGCCGCAGATAATACCGTCCCCCATAATCGCACGCACGGCACGGACGTCCAGCCCTTTATCCCGCATTTGCCGGCTGCATGAAGCCATGCATTGTTTGATCAGGCGATAATACTCATCGACATCCATCTGCACCCATCCCGGATGAGGATAGTATAAAGTCGTTTTTGCCGTATCCATCGCCACGCACTGCAGCGCGTCATCATATACAGCTACTTTTACACTTTGCGTTCCCGCATCAAATCCCAAATAATACTTCGTTTCCATTCTTGTACCTGCCTTTCTATCCTGCGGCACAAAAAAAGACTGGCATGCCAGTCTTTTTCTTCATGAGAAACACACGGCAAACATTGCTGCCGTGCCCACGTCTTTTCCCATCCAGACTATACTGTCGGTCTCGGAATTACACCGAGTCAGCTCCCAAAGGAGGTTGCGGACTATTACCACCGGTCAGGAATACGAAAGGATTGCCCTTTCTCACCATGCCTCAAAGACTAACTATACGATATAAATTTATATATGTATATCATACTCCAACGAAATATAAAAAACAAGTGTATTCCATTTATAAAAACAGAACACACTATTTGTAAATACATGATTTAATTGCAACACCCTTTGACCATGCCGCCCAGTTTGTCCATCAAACCGGTTGTCGATTTATCCGGTTTGGGAAAGCGCCGCAGCGTCGTCATGGCTTCGACATAACACAAATACGAATCGATGGCGGTTTCCGTTTTTATCAGCATGTCTCGGTTGATATGTTCAATCAGCGACACGTCGTGCTGTTCAAAGCGGCTGATAATATCATACAGTTCGGTAAAATCCTGGGTTCGTTTGGTATACGTGCAATAAAAGCAATAGCCCAATACAGCATCGCATTTTTCTTTCAGATCCGTCATGGATACATGCTGATATTCCTGATAGTCCTGCTGCAGCTTGTTCAGCCAATTATCCAAAACACCTTCAAAAAAAGCAAATAAAGAAAGAAGCGCCGCGCGCTGATACCGGCGGCACAAATAGGCTCCCTTTGCCGTATTCTTTTCTTCATGCATGCGGGCTCTTTTTTTTAACGCACAATAATCTTTCCATAATTCTTCATAAATGGAAGCATGGAGCATATCAATATCACCATTTTTAAAAATAGTAACATCTATTTTTGATTTCATAATATGTTTCTTGCTGCCTTCTTTCTGTATGTATCATTACTTTGTCAACGTACTGGTGCAGTGCGGACACCGTGTCGCATCATCAGCTATCGGCATACGGCAGTAAGGACAAAGTCTCGGTTCCGGTGCTGCTTCTTTTTTGGGAAACAGGCGGTTGATCTGCTTAATCACAATAAAAATAGCAAACGCAATAATTAAGAATTCAAGTACGGTGTTTAAAAACAGGCCGTACGCAATCACCGGAATCCCCTGTGCCTGCGCTTCTGCAAGCGTCGCCGGATGCTGTGTCGTACTCAGCGCAATAAAAAAGTCCGAAAAATCAATGCCGCCAATCAATACGCCCAACGGCGGCATAATGACATTGCTTACCAGTGAGCTGACAATCTTACCGAAAGCAGCCCCAATCACTACACCGACAGCCATGTCAATTACATTGCCGCGCATAGCAAAATTTTTAAATTCTTCTAAAAAGGCTTTCATCCAACCTTGTCTCCTTTATTTTTTCTTAGGACTAATTTTTAATACATCCGGGTTCTTCGCAGCCATTCGATCCAGGATTTTGCCGTAGCCGCCGCTGCCATACATCAGGCAGCGTTTAATACGGCTGATAGTAGCCGTGCTTGCCCCGGTTTTTTTGACAATATCTTCATAGATATCGCCGGCTTTCAGCATGCGTGCCACTTCCAGCCGGGCCGCAATCGCTTTCATTTCCTGAATCGTACATATATCTTCAAAGAACTCGTAGCATTCATCTAAATCCTGCAGCTCCAAAATGGCCGTAAAGAGCTGGTCATGAAGGTGATCCTTCAATTTTTCGTTTGCACTCATCAACAGCTCAACTCCTTTTCACTTTTATCCTTTAGCGTATAAAACATAATTGTATTATATGACAAATTAAAAAGAATGTCGATAGTCTTTACATTGCAAACAAGTCAATTTGTTCATCTTCCGGCAAGTCACCCAAACAGCCTTCTTCTGCCATCAAATCCACCGTAGACTGATTGACTTTGCCCCGCATCTTGAGGTCGGCTTTGGAACTAAACGGTGCTTCTTTGCGAGCTGCTACAATTTGTTCAGCTACGTTTTCTCCCAAGCCGTCTACAGCCGTAAACGGCGGCAGGATTTTTCCGTCACAAATCGTAAATTTTGTCGCCGCAGAACGGCTGATATCCACATTCATAAAGGAGTAGCCGCGCAGGCTCATTTCTACGGCCAATTCCAGGGCAGAATACAAATCCTGATCAATCTTAGTGGTGCTTTTTCCCTTCGCCAAAATTTCTTTCATAGCCTTTCGCTGGCCTTCCAGCCCATGAATCATGGCAGAGAGCTTGAACGCTTTGGCGCGAATCGTAAAGAAAGCCGCATAGTACGCCAAGGGATAGTTGATTTTAAACCAAGCAATCCGGAACGCCATCATAACATACGCAACCGCATGGGCTCTAGGGAATAAATAGCCAATCTTGTGGCACGAATCGATAAACCACTGCGGGATATGGCCTTCTTTCAGTTCGCCTTCATAGTCCGTCGTTTTCTGTCCCAATTTATTCAGCTTATCAATTCCCTTCCCTTTGCGGACATTTTCCATGACCTTAAAACTTGTTTTCGGTTGTATGCCGTGCTGAATCAAATAGTTCATGATGTCGTCACGAGTGGAAACGGCTTCTTTCAACTGCACGGTCCCGGAAGTGATTAAATCCTGCGCGTTGTTCAGCCAAACGTCTGTCCCATGAGAAAAGCCGGAAATACGTACCAATTCAGAAAAAGTTTTCGGCTTGGTATCGACGAGCATTTTGCGGACAAACGTCGTGCCAAATTCCGGAATCCCCAGACTGCCGACTTGGGAGCCTAGTTCTTCTGCTGTAACGCCCAACGCCTTCGGCGAGCAAAACAGACTCATCGTTTCCGGGTCATCAAAGGGAATCGTCTTGGCATCGACGCCCGTCATGTCTTCCAGCATGCGAATAACAGTCGGATCATCATGGCCGAGAATATCGAGTTTAACCAAACGGCCTTCAATGGAGTGATAATCAAAATGCGTCGTGATAATGCCGCTGTCTTTCTTATTGGCCGGATACTGCACGGGTGTAAAGTGGTGCACATCCATATCGCGCGGAATAACCATGACGCCGCCCGGATGCTGGCCTGTCGTACTCTTGACGCCGGTGCAGCCGCTGACTAAGCTGTTGACATACGCATCGTTGACGCGAATGCCTCGGGCTTCAGCCCATTTCATGACATAGCCATACGCCGTCTTGTCTTTGACGGCACCAATCGTGCCGGCACGGAAAACATTGTCCTTGCCAAACAGTTCTTCTGTATATTTGTGTGCCTTCGGATGGTATTCGCCGGAAAAGTTCAAATCAATATCCGGAACTTTGTCGCCGTCAAATCCCAGGAAAATGGCAAACGGAATATTATGCCCGTCTTTGTGCAGCGGCGTGCCGCATTTCGGACATGTTTTATCAGGCAGGTCAAATCCCCCGCCGACTTCTCCGTGCGTAAAAAATTCACTGTATTGGCAATGCGGGCAAACATAATGCGGCGGCAGCGGATTGACTTCCGTAATGTCGGACATCGTAGCGACAAAGGAAGAACCGACAGACCCACGCGACCCTACGAGATAGCCGTCATCGTTGGAATGTTTTACCAGTTTGTGCGCAATGTAATACAAGACACCGAACCCGTGGCCGAGAATAGATGTAAATTCTTCTTCCAATCGGTCTTCTACGATTTTAGGCAGCGGGTCGCCGTAAATCCGGTGCGCTTTTTCATAACACATGTTTTTCAACGCTTCGGAAGAACCGGCAATCTGCGGGAAGTACAGTGTTTCCTTCGGCACAGGCCGAACATCTTCAATCATTTCATTAACCTTGTTGGGATTGGTGATAACGACTTCTCTGGCGCGTTCTTCGCCAAGGTACACAAATTCCCTAAGCATTTCATCCGTAGTCCGCAAGTACAAATCCGGCTGGAACTGCGCATCTTTAAAGCCCTTGCCCGTCATCAGGATTTCACGATAAATTTTATCTTCCGGATTGAGGAAATGGGCATCACAAGTTGCTACGGTCATCTTACCCAACTCATCGCCGAGTTTTAAAATCGTGCGGTTAATATCCCGCAGCCCTTCATCATCGGCAACCAAACCTTCCCGCACGAGGAATTGATTGTTCGTAAGCGGCTGAATTTCCAAATAGTCATAGTACGAAGCAATTTTTTTCAATTCTTCATAAGGCAGTTTTTTCTGCACCATAGAGCGGACCAATTCGCCGGCTTCACAGGCAGATCCCAAAATCAGTCCTTCCCGGTATTCGTTCAGCACGGCACGGGGAATCCGCGGCCGGCCGCGATAAATATATTTCAAATGGGAAATGCTGACGAGTTTATACAAGTTGCGAATACCCACTTGGTTTTTCGCTAAGATAATGATGTGATAGGATTGGTCAATTTTATCATCAAACAAATAGCCTTCCATGCCGTATATGACTTTGACGTTATTGGTCTTGTCCGTAGAAATTTCCTGTAGCAGCGGGAAAGACTGCACAACACCGTGGTCCGTAACGGCAATGGCAGGATGATGCCATTTTTTTATCGTTTTGATTAATTTTTTCACCGTAATCAGCGCATCCATATCACTCATAACGGTATGTAGATGCAATTCTACGCGCGGCGTCGGGTTATTATCTTCCCGTTCTACTGTTTCTGCTTCTTCTTCCATAATATCTTTGGCACTGAATACATAGTCATTGACATATGTGTCATAGATAACGTCACCATGAATACGGACATAGGCCCCTACAGCCATCCGCTTGACGAGCAGATCATAGTCCTCTGGCGACAGCACGCTTTTGCGGCGGTATTTGCTGGCATTGCTGTTCCCGCCTACTTCCAAAAACTGCCGGCCGGAAATGCCGTTTCCTGTATCCGCAATTTGGAAAGACATCAAAATCCGTTTAGATTTTAATTCACGAAATTCAATTTTTACAATCTTCCCTTTAATGATGATATCATTGCGTTCTTCACCGAGAATATCGTTAATGGGCAGTATATCGCCGCTAAAGGATTTGCCAAACCAAACCCGGCTGTCTGTACTGCTTCTGCCCGTACCGCTGCCTTGGCTGCCGGTTTTCTTTACCGGTCCCTCTTCCGCTGCTTTGCAGGCTTTGCGATAGTCTTCATCATATAAAGAATCGTCTTCTTCATAAATGGAATCATAGCAGTCTTCATGCGGTATACCGTACCCATCCATGTCATCTGCCGACACATTGACTACGCTGCGCAGCGGGTCGTCGTCACACAGTGTCAGCGGTATATCGCCGCCATGATGAACGGCTACGGCTTGATGTTCTACGTCGATATCTCCTTCCAATGCCAACTTGCAGCGCACAGCCTGGCGCAGCTTATCTATATCTGAAATTTCGTAGTCGGACTGTGTCCGTATCTTCCATTTTTTTTCTGTCGGCAATGCGCATATTTCTTCTACGCAGACAGGATGCTGGTCATCAAAAGGAATCACAACATCATGCTTAGGAACAATATGCCATACTTTCATTCGTTTTCTATCCTTTCCGGAATACGTATGAATTATTCATCTTCTTCGTCATACCCGTCACTGCCGTCTGTACTGCCGTCATCATCAGTATCTGTACTGTCTGCATCTTCACTGGGAGCCGCAACAGCCTGCAGCATATCATGCAGGGCATTGATGAGAACATCCTGCGGTTCCAAATCGGACGTTTTGACGACATCTTCAGAAGCCGGGCCGTTGGTAATAACAATTTCCGTGTTGGGTGCATAATGGGATGTAATGTCATCGGCATAATGATCGCCGTCCGTGTATGTTACGGTACGGTGCACAGTAATGTCATGTCCATCGTAGCCTTCTTGTTCCACTTTGTCCGTCACGGCATTGTCATCATGTTTATGCACAACGCGATGCGGCAGATTCTGCAGTTTTGTCGTCTGGAACGTTACCGTGCAGGTATCGGCATGATTGCCCAAAATATAGGTTGTAATCGAGTTTTCACCAGCTGCCGTATAGACATAGACCGGATGCTGGAACGGATTGGTAAAGGCAAAATCCAACGAATCGTCCGCAACGGTCGCATCCATACCAACCGGCACGTAGGCAGCCGGCGCAAAATGAGGCGACCGGCTGGCAATAAACAATCCGGCACGCAAGACAGCATTAAACAGCGTCGTACTAACCTGGCAGACACCGCCGCCGGCATCCGGCACAAGCTTGTTGTCAAAATATACCGGCGCATCTTTGTAGCCATTTTCATGTGTCCGTGCACCGACATATTTGTTAAAGGAAAAATCTTTTTGTGCCGGTACGAGTGCATGATTCAGCTTTTTCTGCGCCAAAAGGATATTGTCGTTGCGGTCTTTATTGGAATCATCAAAGTGCGTTGTATAATACGATAATACTGTATCAATGGATTTTAAATCGTCTTTTTTCACAGACGCTTCTTCCCGCGACTGAATCGGTGCGTCGATAGAAGACGGCGTTCCTGCATGCAGCTGATCGTCAATCTGGCTGCGCAGTGCCTCTGTATCTATTACAATACGGTCTTTTTCTTTATGCAGCGTAACGGTCGCATTATCTGCATTCGGTTCGGCATACGCATCTTTTGCTTCTTGATTGTATGTATTATATATATCCGTAATCTTATCATTCAATGCGTCATCATCGACTTTGAGAGACAGCGGCACGTCTTTGCCAAACCGCAGTGTCGCAACGACTTCTGCTACGCGGTGCATGGGAGAACCGGTTCGTCCAACCAAATATAATTCATCAGTGATGCGGTCCCGGTCAAAATCCACATGCAGGGCATCCAGCGAAATCGTTTCGTCTATATCTTTCCCTGTAATCGTTATTTTCTGTCCTTTAAGCTGCTGTTTGTGCGCTGTGATATACTGCTGCAAATCATCAGCAGTCCATCCTTGAATCGACTGTCCATCCAGCGTCACCATTGCGGCGGCTTTATGCTGCGCCGCAAAAAAACTGCCAAAGCCGGCAATGCATACGGCGATCACCACGCCGGCGACTTTCTTCCAGCGGTGCGGATGTTCTTTGATGCCGTGCTTGGCACGATACCGACGGCGATAATCTTTCATTCGTTCTTTTCGAGCTTTTTCTTCTTCCTGCAATTTAAACCCTGCCTTTAGTACTGCAATATAAACAAATAAGCGGCCCTATATCTTCTACTGCTGCCGTTCCTCTGCGAATATTGCGCTGTAATATAAATATACTGCTAATCATGGCGCGCAGCTCTTCCATAGTCCAATACGATGTCACTTTTTGCAAGTGATACAAGACATATTTGACACTGCGTCCCTTATTAATCTGCGTCATAATCTGTTCACACTGCCGCGGCCCCATATGAGCCTGCTGCAGCTCCTTATATGCCAGCAGCAGCCGCAGCCTGGACAGCATATACCCTGTATTTTTTAAAAACAAATCCTGACGGGCAAACAATCCTTCAATAAACGGGATCGTATGCCTGCCGTCACGACGCAGAAAATAATCCATAAATGTAAAGAGATTCTTTTCCATCGTACCGGCAAATAATTCCTGCAAATCCGGCACATCGACAGTACCTGTTTTCTCTGTCAGCGTAATGCACATCTTTTCCAATTCAGAAAAAACATACATAAGCGGAATCTCATTCCATGTCTGAAACAACCCCCGTAAATACTGCTGTGCACTGCGTGTCAGCGTTTTTCCTTTTTTCCGCAAAAACGTTTCTACGTACGGCATAATATTTTTTTCTGTAACCGCTTCTCCCTCGATGACATCAGCCATAGGCCGCAGCGCTTTAAAAAAAGCACTGCCCGCATCGAGTTTGCCTTTGGTATAAAACAACAGCCCATTTTCGTCACTCATATGAGCCAGTTTTTCCAAAAACCATGTTTCCTCTTTAGAAAGCTTGCTTCGCGAGCGGCCTCCCCGCTTGACAGGCAAAAAAGGACAGTCATACCAAATACTGATTCCGCCGCCGCCAAACAGACTCGTTCCTTCAAACGCTTCCACGACAGCTGCCGCGGCAGTATCTTTGTGAAACACCTGTACATCTGCCTCTTGGCTGCGTTCACGGCAGGATGCCAAAAAAGCGGCTTTGCCCTGCTCCATCAAATACGGTTCTGTTCCATATATAATTGCTACTGGTTTCATTGGTTACTATCACCGCCGTAGGTTGTAAATTGCCACGCGCCATGCCGATACGTTCCGATAATCTGACCGTCACGAAAGGTTGAATAGCAGGGAATCCCTTCATATGCAGCCCGTTCCAGCCATTCGGTATACATCTCATCCTGCTTATGATTTCGATATATAATCAGCGCATCCGCCTGTTTGGGAAAGGCTAGGGGCTGCTTAGCCGAAAGGCTGCGTATTTCCAAACAGCCCGGACGGGAAAATCCACTATGGGGTACTGTATCGCATATATAATACGGTATGCCTTTTCTTTCTCCAGCCATGCCCTCTGCCGGGGCAGACAGGATACGGCATGGCGCCTGCAGTACAAAGAGGTGTTCCAACTGCGCTGCCGTTTTTTCTGCTTCATAGCCGCTGACGATACACTCCGTCACAGCAAATATGCCTGCACAGCGCATGGCCGGCGCCAACACGCTGGTTGGCTGCATCGGGCTGGCCCACTGTGACTTATTATACCACAGATATACAGAACTATCACTATAGCGAATACAGGTTGCTTTGTCCTTTCCTGTATCAAATACATACACGACGGCTTCCGGTTTTTGATACTGCGTCCAAAGGCCTGTCCCCAGCAGCCACAATCCTGTCAAAATCAACAACTTCCGCCGTCGGGACGGCCAAAAGAAAACTGCGCCAAGCCCCAGATACCAGGCAGCTGCCCAAGGAAACGTCAACGCTCCCAACCAATACCGGCTGTACGGCAGGGACGCCAAAAAGTAATTGCCTTTGACAGCCAGCGACAGCAGCGGCGCAATGAACCATAACACCGTGTCCATCGCTGTTTCACAAAAAACAGACAACACAGCTGCCAAAAGTCCCAAAACAATGACGATATCCAGTACAGGCGCGATCAATAGATTGGCTGCCAACGCATACACAGGCAGCGAAAAGAAATTAGCCAGCAGGACCGGCAACAGCAACAGCTGCGCACAAATACAAACAGACAAACTATCGCGAAGAAACGCAGGCAATACACGCAAGTAATGTTTCATAGCCGGCTGCAGCAGGACAATGCCGGCTGATGCGCCGCAGGATAAACGAAAACTCAAATCATACACCAAAAACGGGCTGTACAACACCATACACAGCACAGCCAATGCCAATGCATGGGAGCTGGTGTATTCTCGTTTGACAACGACGCTGCAGGCACACAGCATGCCCATGATGGAAGCCCGTATGACAGGAGATACAAATTCGGACAAAGCACTGTACCCGATGACAAAGAACACAGCTAATAAAAATAAGCCTTTCTCCCGCAGGCCCAGCATCTTCCCTGCCAGCTGTATTACCGTCAGCAGCAATGCAATATGGGAGCCCGATACAGAAAGAATATGAATCAGGCCGGTTGTGCTGAAGCTTTCAATCAACCCCGGCGGCAAATCTTCATAATGGCCGCCAAAAAGCAAACTGCTCAGTATATACGCATTATCTCTCGACAATATACGCTGAAAAGCCCGGGTCAATCTTTCCCGCAGCTGCTGCAGTGCATGCCGCCAGCCGGCAGGCTCTGCCAGCAGCCGTACCTGCTGGCTGTCCTCGATATATGTTTTTAAATATATGGATTTTTCTTTATCCCGATGCCGTGCGTCATATGCTCCTTGGTTGCGGTAATACGTAAGCGGCTGTACCGTTCCTCGAAATGCAATCCGCGCTGCAGGCTGCCATATTTCTTTCGTCGGCATCGTAACATACAAATATCCCTGCCCCTGCCGCTTTATCCCGTCATCGGCATAGGCAAACTGTTCCAACGCCACGACATACCGTGTCATCCGGCCTTTTTCCGTCTCGTATGTATTTCCCTTTTCGGCAATAGTTCCTTCCATTGCCAAATCAGCTCCCTGCAAATACGCAGGCAGTTGTTCGTATGCTTTTTCTTCCCAAGCCATTCGGCCGGCACCAATACAAAAAAAACACAGAAACAAACAACACCAGCAGGCCGTTTTGTGCGCGCGCAGCAAGAAGGCACTGCCGCCAAACAGCACACTGCCAACAGCCCCGCCGCTCCATAGTATGCCTGCATAGACAGCGCTCATCATGCCCAAGCAGCAGGATAAAGCAATCCCCATACCCCAATGCGTCATACATTCACCTTATCCTGCAGTTTCTTAAACTTAGCTGTACCAATGCCTTTTACTTTCTGTAGTTCTTCTATGCTCGTAAAAGGTCCGTGTTCTGCCCGATACGCCGTAATATTTTTAGCCATAGCCGGACCAATACCGGGAAGTTCTGCCAGCTTTTGTTCGTCTGCTTCGTTAATATTGATGCGTCCATCCTGTACAGCTTCGCCAGCCGGAACGCCGTTTAGATCATACGGCACGTGAATATGCGCGCCGTCCTGCACAATATCCGCATAATTGACGGCACCGGCATCTGCATACGGCAGCAAATCACCGGCTGTATGAATCGCTTCGCCGACCCGCACTTCGTCTGCAAAGGCATATAATCCCGGCTTTTTGACGGCACCGCTGATATACACATACCGCGACGCCGACTGCGGCGCCTCCAAAGCCGGTACTGCCGCTTCTTTCGCCGGCTCCTGCCCCCACGGCAGCATATCCTGCATTCCCCAACAGCCCAGCAATGCGGCAATTCCCAGTACCATCCATTTCTTCTTCATAGCAACGCCTCCTCATGACACATGTTTTTTATGAGCTTCGCCATGTGATTTTTGTATTCCTGCCCAACCGAAAGCGATTTAATCAAACTCTCATTTTATTTTCATTTTTCTCTGATTTTACTCAGAAAATATCTGCAAAAACAGTCATTTTATGTGGATCGCCTTTCAAAATCGGTCATTTTATTTTTTTCTTCTCACCGCCATTATTTTGTGATATGATAAAGGCGGTAACGTTATATAATTATATATTGGAGGCCAGAACATGAAAGAATTCAAACCGTTCAAATCAGGAAAAGTCCGCGAAGTTTATGATGCAGGCGACAGCATTATTATGGTTGCTACTGACCGTATTTCAGCGTTTGACCACATCCTGAAAAACCAGATTACCAAGAAAGGCACTATTTTGACGCAGATGTCCAAATTCTGGTTTGATTTGACGAAGGATATTATTCCTAACCACATGATTTCTGTTGACAATTCGGATATGCCGGAATTTTTCCAACAGCCGCAATTTATAGGCAACAGCATGAAATGTCAAAAACTGACCATGATTCCTATGGAATGCATCGTCCGCGGGTATATTACTGGCAGCGGTTGGGAAAGTTATAAAGAAAATGGCACGGTCTGCGGTATTCAGTTGCCTGCCGGTTTGGTAGAATCGCAAAAATTACCGGAACCTATTTTTACACCGAGCACCAAAGCCGAATTAGGCGACCATGACGAAAACGTTTCCCTTGAAGAAGGTGCCAAAGTCCTGGATAAAACGTTCCCAGGCAAAGGCAAAGAATATGCGGAAAAAATCCGTGACTATACGATTGCCTTATACAAAAAATGCGCTGATTACGCTCTTTCCCGCGGTATTATCATTGCAGATACCAAATTTGAATTTGGCTTGGATGAAAAAGGCAATATCGTGCTGGGCGATGAAATGCTCACACCGGACAGCTCCCGTTTTTGGCCGTTAGAAGGATACAAACCGGGTCAATCACAGCCTTCTTATGATAAACAATTCGTTCGTGACTGGCTCAAAGCCAATCCGGACAGCGATTATCTCCTGCCGCAGGATGTTATCGACAAAACAATCGAAAAATATAAAGAAGCATATGAAATGCTCACAGGAAAACCTTTTGATAAATAATTGACAGATACGCTATCGTATGTATCCTCATATGCAAAAAGCCCGCTGACGGATGAAAACACCAGTCAGCGGGCTTTTCGTATTGTATTTAATTATTGGCTTTTGCTTCGACTTTTGCCAACACGTCATTAGCCATGCGTGCTCTTCCTTTAATAATGGTATTGCCGTCTTTAATCGATTCTGGATAAAAACTGCTTTTATATTTGCTTTTTTTCGTTTTCGTAACCATTTCTTTCAACTGAATAGTTTGGTCGTCTACGTTGTAAACATATTTGCAGTAGTCCGTCGTATCGCCTGCTGTTTCTACGGTTTTAAAGGTCAGAACTTTTCGTCCCATATCAAAAGTGATTTGAGCCGAACTCATATCGATGGCAATATGTTTATTATACTGCCACATCGTATCCTTCGCCGCAAACGCCGTTGCGGAAATAACTAATGTCATTGCCAATGCCAGCATGATTTTTTTTGTTTTCACGGTATATACCCTCCTTTACTTCACTACGTTGTTGCTTCATTATATCATGAATGCGTCTAAAAAAGAAGATTCTCCCATCATAAAAACAGCTTTGCCCGTTCAGACAAAGCTGTTTTATTGCGTAGATACTGCTGTCTACTTTCCATATTCTTCAGCTACATGCAAACGGCACAAAGCCCGTTTCATAGCCAGATTGGCTCGTTCTACATCAATATCGCCATGATTCGTATGCAGCCTCTTTTCAGCCCGTTCTTTGGCAGACTGGGCACGCTTGACATCAATCGCCTGCGGTAATTCTGCAGCCGGCGAGATAACGGTCATCTGATTGCCATTGACTTCCAAAAAGCCGGAAGCAACAGAAACGCAGTGGCGGCGGCCGTCTTTATCATAGAAAAGCGGCGAAATACTCAGCGATGCGATAAGCGGCGCATGGTTCGGCATAATACCCAAATCGCCGTCCAATGCCCGGACTAAAACAAAATCTGCATCCGTCTGCAGTACAGCAGCATCAGGTGTAATGACTTCCAAATGGATGGTCTTTCCTTTTTCTGCCATAGCCTATTCTCCTTTCAGAGTCTTGGCCTTTTCGTATGCTTCTTCGATATTGCCTACCATATAAAATGCCTGTTCCGGCATGTCGTCGCATTTACCGGACAAGATTTCTTCAAAGCCTTTAATCGTATCTTTCAGCGGTACATACCGTCCCGGCTGGCCTGTAAACTGTTCTGCAACAGCAAATGGCTGGCTCAGGAAACGCTGAATCTTACGAGCACGGGCAACGGTAAGTTTATCTTCTTCAGACAATTCATCAATACCCAGGATAGCAATAATATCCTGCAAATCATTATATTTCTGCAAAATAGCCTGTACTTCACGGGCTACTTTATAGTGTTCTTCCCCAATAATATGCGGGTCAAGAATACGGGACGTGGAATCCAGCGGATCAACAGCCGGATAAATCCCTAATTCGGCAATCTGACGAGACAATACAGTCGTCGCATCCAAATGCGCAAACGTAGCTGCCGGAGCCGGGTCTGTCAAGTCATCGGCTGGAACATATACAGCCTGTACCGATGTAATAGACCCATCTTTCGTAGAAGTAATACGTTCCTGTAAGGCACCAACGTCTGTACCCAATGTCGGCTGATAGCCAACGGCAGATGGAATACGGCCCAGCAATGCAGATACTTCAGACCCTGCCTGAATGAAACGGAAAATGTTGTCAATAAAGAGCAGTACGTCCTGATGTTCTTTATCACGGAAATATTCAGCCATCGTAAGACCTGTCAGGCCAACACGCATACGTGCTCCTGGCGGTTCGTTCATCTGGCCGTATACCAAAGCTGTCTTGCTGATAACGCCGGATTCTTTCATTTCATTCCACAAGTCATTGCCTTCACGCGTACGTTCGCCTACGCCTGTAAATACGGAATAGCCGCCGTGTTCTGTTGCAACGTTGTGAATCAGTTCCATAATAAGGACGGTTTTGCCAACACCGGCACCGCCAAACAAACCAATCTTGCCGCCTTTGGCATATGGGGCAATGAGGTCAACGACTTTGATGCCTGTTTCCAAAATTTCCGTACCCGTTGCCTGGTCTTCAAATTTTGGAGCCGGACGATGAATCGGCCAATAATCATCTGCCTGGACTTTTTCATCTACTTTATCTACCGTTTGGCCCAAGACGTTAAAAATACGGCCTAAAACGCCTTTCCCAACGGGGACCTTAATCGGTCCTCCTGTATTTTCTGCAGCCATGCCGCGAACGAGGCCGTCCGTCGAGCTCATCGCAACGCAGCGTACTACGTCGTCGCCCAAATGCTGCATGACTTCTGCTACCAAATCAACGGCCTGATCGCCTTCACCGCCAGTGACGTGAATAGCGTTGTAAATTGCCGGCAAATCTGCTTCGGAAGCAAACCGCACGTCAATAACAGGGCCAATGACCTGTACTACTTTCCCAATGTTATTG
The DNA here is from genome assembly GCA_002431345.1 of Megasphaera sp. UBA5897. Taxonomy (GTDB): domain Bacteria; phylum Bacillota; class Negativicutes; order Veillonellales; family Megasphaeraceae; genus Megasphaera. The sequence goes on along the minus strand of DJEN01000050.1, from coordinate 43,441 downwards.
CTCATGAAGAGGCTCTCCTCTCTTTCCTAGTTTTCCAATCCAATGCGCGATTATTGGAGGGCATTGGCACCGCTGACGATTTCCGTCAGTTCGTTTGTAATACCAGCCTGACGAACTTTATTGTAATGAACCGTAAGTTTGTCAATGAGTTCACCGGCGTTGTCCGTAGCCGACGTCATAGCCGTCATGCGGGCACCGAGTTCACTCGCTGCGGACTGGAGCAGGCTGTTGTATACAACCATATCTAAGTACTGCGGCAAAATCGATTCCAATACCTGCTGCGGATTCGGCGCAAACAAGTATTCTTCTTTCGGTCCTGTCGTTTTATCTTCGGCTTTTGGCGTAATAGGCAGCATTTTAACTGTCTGTACTTCCTGTGATAACGCAGATTTAAAATGCGTATAAATAATATACACTTCATCTACTTCACCAGCCAGGAATTTTTCTACCGCCAAATGGGCAATGCGCTGGGCATGGACAAGCTGCGGTTTATCAGAAAAACCGCTCCATTTTTTGTCCGGCACAATACGGAGATGTTTTAAATATTCAGCAGGCTTACGGCCTGTAACGAAAAGGCATGATGCATTGCGGGGCTTATCTTTGAGGACAGCAACCATTGCCTTGTTGACATTGGAGTTAAATGCCCCAGCCAGCCCTTTATCTGAGCCTATAATGATATAACATGTTTTTTTGACTTCATCATGCGGCTGAAACAACGCAATGCCATCTCCTGCTGCAGCTGCCGATAAGCGCTGCAGCATCCCTTCAATTTTTTCAGTATAAGGCGCCGTTGCCAACGCCCGGTCCTGTGCACGGCGCAGTCGTACGGAGGATACCATCTTCATGGCCTTAGTAATCTGCTGAGTATTGGTAACGGATTTTATCCGTCTGTTAATTTCGCGTGCACTCGGCATAGGTTATTCCTCCTCTTTAATCAGTTCATGAGAAGCGCCATATTGCTTCGTATATTCTCCGATTGCTTTTTGGAGGGTTGCTTCTGCATCTTTGCCGAGTTCTTTCGTCGTCTTAATGCTTTCGCCGACTTCCGGATAATTAGCATGCATGAATTTGATAAATCCATCAGCAAACTGCGTAACTTCGGCAACTTGAACCGGCATGAGGTAGTTTTTAACGGCTAAGTAAATCTGCATAACCTGATCTTCAACCGGCATCGGCTGATACTGCGGCTGAATCAAAAGCTGCATGGTTCGTTCGCCTTTGTCGATTTGTGCTTTAGTGTTTTTATCAAGATCGGAGCCAAACTGGGCAAAAGCTGCCAGTTCACGGTACTGCGCCAAATCCAGGCGAAGTGTACCGGCAATTTTTTTCATTGCCTTAATCTGCGCGGACCCGCCGACACGGGATACAGACAAGCCAACGTTGATAGCCGGACGAATACCGGAGTTAAAAGCTTCTGTTTCCAAGAAAATCTGGCCGTCTGTAATTGAAATAACGTTAGTCGGAATATAGGCAGATAAGTCGCCAGCCAAGGTTTCAATAATCGGCAGGGCTGTAATAGAGCCGCCGCCTAATTCATCGGAAAGCTTGGCAGCACGTTCCAACAGACGGGAATGTAAGTAAAATACATCGCCCGGATAAGCTTCACGTCCTGGCGGACGGCGCAAAAGCAAACTCATAGCACGATATGCCTGCGCATGTTTGGACAAATCATCATATACGCACAGTACATCTTTGCCTTTATGCATAAAATATTCGCCCATGGATACACCGGAATACGGGGCCAAATACTGCAGCGGCGCGCCGTCAGACGCAGTAGCTGCTACGACAATCGTATAGGCCATGGCGCCATGTTCTTCCAGTGTACGCACAACCCGCGCAACAGTAGATGCTTTCTGACCGATAGCAACGTATACACAAATAACGCCGCTGTCTTTTTGATTTAAGATAGTATCAATCGCAATCGCCGTTTTACCGGTACCGCGGTCGCCAATGATTAATTCACGCTGTCCGCGTCCGATAGGTACCATGGAGTCAATGGACTTCAAACCTGTCTGCAGCGGTACTTTTACCGGCTGACGGTCAGCAATACCAGATGCTTTGATTTCTACAAGACGTGATTCTGTCGTCTTGATTTCGCCTTTGCCGTCAATCGGCGCTCCCAGCGGATTGACAACACGGCCAATAATGCTGTCACCTACAGGCACACGCATAACACGGCCTGTACGACGGACCGTATCGCCTTCTTTAATCAGTGAGTCATTGCCAAGCAATACTGCACCAACATTATCTTCTTCCAAGTTCAAGGCCAGTCCATAGACGCCATGGGGCAATTCCAACAATTCCCCGGCCATGGCCTTGTCCAAACCGTAAATATGGGCAATGCCGTCCCCGACTTCCAGAACGGTGCCGACATCATCGACATTCATTTCCACATTATAATCTTCGATTTGTTTTTTGATTATAGCCGTAATTTCTTCTGGCTTCATTTTCATTATTCGTCCGTCACCCCATTCATTGCATCATTCTGCAGCAATGCATGCTGCATATCATGCAGCTGCCGTTTCAGACTGCCGTCTATCAATCTATCGCCAATCTGAATGACCATACCGCCAATAATAGACGGATCTATATAATAGAGCAGCTCAATCTTCTTGCCTGTCATGGTTTCCAAGTTAGCACGCAGCTGTGTTTCTTCGGCTGCTGTCAACGGTTTGACAACGTGTACTTTTGCCACTTCGATATGCTGTGCCCGGCGGGCCAAATCGATAAACCCGTCAATAGCCAGCAACAGCGCCGCTTCACGGCGTCTGTCAATCATGACATACATAAACTGCCGCACTAATGGCGATACATCATCTGCAAAAATTTCTTTGATTGTTTGTTTTTTAGACTGCGGCGGTACAAGAGGATGATTCAAAAATTTCCAAAAATCAGGATTTTCTTGAAAGGTATCCCGTACTTTTTTCAGTTCTGTCCCAAATTCGTCAAGCTTTTTTTGTTCGCTGGCAATGTCAAACATTGCCTGGCTGTATTTGCTGTAAATTGTTTCGGGTATCATACGATCAGTTCCCCTTTATACGGTTGTTTGTTTGGAGCTGATGAATACATTCCGCAACCAGTTTTGCGTTCATGTCGGTGTCCATGTTCTTTTTGAGTAGTTTTTCTGCTACAGCCATAGACAGCGTCACTACTTCTTTACGCATTTCTCTGATAGCGGCTTCCCGTTCATTGGCAATTTCCGTCTGGGCTATTTGTTTTTCCCGGGCGATTTGCGCACGAATCGCATCAAGCTGCGCCTGCGCTTCTTTATCAGCCTGTTTGACTGCTTTATCTACGATAGCCTGGGCTTTTGCCTGCGCATCGCGAATCTGTGCTTCATAATCAGCTTTCAGTTTGTCTGCATCCTGACGGGCTTTTGCAGCTTCATCCAAATCACTGGCAATCTTATTGCGCCGTTCTTCCAATACTTTTAACAACGGCTTATACGCGAATTTCGCTAAAATAGCTACCAAGATAAAGAAGTTGATGAATTGGAACAGCAAGGTACCATTTAAACTAACCAATGTACTTCCCTCCCCGGCTGTAATGGATAATCCATTTCATAAAAATTAAAGCAGGCTGACAAACGGATTGGCAAATACCAATACAATCGCAATAACAGCTGCAATAATAGGCATGGATTCAATCAAGCCGATAGAGATAAGCATATTAACCAACAGTTTGCCGCCCATTTCCGGCTGGCGTGCTGTACCTTCCAGCATTTTAGATGCGGCATGACCGTCGCCAATTGCAGCGCCAAGAGCTGCCAAACCAACGCCTAAGCAAGCGCCAAAGGCTGATAATGCTAATACGAGTGCTTTTTCCATAATAAATGACCTCCTAAGTTTGCGTAAATAGTACATCCATCTCTCTAGTCTTCAGCAAAAGACGGTGCCAAGTACGATGTTGTCAAAATGGTGAAAATAAACGCCTGAATCAAACCGATAACCAAACTAAAAATAAGCCAGATAATCGGAATGCCTGCAGGTACAAGGAAATATAAAACTTCCAAGAGAATTTCTCCGGCCAGAATATTGCCAAAAAGACGGAAAGCCAGCGTCAGCGGTTTTGTAATTTCTTCCATCAAATTAATAATGACAAACGGCGCGAACGGTTTAAAAAAGTGTTTAAAGTGCTTTTTGAATCCTTGGTTCTTTAGAGCCATAAAGTGGACCATAAAAGAAGAAACCAAGGCCAGGGCTACGGTCGTATTCAAATCATTTGTCGGCGAAGCCAATACGTGCGGATTTGGCAGCAAGCCCAATTCATTGGCAAATAAAATGAACAAGAACATGGTCAAAAGTACCGATACGACTTGACCGTATTTAGGTCCCAGCGTTTCCTTAAACTGATCCAGCAGGGATTCAATAATAATTTCCATGGCATTCTGCAGTCCGGATGGCACCAATGAGCGTCCCCGCGTAGCTGCCACTGTAACGATAATAACCAGTGCGGCTACGAGCCATGTCATCATCAGCGTATCCCAGTTTACATTCATTCCCAGGATTTGAACGACCAGATGATGCCCTGCATGTAACTCCATACGCGATACCTCCTTTCCTACCGGCCCCGAACGTGCTTTTCTACGGCATCTGCAAAGATAATCACACGATATGAAAAGATCCCTGCCACTGCAGCCCCAAAATGAATACTGGGAAACTGCAGAATAACGATGCACACCAAACAAATCATAAGTAAGCGAAAAATCGCTCCGCCGCGGATAAAAGAAGCGGCCTGTTCAGGGGGTAAATGTATAGCCCGTGCAGATCGGCTGCTCAGCATCAAAAAATACACGATGTTTAAGCCGCTGCCGATACACCAGCCAAAAATGTACTGCTGACAGCCTACGGCGCCTAACACAGCCGCCACAATACAGGTCAACCCAATTAGCTTGATTACCGTTGCCTTTACATATTTCACTAGTTCTTCCATTATTTGTCTCCAGCGTCTTTCTTCTGCACAGACAGCTGACGATTCATGTACGCTATTGTTCTTTTATACAAAGACCAAAAGCCGCTGACTGTACCCAGCAGAGAAAACAGAATAATTCCCCACGGAGACGTTGCCAAAAACTCATCCATCACACGTCCTATCAAAACGCCGACAAAAATACAAACAAACAATGTCAGACCCAGTGAGCCTGCAGTGACAACCAGATTCATAAGCTCCATGCGGTTTAACGAACTACCAGACGAATGAATGCGCTGTCTTTTCTCCTTCATAAAGACACCTCCCGCCTTCTTCTGATAGTCTTTTTATTACCAAAGACGAATAGTACCTATACATAACATTCATCTTTGATAGTGCTATCTTAGCACACTAAAATGGCAAAATCAATGCTTGACTTTTACGAATATTTGTGTTGAAATATCTATTTTTCAGGTGTATTTTTTCACAATAATTCCTATGATTTTCTGTGAAAATTATCTCAAAGTTTACTTTTATTTTATCCTTCTTATGTATGATGCGCAATAGGCTGCACATAAAAAAATACAATCCATGCAAAAACGACATGGATTGTATTTTACACTCTATATTTAGTTATAGCATATTCTATATATGCCTATCTGTATAATTAGTCTAAGCAAAATTCTTCAGGAACCTCTTTTTTGCCACCAAAGGCATGAAGAATAGCCTGTACAATACGCTTAGAAGCCTTGCCGTCGCCATAGGGATTCACAGCCATGCTCATGGCATGATACGCATCACTGTCAGTAAGAAGCCGTTTCGTTTCTTTATATACAACATCCTTATCGGTCCCAATTAATCGTACTGTTCCTGCTGCTACGGCTTCCGGCCGTTCTGTCGTATCCCGCAGCACCAATACGGGTTTTCCCAGTGACGGTGCTTCTTCCTGAATACCGCCGGAATCTGTCAAAACCAAACTGCTCAAGCTCATCAAGTTGGCAAAAGGTTCATATTCCATGGGATCGATTAAGTGAATTCGGTCTACACCTGCCAATTCTTCTTCGACTACTTTACGTACCAATGGATTACGATGTACCGGGAAAACGATTTCTGTATCCGGGATTTCATCTACAATCCGCCGCAGCGCTTTATAAATATGGCGCATTGGTTCTCCCAAATTTTCCCGGCGATGCGTAGTCAGTAGAATAATTCGATGATGCTGGAAATCTACAGTGCGCAGCGCATCATCTTCGAAATCGTATTCACCGGCAACAGTCGTCATGAGGGCATCAATTACCGTATTGCCTGTTACATAAATGTTTGCCGGGTTCACATGTTCCTGCAGCAGATTGTTTTTAGCTGTCGGCGTCGGCGCAAAATGAATGGATGCCATAGCCCCTGTCAGCTTACGGTTCATTTCTTCCGGAAACGGCGAATAGATATTGCCGGTACGCAAGCCGGCTTCTACGTGGCCGACAGGAATCTGTTGGTAATACGCTGCCAATGCACCGGCAAAGGTCGTCGTCGTATCCCCATGTACAAGCACCAAATCAGGTTTTTCTGTTTCCAGCACGGTTTTCAAGCCCAGCAATGCTTTCGTAGTAATATCATACAGGGTCTGTCCCTGTGACATAATATCCAAATCATAATCCGGCTGAATGTGAAACAGCTGCAGTACCTGGTCGAGCATCTGCCGATGTTGTGCCGTAACGGCGACAATCGTTTGAATTTCGCTGCTGTGTTTTTTCAGCTCCAATACAACAGGCGCCATTTTGATAGCTTCCGGCCGCGTCCCAAAAACAGTCATAACTTTTATCATACCTAATTCCTCCTAAGAAAAAAAACGGTACTACCCACATTATTTCTTGTGAGTAGTATCCGTCGTTGTTTTTCGTAATATACCAATACGCTTCGCTGAATAAATGATGACAGCCAGCACGATTACTACAGTCACAATCCCCGTTTTATAGCCTACATTAGCTACAAAAAGTGCCACAATGCCCAGCAGCACACTGACGCAGTACATCACCAGTACAGCTTGCTTCTGTGTCATTCCCAACGCCAGCAGGCGATGATGCAAATGGCCTTTATCAGGTTGGAAAATAGGCACGCCGCTCATCTTACGACGAATAATCGCAAACAACGTATCCAAAATAGGAAGACCCAATGCGATAACCGGTACGACAAGAGCTACAGTCGCTGCAGTCTTTACCAATCCCAGCACAGCTGCCACAGACAGCGTATACCCCAACAGCATACTGCCTGTATCACCCATAAAAATCTTTGCCGGATTAAAATTATACTGCAAAAATCCCAAGGCAGCACCGGCCATTGATACAATAATCATTGCCGGCAATACCTGATTCATATTATAGGCCATTAAAAACATGGAAATAGACGCAATGAAGGCAACACCTGCAGCCAGTCCGTCCAGCCCGTCGATAAGATTTACGGTATTGGTAAATCCGATAATCCAGAAAATGGTAAGCGGCACAGCAATAATTTCCGGCAGGACGACAAGCGTACCAAAGGGATTCGTCAGCCATTCAATTTGAATGCCAAAAGAAACGGGAATTGCGGCGGCAATAATCTGCCCTACCAGCTTCACTTTCGCCGGAATATTGCAGATATCATCCCAAATTCCTAAAGCGACAATTGCCGTGCATCCCAGCAGCAATCCAAGCAAATCATGACGAATCGGTACATTGCAGAATATAGCCGTTCCCACTACAGCCGCAACAAACCCAATATAGATAGCCAGCCCGCCTAACCGCGGAATGACATGAGTATGTACCTTTCTGGCATTCGGTCTGTCAATAGCCCCTACTTTGATGGCCAGTTTTTTGACACTGGGCGTCAACGCATAGGAGACGATCAATGCAATCACAAACGGTACAAGATATTCAAGCACAACACACGCCTACTTTCCATTAAAAGTAACCAAATGCCGATTAGTTGGTCAAGCTGCGCATCGGTGCCGGAATCCGGCCGCCGCGCGCAATAAAGGCATCTGATTTATATGTATTGACGTTGATAATCGGGCAATAGCCCAACAAGCCGCCAAATTCAACCGTATCGCCTACGTCTTTTCCCGGAACCGGAATGACGCGGACGGCTGTGGTTTTGTTATTAATCATTCCAATCGCTGCTTCATCTGCAATAATAGCCGAAATAGTCGCAGCGGATGTATTGCCCGGAATCGCAATCATATCCAGGCCGACAGAGCAGACACACGTCATGGCTTCCAGTTTTTCCAAACTGAGGCTGCCGCGGCCTACTGCTTCCAGCATGCCCTTGTCTTCACTAACAGGAATGAAAGCACCGGACAAGCCACCGACACGAGAAGACGCCATCAGACCGCCTTTTTTAACAGCATCGTTTAACAATGCCAAAGCAGCTGTCGTGCCATGGGCTCCGCAGCTTTCCAAGCCCATTTCTTCCAAAATCGCTGCTACACTGTCACCGACTGCCGGCGTCGGCGCCAGCGACAAATCGATAATACCAAAAGGCACATGCAGGCGTTTGGAAGCTTCCATCGCAACCAGCTGGCCGACACGGGTAATTTTGAATGCCGTCTTTTTAATCGTTTCTGCAACTACGTCAAAAGGCTGCCCTTTCACGTTTTCCAAGGCTTTTTTGACGACGCCAGGGCCGCTGACGCCAACGCTGACGCAGGAATCTCCGTTTGTCACGCCATGAAATGCGCCGGCCATAAACGGATTGTCTTCGACAGCATTCGAAAAGACAACTAATTTTGCACAGCCCAAGGCATCCTGTTCTTTTGTAAGATCTGCCAAGTCTTTGCAGACACGGCCCATTTCTGCTACGGCATCCATATTGATGCCGGCTTTAGTCGAGCCGACAGCAACAGAACTGCATACCAAATCCGTGCAGGCCAGACTTTCTGCAATGGAATCAATCAAACGGCGGTCACCGTCTGTAAATCCCCGTTCAACCAGCGCAGAAAATCCGCCAATAAAATCAATACCGATTTCTTTCGCCGCTTTGTCAAGCGTTTTAGCGACTTCTACATAATTTTTCAAATCACTGGCTCCTGCAACCAGGCTGATAGGCGTAACCGATACGCGTTTGTTGATAATCGGCACGCCAAATTCTGCCCCAATCGCATTGCCTGTATCTACGAGATGTTCCCCATAAGATGTGATTTTATCATAAATATTACGGCACAATGTTTTGCCGTCACTGGAACAGCAGTCAAGAAGACTAATCCCCATCGTAATGGTGCGGACGTCCAGATTATTTTTTTGAATCATTTGATTCGTTTCAAGTACATCTTGGATTGTCAGCATGATACGTCTCCTTACCCTACACGATGCATGGCATCAAAGATTTTGCGGTTTTGCGCTCTGATTTCAACGCCGAGTGCATCGCCTTTGGCTTTCAGCAATTCCTGCAATGTATCCAAGCTAATGGATGCTTCGTCCAAATCTACAATCATGGCCATGTTAAAAATCCCATCTAAAATGACCTGGTTGATTGTCAAAATGTTCACCTTGTTTTCAGCCATAATCTGGCTGACAGCCGCAATGATACCTGTCCGGTCCACACCGACTACCGTAATAACAACTTTCATGGATAATACACCCCTTTATATTCAAATTCCATGCCTGTTTATTATACCATAGGTAATACAAAAAATTCCACTGCTTGTATATAAATTCTACGGGAAAGCCTGCGAGAAACACAAAAATCTGCCGTTTCGCGTCTTCTTTATTTTGCCAGTGCTTTAGAAATCAATGCTTTGCCTTCTTCCAGCAGCATGTCGGCCTGATCGGCAGATACAAAGCTTTCTGCATACAGCTTGTATAAATCTTCTGTACCGGACGGTCTGGCTGCTACCCAGCCGTTTTCAGTCGCGATTTTGACGCCGCCAATGGCAAACGAACCGTACGGAGACTGTGACAAGACAGCCGTAATCGGACTGCCGCACAAACTTTTTTCTGTCACATCGGCTGCAGTCAGCGCGCTTATCTTCGCCTTTTCTTCCAACGTAGCCGGTGCATCGCTGCGCATCGTATACGGCCGTCCTAAGGTTTCGCATAAATCATTATAATAGTCAATCGGTGATTTGCCGGTTACAGCTTTGATTTCTGCTGCCAGCAAGCACATAATCATACCGTCTTTATCCGTCGTCCACACACTGCCGTCTTTGGCAACAAAAGAACCGCCAGCACTTTCTTCTCCAGAAAAGGCAATTTTCCCTTCCGTATACAAGGAGCCAAAATACTTAAATCCTACAGGTACTTCATAGCAGGGAATCCCCAGTTTTTTTGCTGCGCGGGCCAGCATATCCGTCGTGACAACGGTCTTGGCAATGCCGCGGCCTTTAAAATTACGGTGCGTCATTAAATAATGGGCCGCTACCGTCAAATAGGCATTGGCAGAAATCATGCCTTGTGCGCCTGATACAATGCCAAACCGGTCATAGTCCGGGTCGTTGGCCAGAATTAAATCATACCGTTCCTTGCTGTTTGTCACTGCTGACATGACATACGCCGACGAGCAGTCCATCCGCACCTTGCCGTCATGGTCATAATTCATGAACGTAAACTGCGGGTCGTATGTATCATTTACAAAATCAATATCAATGTGATATACTTCCGCAATGCGGTGCCAGTAATTCATGCCGGAGCCACCCAACGCATTCACCAAAATACGCAAATGTGCGTCGCGAATCACATCCATATCAATAATCGAATCCAGTTCTGCTACATACATGCCTTTATAATCATACGGCACGACAAATGTTCCTGCTTTGGCATCTGCATAGGCAATTTGTTTTACCTCTGTATTCCCTGCAGCCAGCAGTCGATTGGCTTCCGTTTCAATGGCTTTCGTAATATCTGATTCAGCTGGGCCGCCTGTAATCGGATTGTATTTGATGCCGCCGTGTTCAGGCGGATTGTGGGACGGTGTAATAATCAAACCGTCAGCCAGTTTTTCCGTACGTCCTTCGTTATACCGCAAAATAGCCCGCGATACAGACGGTGTCGGGACAAAATCGCCTTCGCTGTCTACATAGGCAGTAACACCATTGGCAGCCAAAACACCTAATACAGTTTCATAGGCCAGCTTAGATAAATAATGCGTATCTTCGCCGACAAACAGCGGGCCTTCTGCGCCAAACTGTTTGCGGAAATTGCAGACAGCCTGGGCAATGGCTGCGACATGGTCTGCCGTAAAACTGCCGTTTCCTGCCTGGCCGCGATGGCCCGACGTGCCAAACCGTACTTGCTGCTGCGGCTTGCTGACATCAGGATGCGTATTTGCATACTGCTTGGCTATAGCCTGTAAATCAATATAATCTTCCTTTCGCACTTTTGTTCCTGCAAGTTCATGTACTGCCATTCGTATCACCTGTTCCTGTTTTGACAAGTATGGTTCTTTTCTATACAATAACATACACGTATGCGTAGAAATTATGCTATACTATATCAAAATAATATTTTGCTTTTATTATAACAAAAAATTTAGCATTATAACAGTAAATCAAAAAAAGAAAGAAGCTGATTCGTATGAAATGTATTTCTTGGAACGTCAACGGTCTCCGCGCCGCTATGAAAAAAGGATTTATGGATACCTTCCGTGCGTTGGACGCCGATATTTTCTGCCTGCAGGAAACCAAACTGCAAAAAGGACAAATCGAATTGGAACTTCCCGGCTATGAACAATATTGGAATTACGCCGATAAAAAAGGGTACAGCGGCACAGCCATATTTACACGGCAGCATCCGCTTGCCGTATCCTACGGCATGGGCATTGACGCCCACGACCATGAAGGGCGGCTCATCACCTTGGAATTTGCTGATTTTTATTTCATTACCTGCTATACGCCCAACAGCCAAAACGAACTGGCCCGTCTCCCCTACCGCATGCAGTGGGAAGACGATTTCCGTGCCTACCTGCAGGCTCTCAACACCAAAAAGCCAGTCATCCTCTGCGGCGACCTCAACGTAGCCCATGAAGAAATCGACTTGAAAAATCCGAAAACCAACCGCAAAAACGCCGGTTTTTCCGACGAAGAACGCCAAAAAATGACACAGCTCCTGCAGGCAGGCTTTACCGATACGTGGCGGTATTTCTACCCGGATACAACAGGCGTATATTCCTGGTGGAGCTACCGTTTCAAAGCCCGTCAAAACAACGCCGGATGGCGCATTGACTATTTCATTACGTCAGCCTCCCTCGACGACAAACTCGCCGAAGCCCACATCTATACAGATATTACAGGCAGCGACCATTGCCCGGTTGGCCTGGTATTGAAATAACGACTTGATGCTCATCAAAAAGGACGATGCAAACGTTGCCTGCATCGTCCTTTTCGTATGTTGCATTCTATTCAGTTGTCATTTTGCAGGTACTTAGTATTCCGGTTCAATCAAACCATATTTGCCGTGTTTCCGTTTGTATACGACATTGATCGTATCGGTTTCTGCGTTGAGGAATACGAAGAAATCATGTCCTACGAGGTTCATCTGCAAGATAGCTTCTTCTACGTCCATGGGGCGGGCCGCAAATTTTTTAGTGCGCGCTACTTCGAATTTTTCTTCCGCATCTGCCGGACCTTCGACTAATGCAGCATTGAATTCGCCAGCCTTCATGCGGCGGGCAATTTTGGTTTTATATTTATGAATCTGGCGAACCAGTTTATCATAGACTAAATCAATAGCTGCGTACATATCGGCATTGGCTTCTACGCCACGGAGAACGACGCCGTCTACTTTCAACGTAATTTCAGCAATTTTGCGATCTTTTTCTACAGAAAGGAGAGCCTGTACATTTACTTCATTGTCAAAATACTTTGTAACTTTCTTTTCTTGTTTCAATACATGATCTTTCAAAGCCGATGTAATTTCTAAATTCTTACCTCTAACGACGGTTACCATAAAACATCCCTTCCTTTCATGGGGGAGCTCAATAGAACAGTTGATTTCTACCTTCACTTCCCTTATATATATAGTATTCCACAAAAGAACGGGATTTCCTTCTGCGAATTTCAATTATTTGAAAAAATTATATCTTTTGCCCCAAAACTGCCGCATACTTGGCTTTTTTTTCAAACGCACGGTATGAAAATATGCGCTGTCAGGCATCCGGTATAGCCGCTTTCCACAGTCCATGCAGATTGCAGTATGCATAGACTTCACCCGGGCCCTGCACGGTAAATGCCGCTTGCGGTTCTTCGCCAGGCTGCAGATAGCGTACATCAATTTGCGTATCTGTTACAACGGCAATCCATTCAATATAGTGTTTTTCTTCCATGGGATGGATCATTGAGCCTACCGTCACAGTCAGCGCAGTTCCCTGCCTTGTCACGGCAGGAACATGTTTTTCTTTAGCTGCATCGACAGCACCTGCTTTCAAAGCCGACCAGGATATGCCGTTCATAACGATTGTATCTGCCATATTTCCCAGTCCTATCCATACTCGTTTTTCTTCTTGGCATCCATATACGGTTATTGTTTTCATGCGGTATACCTCCTATTCCCAATATCATGCACAACGTTTTTCTATATTTTCACTATACGGGTTTTGTCCAGTTTCGTCAATACGCTTGGAGAATGTATATCCCATCGTATACAAAAAGAGTACTGCACTCTTAAAAAAGAATGCAGTACTCTTACAGTGTACAGCAGGAGCTACATATCATTTTCCGGGTTAAATTGCTGCATATGGACAGCGCGGTTGATGTACTTGATTTTTCTTCCGTAGAAGAAATAGTATAGGAAGAAGCAAACAACCGCAATGACAGCTGCTACCGCGTACAGCTGCGGGAATGTCAATACGCCGTGCAAGCTGCCTAAGACATATGGGCCGACGCCAATGCCCAAATCCAACGCAACAAAATACGTGGAAAGCGCTACGCTGACACGATACGGCGGTGTCAATTTGATGCAGACAGCTTGTCCATTGGACATAAACGTACCATAGCCAAGCCCGACAAATACACCAGCCAGCAGCAACTGCCAAGAAGAACCTGTAATATGAAGGAGATACAGGCCAACAGCTAAGCAAAGATAACACGGATACAATACGTAGTTTTCTCCTTTTTTATCAAAGATAACGCCGGTCAATGGACGTGTCATCGTAATGACAACGGCATAGACGACGAAGAAAAAAGTACCAGCCTGGACGAGATGTATTTCCCGTGCATAGGCAGCCAGAAAAGACAAGACACTGGAATAGGCAAAGCCCATCAAAAAGCCAATTGCTGAAATAGCGAAACCGCGGTATTCGACGTAGTTGTTGAGCGTCATGGCTTTCATTTTCGTGGCTTGTTCTATAGTCAAGTCCATTTCGTCAATATGAAGGAATACACAGCCAATCATGCACAGCACGACGAGAATGGAACAGAAGGTAACGATAAAGCGGAAGTTAGTTACCATAATCAGGAACATCCCCAGGAATGGCCCGATAGCAGCAGCCAAGCTGGTGCTTAGGCCATAATAGTTGATTCCTTCGCCTCGTTTATTCTGCGGAATACAGGAGGCAACAATCGTATTGGTAGCCGTCGATACAATCCCATACGCCATGCCGTTAAAAAAGCGGATGCCATAGAGGATGGATAAGTTCGGAATATAAAAATATAATAGCGTTGTAACCAGATACATTACAATGCCGCAATATAAAGAACGTTTGCGTCCGTATAATTCAATGGCTTTTCCCAGCTGCAGCCGTGCCAGCAGCGTACCTACAATAAAAATTCCCGAAGCCAGTCCTGCTTCGCCCAGCGAGGCATGCAGTTCATCTTTGGCAACAACAGCAATAATAACCATTAATAAATAATAAATAAGATATACAACAAAATTGATTCCCGTATCGAGTAGAAAATCTTTATTCCACAACGAAGATTGTTCCGACATCTTTTATCATGCTCCTTTCACTAGCAAAACAGATTTTACACCAGCAAAAGCAGTTTGTATAATGGAAAAAAAAGATACCAGTCATCATTTAAAACGATGGCTGGACGGATATATGATTACTTTTTTAAATGATAAACTTGGCGCATATAATCAATAAAAATTTGAATTGTTTTATATTTGGGATTTTCTTTTTTATACACTAAACAGCAGGGAATCTGCAGGATCGGCTTTAATTCGGCATAACCGCCGATGACCCCCATGGCAGACAGAAACCGTTTTGGCAGTAAAGCCCCAATGCGGTTTTGCTGGCAGTAATTCATGATTGCATACGGCGTAGAAAACCAAGCCTGCGTCTTGGCAGGCGGACAGTTGTTTTTCGTAAAATACTCATTAATATAGGAATTCATGACGTACTGCGGTGAATACTGCGCCAAAGGCTGAGCAGCTGCAAATTGAGCGGTTACGCTGTTACTCGATAGTTCCATATTAGGGCCATAATAAATAAACGTTTCTTCACCAAAAAACACTTTTTCATACGCACTCAAATCGACTGTCGGCAAATAAAACAGCGACACGATATCCAGCTTATCTTCTTTCAGCCATTGCAGCAGTTCACGAAATTCCAGATTGTATACGCGAAACGAAGCTTCATTATGATGCTTTTGAAAATACGCGATATGCCGGTTCATATGGACATCTCCCAAGGACAGCATAATTCCTACAGCCAAAGACTGTACCTGGCCGTGGCGGCCCTGCAAGTCTAAAATCGTTCCTTCCAAATCACTGAGGATATGGGATACTTTTTCATAAAACACTTCTCCATCCGGAGTCAAATGGCTGCCTTTGTTGGAACGTTCAATGAGGCATACGCCAACGATATCTTCCAGCTTCTTCATTTGCGTGCTGAAAGCAGACTGCGTAATATTGGCTGCGTTGGCAGCCGCCGTAAAGTTACGGTATTTACTATAAATAATGAAGTTTTTTAATTCTTGTATTGTTGGTAATTCCATAGACTCCTCTTTTCCATACAAAAAGGACTGTGCATATAGATACTCTAATGCGACAGTCCTTTTTTCGTTATCTTACGGGCTTATTCTTCTGCTGCGCTGGCAGCTGCTAATTCATCAAATTTTTGATTAGCTGCTTCAAATTCTTCATCCGTAGGTGCTACATATACATCTTCCCCGTTTTCTTTATCGATACGGGCAATAATCGCATCACCTTCACAGTCACAGCCGTCTTCACATAATTCGACAAGAAGAGAAAATGTCTTGCCGTCTATGTCAATACGCTGTACTTCTTGGTATTCTACTTCGTTGCCATTATCATCTGTAGCTGTAACGACATATACTTCTTCTAATTCATTCATTTCGTCTGCCATGTAGAGCCTCCTTGAGCGTCTAAATAGTTTTGTAATATGAGTACAGCAGCCATTTTATCGACATACTGTTTTCTCTTTTCCCGCCGCACATTGCCTGCCATTAATACTTGCTGGGCCATGACGGTTGTCAGGCGTTCATCCCAATAGACAAATTTCATCTTGGGCATGGTCTTGCTTAAATCATTGACAAACTCTTCTATTTTTGCGATGTTTTCGCTGTAATCTCCATTCATATGACGCGGCTTGCCTACGACAATACAGTGTACCTCTTTTTCTGCAACTAAGGCCCGCAATCTGGCAAAATCCTTCTTTTTAGAAGTCCGTTGTATCGTTTCTACTCCCTGCGCCGTAATCAGCAAGGCGTCACTGCAGGCTACACCTATGGTTTTGGAGCCAACATCTAATCCTAAAATCCGCATATCTGCTCTTATAATCCGCGCTGTTTGACATAAGAACGAACTAATTCTTCAATCAATTCATCCCGTTCAATACGGCGAATATTGCTGCGTGCATTATTATGACTGGTAATATAGGTCGGATCACCGGACAGCAAATAGCCTACAATCTGATTTACCGGATTATACCCTTTTTCTTCCAATGCATGATATACGTCTTCCAAAATCATCGAGGCAACTGTCTGCTCTTCATTTCTGTTTTTCACGATCATCGTTTCATCGCTAATTGCCATATAATCACATCCTTTGCGACCTTGCGGTCAAAATACATCAGCCGAGCAATCCACGAACGGCTTCTTTTCCGGCAGTAAGTGCATCTGCAATTTTTTCAGGTTCTTTGCCGCCAGCCTGTGCCATATCCGGACGACCGCCGCCGTTGCCGCCGGCAGCCTGTGCGGCAGCTTTGATAATCTTGCCGGCATGAAGGCCTTGTTTTGTATCTGCTTTTGCTACTTTGCAGACGAAATTTACTTTATCTCCATTGGCTGTTCCCAGCAAAACTACGCCGCGGCCGATTTTGTCCATAATAGTATCTGCCAAATCACGCAGGCTGTCCATCGAATCAGCCTGAGCAGCAGCAGCTACAACGGGTACGCCGGCAATATCTTCTGACGATGCCAAAATACTGTCTACATCCGAAAGAGCGGCTTCTTTTTTCAGCTGCTGCAGTTCTTTTTCTGTATCTTTCCACTGTGCCAATACCTGCTGTACTTTTTCCGGCAGATTAGCTGTTTTGGTTTTCAGCAAGAGAGCCAGCTGATTCAATTCTGCTGTATCATCTTCTGCTTTTTTCAATGCGGCAGCGCCGGTTACGGCTTCAATACGCCGTACGCCTGTTCCTGTGCCGGATTCAGACAAAATACGGAATGTACCGATAACTGCTGTCGAAGGTACATGTGAGCCGCCGCACAGTTCACAGCTGAAATCATCAACTGATACGACGCGAACGACATCGCCGTATTTTTCGCCAAAGAGTGCCATGGCTCCCTTTTCTTTTGCTGCATCCAGCGGCATTTCTTCAATCGTTACGGGGATATTCTTCAAAATTTCTGCATTTACCATGCGTTCTACTTCTGCCAATTCTGCAGCTGTTACAGGAGAGAAATGTGTAAAATCAAAGCGCAGATGATCGGGTGTAACGAGAGAACCGGCCTGGTTGACATGATTTCCCAGTACTTTGCGGAGTGCTGCCTGCAAAAGATGCGTTGCCGTATGATTGCGTGCCAATGCCAAGTTGCGTTCTTTATCTACAGCAATATCCAATGCATCACCTGTATGAATAACGCCTTCTGTAATTGTTGCAATCAAATATACCAGGCCATTCGGAAGCGCTTTTGCATCTGTTACGTCTGCTTTGCCTTCACTGCCTGTCAGCGTACCTGTATCACCCAGCTGGCCACCGCCTTCTGCATGGAAGGGGTTGGAATCCAAGATAATCGTTATTTCTTCTCCATCATGTGCTTCTTGGATTTCTACACCGTCCTTGCCCAGCATAGCAACGGTTGCTTTGACAGCATTTACATCGTTGACCAATTTGCTTTGATCTAATTTCGTTGTATCCGGCGTAGCTACTTTGGCAGATACATCCGCACGGGCAGCACGCGCCCGTTCCTGCTGTTCCTTCATGGCTGCGTCAAACCCTTTTTGGTCAATGGCGATGCCGTTTTCCTGTGCGATTTCTTCTGTCAATTCTACAGGGAAGCCATATGTATCATACAGTTTAAATACATCTTTCCCTGCCAATTCTTTGGAAGCACCGGCATTTGCCATGAGCTGGTTGAGCAGTTCCATGCCCTGTGCCAACGTAGCACTGAATTGTTTTTCTTCTGTATCAATAACTTTTTTAATCAGTTCTTCATGTTCACGAAGTTCCGGATATTCTTCACCTAAGATATCCATGACCGTATCTACCAGGCTGCTCAGGAACAATTCTTTGATGCCCAGCAAACGGCCAAAACGGACAGCACGGCGGAGGATACGGCGCAGTACATAGCCGCGGCCTTCATTCGACGGCAAAATACCATCGGAAATCATGACCGTAATCGCACGGATATGGTCTGCAATGACCTTCATAGCCACTTTTTGCTGCGGGTCGCTGTAATCACCGTGACAGATAGAAATAACTTTTTCAATAATCGGGAAAATCAAATCCGTTTCAAAGTTGGATTCTTTCTGCTGAATAACCGAAGCCAAGCGTTCCAAGCCGCAGCCCGTATCAATGTTTTTCTTTTCGAGGGGCACGTACTTGCCGTCTTTGGTACGATTATACTGTGTAAATACCAAGTTCCAAATTTCCAGATAGCGGTCGCAGTCGCAGCCAACGGTGCACGTCGGTTTGCCGCAGCCCCGTTCCGGTCCCAAATCATAGAAAATTTCACTGTCCGGGCCGCAGGGTCCTTCACCGATTTCCCAGAAATTATCTTCAAATTTAAAGATGCGTTCATCAGCCAGGCCAATCATGTTGTGCCAATAGTCATAGGCTTCTTTGTCGTCCGGATAAATCGTAACATATAATTTATCTGTATCTAATTCCAGGACTTTAGTCAAAAATTCCCATGCCCAGGAAATAGCTTCTTTTTTGAAATAATTACCAAAAGAAAAATTGCCCAGCATTTCAAAAAACGTATGATGACGAGCTGTACGGCCGACATTGTCAATATCACCGGTCCGAATACATTTCTGGCTTGTCGTAACACGGTATGATGGTGGTACTAATTTACCTGTAAAATATGGTTTTAGCGGTGCCATGCCAGCGCCAATCAACAGCAAGCTCGGATCATTCTTGGGAATCAAAGGAAAACTGTGTAAAATCAAATGTTCCTTATTCTTAAAGAATTGCAAATAAGCTTTGCGGATTTCATTACCCGTCATATACTTCATCAACTAACACTCCCTCTGTAGATCTTCTTTCATATGGGAAAATTATACACTCATTTACCATACTGGGGCAACCTTTTTGTTCATACTTTTCTCACATTTTTTATTGTATCTTGTATACCATGTGAAATGGCTAGTAAAGAACGGTCATACATCCCCCTTCCTACTAGCCATCAGTGATACAGTTGTTATCTAACTCGTTTCGCACCAATATACCGAGAACCCCAATAGCCGCTGTTTAAGCTGTCTACGCGGATACCGCCGCTGCTCGTAGCGCTGATAAAGTTATCATCGCCTACATAAATGCCTGTATGCGATACACCGGGTTCATAAGTCGTAAAAAAGACCAAGTCGCCGGGAATCAATTCACTGCGGGATACTTTGTCGCCCAGCATATACTGTTCATCTGCCATGCGGGGCAAATTGATGCCGTTATGCGAAAATACATATTTAGTAAATCCAGAACAATCAAATCCATCCGGCGTATTGCCGCCGAATACATACGGCACGCCTAAATACTGATAAGCGGATGAAACCAGCTGACTGCCAACACGGTCTGTCCCTGTCAAATTTTTCCATTTCGTATATTTGACTTGCGACGCGGCAAGCGGATTTGCCGAATTGTTCTTTACATTTTTACTGCCAATAGATGGTTTGATGGCTTTCGGTGTGTTTTTAGTAAGCATTGTCCGTTGTCCGGTCAGCAAATAATATGTCCAGCCGCCAACGTTGCCGCTGACCTGGATTTTTTTATCTGTCTGAAATTTGGCTACAGCTTTTGCTGTGTCTTTGGAATATACGCCGTCCATTTTGACTTTATATCCCAATTTGCGAAGCTGTTTTTGAATCAGCAGGACATCGCTGCCTTTGTTGCCTACAGTATAATAATTAGCTGCTCCTGCCGGAATCGCTGCTACCGTCAGCAAGGCTGCTATACACATGACTTTACTTAGTTTATTCCACATAAAAGCTCCTCTCCGTCTTTGTATCCACTGGATTTCTTTTATATTTTTTACTTTGATTTGGTTCCTAATTCAGCTTTCAGCCAATACAAAGGCCTATTTTTTACTTCTTCAAAAATGCGTCCTATGTACTCACCCATAATACCAATAAACATAAGCTGCAATCCGCCAAGAAGACATACAACGACCATGGTTGTCGTCCATCCCGGAGCGGCTTCTCCCATGAATTTGCAGTAGAGTACATGTATAATCATAAGAATGCTAAATAATCCACTCAGTATGCCCGCATAAAACGATATGCGCAGAGGAAGGTGCGAATACGCCATAATCCCATCCAGAGCAAAGCGAATCATTTTCTTCATGGAAAATTTAGACTTGCCGGCAAAGCGTTTGGGAGCTACAAAGGAAATCGTTTCCTGTTTGTAGCCAATATCGCCTATCATGCCGCGGATAAATCGGTCGTGTTCCCGAAACAACTTGAATGTCTGTAAAACTTTTTTGTCGATGAGGCGAAAGTCAGAGCCTCCCGGCACAATATGCACTGGTGACACGGCATTTAAAATAATATAATACCACTTGGATGTCTGCCGCTTGATAAAACCGGCATCATCTGTCGCCTCGCGCACGGTCTGCACGACATCGGCTCCTTCCTGCCATTTTTCAACTAAGTCTGGAATCATGGCCGGTGGATGCTGCAAATCGCCGTCCATCGTAATGACCGCATCCCCGCAGGCACGATCCATGCCACAGGTAATCGCCAGCTGATGTCCGAAATTGCGGGCTAAAATCAATGCCCGGACATGCGTATCCTCCTGCGTCAGCCGACTCAACAGGAATGGGGTCTGATCTTTAGAGCCATCGTCTACAAAAATAATTTCGTATTCCATGTCCAAGCCCTTCACGGCTTTCGTCGCTTCTTTATAAAATTTTTCAATATTCGGTTGTTCGTTATATACAGGAACAACAATCGACAGCATCTTTTTTTGCTGCAGCTTCTGCATCTCCATTACAATTATACCATCCTAACGTTTTTACTGTCAAAATTACGAATGATGACCCTTCTCTACTGCTGCGTTTTTCTCTGCCGCATCAGATACATTTTGCAAAAACTTTTCAATTTCTTCTTGTGATGTATAGCCAATGATACGCCGCAGTGGCTTACCGTCTTTAAAAAACAACAGTGTCGGCACAGCCATAATATCATATTTCTCTGCAATATCCTGCCGTATATCGACGTTGACACACACAGCATGTACAGTCGAGGCCATTTTTTCAGCAACATTTTCAATTTCAGAGCGTACCATCTTGCACGGGCCGCACCATGATGCCCAAAAATATACCATGACAATACCTGTTTTATGGAGAACCTGCAGCGAAAAATCAGCATCATTTTCTATGGAAACAACTGCCATATTTATGTCCTACCTCCTATGGTCGGCTAAATATACCAAACCTATTATAGCAAACATGGGCTTTTTTTTCCAGTCATCACAGCCAATCTCTCCTTTTTGACCTTTCCGGCCTCTTTTTTATAAAAAATCACCCGGCATGCGGGTACGCATACCGAGTGAATGATACGGCATCAATTATTCTTCCAAGGCATTCCATGCATGGGAAAGCAATGCATCCCGGCCATCCTTTTTCAGTGAGGAATAGGCTACGGCTCCATATACGGAGGGAAAGATTTTATTGAGCTGTGCTATATTTTTTCTTTTTTCATTAGCAGACAACTTATCTGCTTTAGTTCCTACAATCTGTATGTGAACACCCTGACGGGCCAGCCATTCATAGGCCTGGCAGTCAATTGCAAGACCTGGATGACGCAAATCAATCAAAAGGCAAAGAAGTACCAAATGCGGAGACTGGGTCACATATTGGCCAATAAAGTCACTCCACATCTGTCTTTTTTTGCCGCCGGTTCTCGCAAAGCCATAGCCTGGCAAATCGACAAGAAAAAAATCTCTGCGTTTTTCTTCTGTTTCTCCGCGGCTGCGCAGTACGGACTGAAAATAGTTAATCGTCTGCGTCTTGCCGGGTTCACCGCTGACACGGGCCAAATTCCGCTGATTGCAAAGAGAATTAATCAGGCTGGATTTTCCCACATTGGAGCGCCCCAAAAAAGCGATTTCCGGCAAACCGTCATCTGGATATTGATCTGGGCGTACGGCAGATGCCGTATACGTTGCCTTAATAATCTGCAGTTCCTGCGGCATTAGGCATTCACCAGTGCCTGAGCAAGCACTTCATCCATGTGATGTACAAACACAAATTCAACATCATCTTTAACAGACTGCGGTACATCCGGCATGTCCCGTTTATTTTCTTCCGGCAGCAGAATTTTTTTGATACCGGCGCGATGGGCAGCAATAACTTTTTCTTTCACACCACCAATCGGCAGAACCGTGCCCCGCAGTGTTATTTCACCAGTCATCGCCACATCATGTCGAACCGGCCTGCCCGTAAGAGCAGATGCCAAGGCTGTCGCCATCGTAATCCCTGCAGACGGACCGTCTTTCGGAATTGCGCCTTCCGGCAGATGGATGTGAAAATCGTAATGCATATAGAAATCATCCGGCAGTCCCAACGATTGCGCCCGGCTGCGGATATACGTAACGCCGGCTTCTGCCGATTCCTTCATGACATCACCAAGTTGTCCCGTCAGCAGCAAGTTGCCTTTTCCCTTGACAGCTACTGCTTCTGTTTCCAATACTTCGCCGCCGACCTGAGTCCATGCCAGCCCCGTAACAAGCCCGACTTCATCTTCTTTAGTAAGTTTAGTCGGCAGGAATTTAATCGGACCCAACAGCGTTTCCAAGTTTTTAACGGTAACAGTCATCGGTTTTTCTGCATCCAGCAAAATGGACTTGCCAATTTTACGGCATACGGTGCCAATCGTTTTTTCCAAAGTACGCACGCCGGATTCCCGTGTATATCCCTGTATGATGTTTTTCAATACGGCATCAGAAAAACGGGCCTGGCTTGCCTTTAACCCATTTTCCTTAAGCTGCTTAGGAACCAGATACTGCTTGGCAATCTGTACCTTTTCTTCTTCTGTGTAGCTGGTAAAATCAATAATTTCCATGCGGTCCAGCAGTGGACGCGGAATATCACTGATAACATTGGCGGTCGTAATCCAGAATACTTTGGATAAATCAAAGGGTATTTCCAAGAAATGATCGCTAAATGTATTGTTCTGTTCCGGATCTAAGACTTCCAGCAGTGCGGCTGACGGATCTCCGCGCATATCGGACGTCATCTTGTCCACTTCGTCGAGAAGGAATACTGGGTTTTTTACTCCCGCCTGCTTCATGCCGGAAATAATGCGTCCCGGCAGCGCCCCAATATACGTACGGCGGTGGCCTCGAATTTCGGCTTCATCCCGCACGCCGCCCAACGAAACACGGACATACTTGCGGTTCATCGCTCTGGCAATAGAACGGGCAATACTCGTCTTGCCTGTTCCCGGAGGCCCTACAAAGCACAAAATCGGTCCTTTTAAACTGTGTGTCAGCTGCTTTACTGCCAAATATTCAATAATTCGTTCTTTGACTTTTTTCAAGCCGTAATGATCTTCATCCAAGACGCGCTGCGCTTCGTTTAAATCGAGACGGTCTCTGGTTTCTTTTTTCCACGGCAATGCCAGCGCCCAATCCAAATACGTGCGTATAATCGCAGATTCTGCCATCATAGGCGGCATCGAATCCAGGCGGTCAACTTCTTTGAGTAATGCTTCTTCGATTTTTTTAGCCAGCTTCATCTTGCGGATTTTATCCCGCAGTTCCTGCATTTCCGTGTCTTTATCGACTTTATCGCCTAATTCTTCATGAATGGCTTTAATCTTTTCGCGCAGATAATATTCTTTTTGCTGCTGGTCCAGTTTCCCACGGACTTCTGTGTTCAGCTTCGATTCCAGTTCCGTAATTTCCAATTCCGTATCCAGCAATGCCGCCATTCGTTCTAACCGGGCTTTAATATCTACGGTTTCCAAAATCTGCTGGCGCACTACCAAACGAATGGGCAGCTGCAGCGCTGCATAATCAGCCAGTACGCCCGGTTCTTCAATGGCACGGGCTCTGTCCAATAATTCTTCACTGTTGCGAAGATTTTCCAACCAGCTGCTAAAGCGGTTGAAAAGAACACGGCGCAGGGCTTCTTCCTGCACTGCATCTGTACTTACTTCGCTGACTTTAACACAGGCTACTTCCAAATAGTTTTCTTTTTCCGAAAATCCCTGCAGCTGCACACGGGATATGCCATCTACGAGAATACGGACTAACCCGCCGGGTAAACGGAGCAGCTGCTGTATTTTGACGAGCGTACCCATCTGATATACATCGTCAAAGCCCGGATTATCCACTTCTTCATCAACTTGAGTCGAAACGACTAACATGCGGTCATGCTCCATGGCATAATCGACAGCTGCTAATGATTTATCCCGTCCTATGTCAATATGGCTTACTAGTTTCGGGTAAACGACAAGGCCCCGCAATGGAATAAAGGGCATTGCCAAAATTGCGTTTTCATCCATAGTCTTCACCTTCTTTAATCTAAAAATAAAACTCATTTCTGGCTATGAGAAATGAGTTTTATTGTCGTTCTATATCATTCTTCTTCTTTCAATACCAGTTCAGGTTCTGTTCCCTTGGTCACACAATCTTCCGTGACGATGCACTGGGTAACGTCTGTACGGCTTGGAACATCAAACATGACATCCAGCATAATGCGTTCAATAATAGAACGAAGACCGCGGGCACCCGTGTTGCGGCGCAGTGCTTCTTTGGCAATCGCCTGCAGTGCTTCCGGCGTAAACTTCAGTTCTACGTGATCCATATCCAGCATTTTTTGGTACTGTTTGACAAGTGCATTTTTCGGTTCCGTAAGAATATGTATCATGGCATCTTCGTCTAATGGATTTAATGTAACCAATACGGGAAGACGGCCAATTAATTCTGGAATCAAGCCAAACTTCTGCAAGTCTGTGGGAATAATTTCTTTGAGCAGCGTTTCCATCGACTGTTCTGTTTTAGAATGAATATCTGCGCCAAACCCCATGTTCTTATCAGTCGTACGGTTTAAAATCGTTTTGTCGATACCGTCGAACGCACCGCCGCAAATAAATAAGATATTGGTAGTATCGATTTGCAGCATTTCTTGATGGGGATGCTTGCGTCCACCTTGGGGCGGTACAGCGGCAACCGTGCCTTCCAAAATTTTCAGCAATGCCTGCTGTACGCCTTCACCGGATACATCCCGCGTAATAGACGGGTTTTCGGACTTACGGGCAATCTTATCGATTTCATCAATATAGACAATACCGCGTTCCGCTTTGGCAATGTCATAATCTGCAGCCTGAATCAGCTTTAGCAGGCAGTTTTCAACATCTTCGCCAACATAACCGGCTTCTGTAAGACTTGTAGCATCAGCAATCGCAAAAGGAACATCAAGCAGACGGGCTAATGTCTGGGCCAGCAGTGTTTTGCCGCTGCCTGTAGGGCCTACCATAATGATATTCGATTTCTGCAATTCGACATCTTCGACGACACTGTTTGTCTGCAGCCGTTTATAATGATTGTATACAGCAACCGACAAGGTCTTTTTGGCTGCCTCCTGGCCAATGACGTATTCATCCAATGTTTCTTTGATTTGGTGCGGTGTAGGCAGTTCTTTCAAATGGAATTCAGACGAAGCCGCTTCCTGCTTTTCTTCTTCCATTATATGCTGGGCTACAGCAACGCATTCATCGCAAATGTATACACCCGGGCCGGCAATCAGTTTCTGCACTTCGCTTTGCGGACGGCCGCAAAAACTGCATCTCGGTTCATCATTTCTATCTTTCACTACGTCTTCCTCCTGTCCTTCCTATCATTTTGCTTCGCCGTGAGGACGGACGAGAATTTCATCAATAAGACCGTAGGCTTTTGCTTCTTCTGCCGTCATGAAATTGTCCCGTTCAGTATCCTTTTGGATGACTTCTAACGGCTGTCCAGTATGTGCGGACAAAATGCCGTTTAATTCTTTACGCATACGCAAAATTTCACGGGCATGGATTTCAATCTCCGTAGCCTGGCCCTGTACACCGCCTAAAGGCTGATGAATCATGACCTGTGAATGAGGAAGAGCAAACCGCTTGCCTTTGGCACCGGCCGTCAGCAGAACCGAAGCCATGCTGGCAGCAGAGCCAATACAAATGGTCGATACGTCAGGCTTAATATACTGCATCGTATCGTAAATAGCCATACCGGCAGTAACGACGCCGCCGGGGCTGTTAATATACAGATGAATATCCTTGTCAGGATCATCTGCTTCTAAAAACAAGAGTTGTGCTGTAACGATATTCGCTACGGTATCGTCAATCGCACCGCCCAAAAAGACGATGCGGTCTTTAAGCAGGCGGGAATAAATATCATAGCTTCGTTCACCCTGCGCCGTCTGTTCGACGACAATGGGGACATACATACTCATAGAAAACACCTCCGGAGATTACGCTTCCGGTTTTTCTTCAGCCTTTACCTGTTCTACTTTAGGTTCGTCAGCTTTTTCGTTTGTGTCAACAGCATTTTTCAAGATGAAGCTTGCTGCTTTTTTGCGGCCAACAGACTGAACAAGCATCGGAACGCGATGTTCTTTCATAATAATTTTGTATACTTCTTTAGGATCTGCACCAAAGTTCTGAGCCATCGTAATGATTTCTGCCTGCAGGTCAATATCTTTTACTTCAATGTTTTCTGCTTTGGCAATGGCTTCCAATACGAGATCCATTTTGACGTTTTCTTTTGCCGGTTCAGCATACTGTTCTTTCAATTTGTCCATATCCTGACCCATGTATTTAAGATAATCGTCAATGTTCATGCGCTGTGTTTCCAATTTCATGGAAAGTTCTTCAATCATCTGATCGATTTTTTCATCAATCATGACCTGCGGAATATCTACTTCTGCATTGTTAACAGCTGTTTTGAGAATTTCTGCGTTGTATTTTTCCAAAGCCTGGAAGGATGCTTTAGATTCCAAGCGTTTGCGGATATCTGCTTTCAGTTCGTCAACGCTGTCAAATTTGCCTGCTTCTTTAGCAAATTCATCGTTAATAGCTGGCAGTTCGCTGCGTTTTACGTCGTTGACTTTAACGGCAAATACAGCTTCTTTGCCGGCGAGGGATTTTTCAAAATAGTCTTCCGGGAAAGTAACTTTAACATCTTTTTCGTCGCCTGCTTTGCAGCCAATCAACTGGTCTTCAAAGCCGGGGATAAAGCTGCCGGAACCAATCTGAAGCGGATAGGATTTGCCTTCGCCGCCTTCAAATGCTACACCGTCAACCGTGCCTTTGAAATCGATAACTGCGAAGTCATCTTTTGCGATTTCAGTGCCTTCCGGTGCAACGACCATTTTAGCGTGCTGTTTCTGCAGGTTTGCTAATTCTTTGGATACATCTTCGTCGCTGACAGCTACTTCGTCTTTAGCAGCTTTAATGCCTTTGTATTCACCGAGTTTTACTTCCGGTTTTTTGGTAATCGTTGCTTCAAATACAACATCTTTGCCTTTTTCATCGCTGATTACTTTGATTTCCGGATCTGTAACCGGTACAATATTTTTTTCCTGCAGTGCATCACTGTATGCTTTATTGGCAATGGCTTCAAATACTTCCTGTTTGACAGCGTCTTTGCCCAAGAAGCTTTCCAACACCATACGCGGTGCTTTGCCTTTACGGAAGCCCGGGATGTTTACTCTGCTTGCCAAGTTTTTGCAAGCAGCTGCAGCTGCTTTGGAAGCGTCTTTTGCAGGCACTTCAATGTGCAGGGTTACTTTGTGTTGGTCTACTTCATTAACTGTTACGTTCATTCTAAGTATGTCCTCCTTATGGGCCGAAGCCCTAAATTATCTCTAAAATACCATATTACGCTCTACATCATACCACAAGTTTACATATTTTACAATAAATATTTAAGATTACAACACGGCAAAAAAACGACTCCCGCAGAAGCCGTTTTTTTATGCGTGAATGTAGTACTTAGCGCAATTCGCAGTTCAGTTTTTCTTTCAAATCCTTGACAATGGCATCGACAGGGGTCTGAATGTCTGCATCGGTAAGTGTTCCTTCTTCTGAACGGAATACCAGCGAATATGCCAAGCTCTTGAAGCCCTGCGGTACCTGTTTGCCAGTGTACATATCAAAGAGATGTACTGCTTCCAAATACGGGCCGCCGTCTGCTTTAATCACATCAATAATCGATTCATTGGTTGTGGCAAGCGGTGCCAAAAAGGCAAGGTCACGGCTGGAAGCCGGGAATTTGGCAACTTTATGGTAATCCGGAATCAAATTGATAAGCGGCAGAATTTCATTCATATACATTTCAAATACATATACCGGGCCGGCAACGTCATAGTTGTCCATAGCTTTTGGATGGAGTTCGCCAAACCGGCAAAGGACTTTTCCATCTTTGACATACTGGGCTGCTTTTCCCGGATGAAGCGGCGCGTAATCCGATGTTTCCAAATCTGCATGAATGCCCAGTCCTTCCAATACGGCTTCTACAATGCCTTTGACATCATAGAAATCATAGTTGGCAGCCTGTGTCGGCCATTGTGCCGTTGTCCGCTGGCCATAGAGCAAGCCGGCTACACGATATTCCTGATGCGGCAGTTCCGTCACGGGCAGTTCTTTCGGCGCATATACCGGCGCAATTTCATAAATGCCGACGGACGGATTCTTTACGGCCTGATTACGAACCAGTACATCCATCAGCGACGGAATCAGCGTAGTGCGCATCAGCGGAAATTCTTCCGTAATCGGGTTGAGAATCGGTACAGCATGATATACGGGATCTCCGTCTTTGAAGAGCAGTTTTTTCAGCGAATCCGGATGTACGAAGCTGAACGTTACGGTTTCATTCAAGCCGCTGCCGCTGAGAATAGCTGAAATTTTTTCGCCGACTTGATGATGGAATCCTTCTTCCCCTTTGGAAATATTGGACCATGGACGTGTAGACGGAATATTTTCATAGCCATAAATACGGGCTACTTCTTCTGCTATATCCGGCATTTCCGTGCAGTCGCCGCGATAGGACGGTACGACAGCCGTAACGGTTTCGCCGTCTTTTTCAATACCGAACTGCAGCGTTTCCAGCATGTGAATCATCTGTTCTTCCGGGATATCCGTACCCAGGAAGGTGTTGACCTGCTTAGCCGTAAATGAAATCTTCGTCGTTTCCTGCGGATGCGGGTATACATCGACAATGCCCTTGGCAACGTCACAGGCATGCATCTGCTGCAGGAGCTGGGCGCAGCGGTCCAACGAACGCAGGCAGCTGTGTGCATCCAAGCCCCGTTCAAAACGGCCGGATGCTTCCGAACGAAGGCCTAACGAACGGCCTGTATGACGAATGCTGGAACCTTTGAAGGAAGCACATTCGAGAATAACTGTTTTCGTATCTGCCGTAACTTCTGAGTTATAGCCGCCCATAATACCGGCAATGCAGCATGGTTTTTGAGTATCTGCAATGACAAGCATATTGTCATTGAGTTTGCGGTCTACGCCGTCCAACGTCTTAATTGCTTCATCAGCATGCGCACGGCGGGCAATGAGATGATGGTCTGCCACTTTGTCATAGTCGTAAGCATGAAGAGGAATGCCCAGTTCAATCATAACATAGTTGGTAACGTCGACGACGTTGTTAATCGGACGAACGCCGGATTTGCGCAGACGCTGCTGCATCCAGAGCGGCGATTTGCCGATTTTGACATTGAGCAGCAAGCGAGCGGCATAGCGGCTGCATAAATCTTCATCTTCAATCGAAGCAGATACTTTGCCGTCAATGGATTCATCGCATTCTGTCACTTTGATGTCCGGATAGGAAGCCTGTTTATTGCTCAAAACAGCAAATTCACGGCTCAAGCCTACCATAGAGAAGCAGTCTGCCCGGTTTGGCGTCAGTTCATATTCATAGACGACATCTCTGGCATCCAAATATTCTGCTGCATCGACGCCGATCGGTGTATCTTCCGGCAGAATCCAGATGCCGTTGCGTTCTTCCGGCAAAAGCACACTGTCATCAAACCCAAGTTCATGGGCAGAGCAGAGCATGCCGTTGGACGGTACGCCGCGGAGTTTGGACCGTTTTATTTTTACACCGCCCGGCAAATGCGCACCGTGTACAGCGACGGGAACGATTTGGCCTTCCCGAACGTTTTTAGCACCGGTGACGATTTGCAGTTGTTCACTGCCGACGTCAATTTGGCAGACAACCAACTTATCTGCATCGGGATGTTTATCAATTTTTAAAATTTTACCAGTTACTACTTTTTTAATTTCGTCGCCCCAATATTCCACCTGTTCTACAGGAATACCGGCAACCGTCAGTGTATCCGCAAATTTCTGCAGATCTTGTGTCATATCGACATCTACATAATCCTGCATCCATTTCAAAGAACTTTTCATCGTTTATACCTCCTAGAACTGGTTCAAGAACCGCATATCATTTTCATAGAACAACCGCAAGTCATCAATGCCGTATTTGAGCATGGCAATACGTTCTACCCCCATGCCAAAAGCAAACGCACTGACTTCATTGGGGTCATAGCCATTCATGCGCAATACATTGGGGTTGGTCATGCCGCAGCCCAAGATTTCCAGCCAGCCGGTGTGAGAGCAGACACGGCATCCTTTGCCGCCACACATGACGCAGGAAATATCGACTTCAGCACTTGGTTCCGTAAAGGGGAAATAGCTGGCACGGAACCGGACTTTTGTCTGCGGTCCGAAAATATCGCGAAGGAAGTCTTCCAACATACCCTTCAAGTCAGAGAAACGAATGTTTTTATCGACGATCATGCCTTCCATTTGGTGAAATACCGGTGAATGAGTTGCGTCATAATCGCAGCGGTATACTTTGCCCGGCGCAATAATTTTGAACGGTTCATTCGGTTTATGAGCCTGCAGCGTACGTGCTTCCATGCCGGAGGTATGCGTGCGCAGCAAAATATTATCGGTAACATACATGGAATCCTGCATATCACGGGCTGGGTGATCTTCCGGCAGATTCAGGCACTGGAAATTATAATAGTCGGATTCAATATCCGGTCCTTCTACGATAGAAAAGCCCATGCGGAGAAACGATTCTTCCATCAGGCGGCGTGTCAAATGCAGGGGATGTTCATGGCCTAATACAGGTTTTCTGCCTGGAAGCGTAATATCGATTTTTTCGGACTGGATTTTTTGTTCCAATTCCCGTTCTTTTAATTCTTCCATTTTGGCTTTTACTTGTTCTTCAATGACACTGCGCGCTGCATTTACCAACTGGCCGACTTTTGGCCGTTCTTCTTTAGACAGCGTTTTCAATTCTTTCATAATAGACGTTAATTCGCCTTTTTTTCCTAAGTATTGGACACGAATATTCTGCACATCCTGCAAGGCTTGGCTGGCAGCGAGTTGTTCGCTGACGGCTGCTTTGATGGCCTCAATCTTATCATTGATCATTTGTATAATCCTCCTCTTCATACTAAAAAAGACTCCCGCCCCGGAAAGGGGCGAAAGTCTGACTTCGCGGTACCACCCTAATTGTGTCTCATGTGTTCAGTAACGGGAACTCCCGTCCAGCCTACTCCGTTCAGCCGAAAAGCTCCAAAGTGAACCGTATACCTTATCTGATACGCAGCTCTCAATCTACGGCTGCGTTCCCTGTTTTCAGATGTCCAGCATATACTCTCTTTTTCATTGCCGTATATAAGGTCACGATATGTGACTCCTATATTGTATCAGTATAATGTCTTGTTGGCAATAACCAAACGCTGAATTTGGTTGGTGCCTTCATAAATCTGCATGATTTTGGCATCACGCATATATTTTTCAACCGGATATTCTTTGATGTATCCATAGCCGCCCATAACTTGTACGGCATTGGTTGTTACCTGCATAGCTACATCCGATGCGTTGCATTTGGCAATAGCCGCTTCACGGCTGAATTCCATGCCCTGGTCTTTCATCCAGCAGGCACGGTGTACCAAAAGGCGGGCTCCTTCTACCTGCATAGCCATATCGGCAATCATGCTCTGTACCATCTGGAACGAAGCAATCGGTTTGTCAAACTGTACCCGGACTTTTGCATATTCACAGCAAGCACGGAATGCCGCTTCTGCAATGCCAACAGATACAGCACCGACAAACGGACGGGCAGCATCCAATGTATTCATGGCAATGCGGAAGCCCTGTCCTTCACGGCCCAACCGGTTTTCTACCGGCACATAGCAGTCCTGGAAAATCAGTTCTGTCGTATTGGAAGCACGGATCCCCATTTTGTTTTCTGCCTTGCCTACAGTAAAGCCCGGCGTGCCTTTACGGACAATAAACGCTGTCAAGCCGCGAATACCGCCTGTTTTGCGGGTATTGGCAAAGACAACGAAAACTTCTGCCAAGGCGCCGTTGGTAATGAAGCATTTCGTGCCGTTTAAAATATACCCTTTGCCGTCTTCCGTTTTAACAGCGCGTGTAGAAACGGAACCTGCATCAGAGCCTGTACCCGGTTCTGTCAATGCAAATGCCGCCAAGTTATCCTGGTTGATAATATCAAAGTAGCGTTTTTTCTGGTCATCATTGCCGGCAATAATAACCGGATAAGAAGCCAACGCATTGGCAGCGACAGTCGTCGCTACACCGGCACAGCCTTTCCCCAATTCTTCATAAATAGCTGCAATCGTAATGGCATCTAAGCCTGCGCCGCCGAATTCTTCCGGAATTGCTACGCCCAACAGTCCCTGGGCTGCTAATTTTTCCAACAATCCTTCATGAAGTTTACCCGTTTCATCCATTTCTCCTGCATACGGGACAATTTCTTTTTCTACCAAATCGCGAACAACCTTGATAATTTCTTTTTGTTCGTCATTATAGGCAAAATCCATATCTGCTAACCAACCTTCCGTTTTCTAAACCAATATTTTAACTAATCAAGTCGTCCTAAAACATAAAAAGAAGAACGTCCTTTTACAACGACATTTCCATCTTCATCAAAACATTCGCATTCTACGACAATTGTCTTGCCACCGTGATGGACTACCTGTCCTATACCAATTACATGATGCCCGGCTTCCACGCGGCGGATATAATTCATATTAATTTCCAATGTCGTTACTTGAAATCCCAGCGTTCGGCTGGCAATTCCCATAAGCGTATCGCAAAACGCAGCCAACACGCCGCCCGAAGCAATACCCCGATAATTGCACAAATTAGGCTTAATATCAAAAGACAGCCGAATCCATCCTTCGTCCGCATCTTCTATCGTACACGGCAGATTTTTAAAATACGGTGTCTTGCTCATAATTCCCTGCTGAATATGCAGGAGCCGCTGCTTCATCATGTCATTCATGCGTCAGGGAACCCCTTTCTTCCCGGCTGTCTGTGCCAGCTATCGTATACGGCCCGGTCACAAAAAAGGTACCTTTTCCATGTGCCAAATAGCGATTGTTATTATCATAAAAATCGCATAATGCGACCATGGTCGTGTGACCATTATGAATCACCCTGGCTTCAGCGCGAATCGTCGTATTCGAAAAAGCCGGACGGAGAAAATTCATGGCTAAATCCAATGTCAGCACCGCCTTACCGCAGACAGCACATGCCGCTTCCATCGCAGAATCTGACATAGAATATAAAACGCCGCCATACATCGTACCGTTCGGATTGTCCCATGAAGTTCCCTTATTTTCAAAAACGAGGACTGTACTTTCTTCATCAGCTTTGCTCACATGAAAATCCATAAAACTGTCAAACGGATTTTTCTGTATTTCTCTGTCTACAGACTGTATATCCACCTTCATCGACAGGTCTCACTCCTCCAAGCATCTGAATATAAATACTTTTATATTTTACTATATCGTTTTGAAAACGTCAAATAAAATCCACACATACTGCCACCGCAAGCACCGCATACGCTGTTGCTCATCCTGCACGGCTTCCGGCTGCCCATGAATGGAAATGCAGAGCCAATGCGCTGTACAGATAGTCGGGTACGGCCAAAAGCACATGCAAAAAGGGCTTGCCGCTTCTGCGACAGCCCCTTTTGGATATGCCTGACCTGGTTTTTATCCCCACACTCGCCTGCTGGAACGTTCGCTCATAGATGGTCTGCATCCCCCACTACTAGCTCTCTCGCTTTTTGCGGCAGGTCTTACTTCTAGGGCGCACTATGATCAGAGCCGCTTTGAGCTCCTTACGTGGATCGCTTGGCCTGCGCCTGGCATCGACTTGCAACCACAGCACATATCTTATTTATTATACGAAACGATACTGTACATTGTCAATTTGTTATTTCGAGATTTTAGTTAAAACTTATACCCCATGCCGACTTGCCAGCCTTTGACATTATCATCGTAGTTATCGACATCTACTTTGCTGTCACGGTATTTGATATGCGCATCCCAGTTGCTGGTAATGTCATATCCCAAGCCAATTTCATAGGTGTTAATATCATCGCCGACACCGACGGAAGCAAACCCCTGCAGCTTATCTGTCAACGGAAGCTGACCTCTCAAGCCGACTTGATACCCATAATTTTTCTTGGTATTGTATGTATCCGTTTTTACATACGAGCCGCCGCCATACGCAGATAAGTACGGCGTAAAGCGATAGTTGCCAAGTACGTAGTGTTCATTGACTTTGGCTGCATCGCTTTTCGTGTAATTATTTACATACTGAATGTCCCATTTATCCGTCAGGGAATATGTCAAATCACCGCCCGTAAAGCGGCTGGATGCATCATGTTTGCCTTCTTTTTGCGAGAAGCCGTAGTTGGCATTGGCTTTGAAGTCACCTTGCTGTGGATTTTTCAAGGGGGCTGCTAAGGAAACAGCACTAACAGAAACGAGAGCAGCCAATACGCTGGCTAATACTATTTTCTTCATAGAGAACACCTCCATTATTCACACAATAACACTATATTATCACATTATATCATATTTACTAAAAAAATAAAATCACGGCTTTTGGGCATATTTCGCCAATAATTCTTCACCTGCTTCAATGACCTGGCTCATAGGAATAACCGAAATGCCTTTATATTTTCCTTCTTTGATGATTTTTTTCATGCTCTTGCCGATTTCATATTGGTCTGTAGATTCCAAGACAATCGCTTTATCTGTATAGGGACCATAAAATTTAGGATTACTGGGGCCATATAAGGCGACAAGCGGTACGTGCTGGCTCACGGCAATATGCATGGGACCGCTGTCGTTGGTAATAAAAAGAGCGCACCGCCGGATGGCAGATGCCAATTCGCCAATCGAAAATTTACCAGTCCCAATTAACGGCTTGTACTTCATAAAGGAAACGGCTTCCTCTACCATGGCAGCGTCCATAGAACCGCCAAAAAAGACGCAGCGGCAGCCTTTTTCAGCAAAATAATCTGCTACCGCGGCAAAGCGTTTAGGCGGCCACCGTTTTTGCGGTACGGCACTGCCTATATTAAACCCTATCACCGTATCATGAGGGCCGACCCCTGCCTGTGTATAAAACGCAGCGGCCTTATCATCCCATGCCGGGCAGGTAAACAACTCCAGCCCGTCCGTGCGGTAGTCATCAATGCCCAGTTGTTCCAAGACGTTGATGTACATATCGGCAGCATGCAGATGCAGCCGATCCAAGCGGGTGTATCTGTCCATAAAGGGACGAGCCAAAAAATGACTCATACCCATAAACTCTTTGGCATGAATAACCGTCGCCAAAAAAGAAGTCCGTTCGTTAGGGTGAAGATTAATCAATATATCGTAGTGATTTTTGTGTAATTCCCGGCCAATACGCCACAGCGCGCCGATAGAATTATCCTTTCCTTTTTTGTCTACGGTGATGAGATGGTCAATATGCGGATTATAACGGACCACATCGGCTACTTTTTCATCGACAACCAATGTAATTTCCGACCCCTGCGCATGGCGCCGCAGCACCTGCAAAAAAGGTGTTATCAAAACCAAATCACCCAAATGCATGAGAAATGTCACTATAATCTTCTTATGTCGTAAATTAATCATCGTTCTCCACCTTCTTCCGTACAGCCGTATACACCTGCCAAAGCTTGTCTACTGTAATGTGAGCCATGCACTGCGGATCGTCAACTAAAGGCTGTGCCGGCGTTGCCTTGGAGGTCGGCGAAATAATCATATGAATATACGTACTGTCCGCGCCGCCATATGGGCCGGTTCTATCCGGGCAGGTCGGCCCAAAGAGGGCAATCAGCTCTTTTTTTAAGGCATTGGCAATATGCAGCGGACCTGTATCCGCGCTGATATACAACTGAGCGTCGGCAATGGCTGCCATCAGTTCTTTGAGATTCGTCCTGCCGGTATAGTCAAAAACATGCGGAGACGGCACATTTGCCGTAATGGCCTGTCCTTTTGCCGCATCGTCACTGCTTCCCAGCAGCAGTACATTCATACCGGTATCGGTAACACGCCGAACAAATTCCTGCCAATGCGCAAGCGGCCATTCTTTTACGGCCCAGCGCGCACCCGGCACCACAGCAATATAGTTTCCCTGCATCCCGTCGGCATGCAGACGCTGCTGCATCGCAGACCGTACAGCTGATATATCCGGCAGAGGAAATTCTATAGCATCGACCTTGCCGCCCAAGACGCGTACGGTATCCAAATACCGTTCAATCACATGGTCATATTGGTGGCTGCCCTTTAATCCCTTGCTGACTAGAAAACTCCCTTCGCGCATTTCCCAGTAGCCGTATTTTTCTTTAGCCCCGCTGTTCCAAGCGACAATAGCACTTTTGGCCAGTCCCTGCAAATCAAAGGATACATCAAAATGATAGGCATGCAGCGTACGGCGCAGCTGCCGCCAGTATGACAGTGATTTCAGTCTTTTTTTATCGATATATACAACATCATCAATATACGGTTTTCCCGGCAGCACAGCAGAAAAGTTTTCATGTACCGCCCAAACAATACGCGCTTTGGGACAATTTTCCCGCAGCGCGTATAGTGTCGGCAGAGCATGAAGAACATCGCCAAGAGAACTCATCTTGATGATTAATATATTCTTGTACTCCTTCACGACTGTTTCCTTTCTTCTATAATATGCCGGACAAGCGCATCCAGCCGGCCGCCTTGGAAGAGATACCCCTGCACGCCGGCGCGCTCGCCGCATTCGACATCACGGGGCATATCTCCGATCATAAATGACTGGGATGCATCAATATCGTAATCTTTTATGGCCTGTAAAACCATTCCCGGCGCGGGTTTGCGCCAATCGCTCTGTTTGTCGTAGGCTTTAAGAGGCGCTCCTGCCAAATACGGGCAGTAATATACGGCCGTA
Source organism: Megasphaera sp. UBA5897 (assembly GCA_002431345.1). Taxonomy (GTDB): domain Bacteria; phylum Bacillota; class Negativicutes; order Veillonellales; family Megasphaeraceae; genus Megasphaera. The sequence goes on along the minus strand of DJEN01000050.1, from coordinate 5,678 downwards.
ATCACGCCGCCGGCACGCTTGGCTTCCCGGCACATCCACGCATGCAGTTTCTGCACATCGGCTTCTGTATAATAGCCGCGGGCTACGCCGCTTTGATTGGTCACGACAATAACCGCATAGCCCAAACGGGTAAGCATGGCCAGTGCCTCTTTGGCACCGTCTATCCATTCAAAATCTTCAATACGGCTCAAATACCCTTTGTCGACATTCAGTACGCCGTCCCGGTCAAAAAAAACGGCTTTTCTCATTCGTAATACCCATTGCTTTTGTCGAGAACACTGCAGTATTCTTTGACGGCTTCATGGAGCAGCGTAAAGCCGCGGTCATAACCAGCTTCCATCAATTTTGTCGTATCGGCCTGCGTATAGCTTTGGTATTTGCCTTTCAAAATATCCGGGAACGGCACATATTCGATATGGCCTTTGCCGCAGTAATCAATGACACCTTGAACAAATTCATTAAATGAATGGCCTACGCCGGTGCCGCAGTTATAAATACCGGATAATTCCGGGTGTTCCCAAAAATAGAAAATAACGTTGACGACGTCCTTGACGTAGACAAAGTCACGAATCTGGCCGCCGTCCGCATAGCCTGCCGTTCCTTGGAAGAGGGTGATTTTCCCCGTTTCCTGCAATTCATGGAATTTTTGATAAATTAATGAAGCCATGCGGTCTTTGTGGTTTTCCTGCGGTCCGAAGACGTTAAAATACCGAAACCCAACAATTTGGCTCTTGGCTTTCGGCATCATGCGGCGCACATAGCGGTCAAACTGCAGTTTGGAATAGGCATAGGGATTTAATGCCTGTTCGCAAGCCGGTTCTTCACGGAATCCGTTTTTGCCGCTGCCATAGGTGGAAGCAGAAGATGCGTATAAAAACGGAATTTTGCGCTGCATGCAGTACCGCAGGATATTTTTGCTGCCTTCGTAGTTGTTCTTCATCATATAGCGGCCGTCATAATTCATCGTATCGGAGCAGGCTCCTTCATGAAAGACGACGTCAATATAGCCGCAGTCAAATGTATCGTCAGCCATTTGTTCATCAAAATCCGCATAGTCCATATAGTCATAAAAATCAAGCCCCTGCAGATTTCGGCATTTGCGGCCGTCCGTCAAGTCATCAACGATGAGGATATCATTGATACCGCGGTTATTTAATTGTTTTACAATGTTGCTGCCGATAAAACCGGCACCGCCTGTTACTATTTTCATATTTTTCCCTTCTTTGCTAAATTGGCTATCTTCTGTACCAATCCCGTTGTAGAATAGCCGTCTTCAAACGAAATAATTTCGACTCGTTTCACATATTCCCTGCCGATGACTTCTTCCGGCTTATAATCGCCGCCTTTGACAAGGATATCCGGACGCAACACCTGCAGCAGTTCTGCCGGTGTGTCTTCAGTAAAAATGACTACTTCATCGACGCAGCCCAGCGCACTCAACAGTACGGCCCGGTCTTCTTCATGAACCAAAGGCCGCGTTTCACCTTTTAAGCGCCGCACGGAGTCATCTGAATTTAAGCCGACTACAAGATGCTGTCCCAGCATCGCCGCCTGCTGCAAATATAGGACGTGACCACGATGCAGTATATCAAAGCATCCGTTAGTAAAGACGACAGTTTCGCCTTTTTGCTGCCATTGGCGGATTTTCTGCGCAGTTTCTTCCCAAGTCAGTGCTTTATACGGAGCCCAGCGGCTGGGATGCCATTCTTTCCACAATTTTAACAGCTCACTGCGGTGAATCGGATACGTCCCTACCTTGGCGACGACAATACCTGCTGCCGCGTTGGCAATCTGCAGACTCGTGCGGATAGATAAATGGCCGGCAATAGCTGCCAAAAAGGCTGCTGCTACCGTATCTCCTGCACCGGAAACATCAAAGACTTCCTGCGCCGTAGCCGGATTATTCCAAATTTTACCGTCTTTGCCAATAACGGTAATTCCTTTTTCAGAACGCGTAACCATCAAATGGGCAAAATCATACTGCTGATGAAGCGTTTTAGCCGCTTCTACGACAGCAGCTCCTTCATTAGGTACTGGCTGTCCCAGGCAGTCTGCCAGTTCTTTCATGTTAGGCGTAACAAAATCAGCCCCATTATACTTCGTCCAGTCACTGCCTTTGGGGTCTACCAGCACGGGAATCCCTGCATCATGCGCTGCCGCAATGACTAGCTCAGCAGCCCGTTCTGTCAATACGCCCTTTTTGTAATCAGATAAAATAATGCCGTCCAGCCCGTGCTGAATTTGTGTATGCAGCCAAGCTGCCAATACGTCTTCTTCTTCCGTTGTCAGCGGGGCAACTTCTTCAAAATCAAGGCGAACCATCTGCTGCCGTGAGCCTAGCACGCGCATTTTAGTTGTCGTCGCATGATCGTGCCGCACAATTAAACCGCTGTCATCAATAGCAGACGTATGCAGCAGCTTGCGCAGCAGCCCCGCATTGTCATCGTCGCCAACCAAGCCGGCTGCCATGACATGGCAGTCCAGATTCGCCAAATTAGCTGCTACATTGGCTGCGCCGCCCAATACGGACGCAACTCGTTCCACCTTGTTGACCGGGACCGGTGCTTCCGGTGATATGCGTTCTACGCGGCCAAACACATACCGGTCTACCATCATATCACCGATGACAGCAATGCGCAGCCCCGGCAGCACAGTATTTAAAAAAGCATCTATGTAATTTTCCGTCATTCGTCATTCTCCCATATACAGTTAGTCATCATCTTCATGACGTTTTTCCTTTTTATGACCCATCAAATGTTCTAATTCTGCCATGAAACTATCCAAGTCAGCAAATTGACGATATACAGAGGCAAACCGAATATAGGCAACTTCATCTATTGATTTTAATTCATTTAAGACGAGTTCTCCTATTCGTTCGCTCGTAACCTCTTGGACTAGGGAATTACGAATCGTGCGTTCTACTTTTACAACAATGTCGTTCAGCTGCTGTCTGGTTACCATGCGTTTATTACAAGCCCGCAGCAGGCCATTGAGTATTTTATTGTGGTCAAATAATTCGCGGCTGCCATCCCGCTTGATTACAGTCAGCGGTACTTCTTCCACCATTTCATATGTCGTAAAACGCCGACCGCAATGCTGGCATTCACGGCGGCGACGAATAGCGTTGCCGTCATCTGTCGCCCGTGAATCTGTTACTTTTGTATCTTCACTTTTACAAAAAGGACATCTCATGGGTATTTCCTCCTAAAAAGTAGTATAGGAATTTTTGAAAAAAAGCGGGTCCGCCAGGATCCGCTTTTATATGTACTATCTTATCTCATCCACGTAGGAATTTCTACGCCGCTTGCATCTTTAGAATCGCCAATTTTAGCAGGTCCTGCATTCTGACCAAATGCCGGAATGGAAGACGGTTCTTTGCCAAAGCCCGTAGCAACCACGGTAATGCGAATAGAATCTTCCATATCTGGATCAATAACAGAACCGAAGATGATATTGGCATCCGGATCGACTGCTTCTGCCACTTTTTCAGCTGCTTCGTTGATTTCGTACAAGCTGATGTCCGGGCCGCCTGTAACGTTAAGCAAGATGCTCTGCGCACCGTCGATGCCTGTTTCGAGCAAGGAGCTGTGAATAGCACCATCAACAGCTTCCACAGCACGGTTTTCACCAGAACCAACGCCGATACCCATAATTGCTTCACCCTGGTCAGACATAATCGTCTTCACATCAGCAAAGTCCAAGTTGATAAGACCTGTTGTCGTAATCAAGTCAGAAATCCCCTGTACGCCCTGACGGAGTACATCGTCGGCAACGAGGAACGCATCTTTCAGCGGTGTTTTCTTATCAATAATCTGGAGCAATTTATCGTTTGGAATCGTAATAATCGTATCTACTTTTTCTTTTAAGTAGGCAGCACCTTTTTCCGCTTGTTCTTTACGGCGTTTGCCTTCAAAGGAGAATGGTTTGGTAACTACTGCTACAGTAAGCGCACCCATTTCTTTTGCACATTCTGCTACGATAGGCGCTGCGCCTGTACCTGTGCCGCCGCCCATGCCGGCTGTGACAAATACCATGTCCGCACCCTGCAGGGCTTTGATGATTTCTTCTTTGCTTTCTAAAGCAGCTTGTTCGCCAATAGAGGGATTAGCGCCGGCCCCAAGACCGCGTGTCAATTTTTCACCAATCTGGATTTTTACATCTGCTTTGGAAACTTCCAATACCTGATCTTCCGTGTTTACAGAAATGAACTGCACGCCCTGCAAACCGCTTTCTATCATACGGTTGACAGCATTGTTACCGCCGCCGCCGACACCAATTACTTTTATATTTGCAAACTCTGCCATTTTCATATTTCCTCCTTCAAAATCGTTAACACTGCTATGCAGATAGGATTCTCTATTATTTTACACTATCTCAGAAAAATTATCTACATATTTTTAAAAATCTTTCTTATACTACAAAACAGACTCGCTTTTGCCAGTCTGCTTTGTCCTCCTATTTGCTTTTTACTAAAGGAGATTTTACGTCTGTATCAATATACTGAACAGCTAAATGATTGTCTCTCACTTCCTGCAGCAGTTCTCCTGTAATTTCAGCCCGTTCAGCCGGATGATCGCCTTCTCCCAAATGAATAGGCACTGAATCCGTTGTATACACGATGATATTTTCCGGATTGCCAACATTGATTTCTGCTATCGTATCCCGCAGTTCCGGCGATATATTGCGCATATAAACCAGCGCTGCATACAAGGAACCATCTGTAATCGTATCCCCCAGCAGCAACGTATCCATTTTCTTGCCAGTCATGATCGGCACCGCCACGCCTTTAATCTGCGGCTGCATGTCAATAACCGTCCCGCCGGCGTCAACATACGCAAAGCCATACATCGTCGTAATAACAGCCGCTGCTTTCCGTTCTTTTAAATCGACATGAATCGTAGCCGGAAATTCTCTCGTCACCGATACATGTTCAATCCGCAGATCTTTGGACAAACGGTCCTGAATCGTATCCGGCGACAGTTGAATAACATTGACATATCCCGGCACGCCGCTGGCACGGTAGACATCATCAAAGGATAAGTTTTCATTGCCGTCTACAATCAATGCCCCAAACGGTATTGGCAACAGGCGCAGCAACAGCCACAATACAAAGACAAGAATGACTGCCAAGACGGCCAACAGCCGGCGCTGCCGTTTTTGACGGCGCCGTTGTATGGCTTTTTCTTTTTTGCTGCGCTGCATTTTATGCCGAATAATCCGCCGTTTTCTTTGCTTTTGTCTTTCTTTCTGTGCAGATGGCTGCAGCGGGTCATTGTCCAATTGCGGCGGCACGAATACATCACGGCTGTGAGGAAGAACCGGCGTGATAGTTTGTTTATGATGCGGCATAGCTGCATCAGATGCTGCATAATGGTCTGTATATTCGTTCTTCATTATGGATTCCTAACTAGCTGTATCTATGCAGCCATTAAAATTTGCCAACAGAAGCTTCCAATAAAATTTTTTCACACAAATCTTCAAAGGAAAGATTCATCGCTCTGGCTGCATCCGGCACCAAGCTCGTAGCCGTCATGCCCGGAACCGTATTGATTTCCAGCACAAAAGGATTGCCTTCTTTATCCGTCATGACATCGACACGGGCTACACCGCTGCAGAGGCACAAATGAAACACCTGCAAAGCCAAGTTCTGCATTTTTTTAGTCAGTTCTGTTGAAATT